>CAIXXC010000247.1 GCA_903923205.1 uncultured Rhodospirillales bacterium | reverse complement strand
GACCTTGCCCGGCATGATCGACGATCCGGGTTCATTTTCCGGCAGGATGAATTCCCCAAGACCCGCGCGCGGCCCAGAGGCGAGCCAGCGGATATCGTTGGCGATCTTCATCATCGATCCGGCCAAGGTCGCCAGCGCCCCGCTGGCAAACACCAACTCGTCATGGGCCGACAGGGCCGCGAATTTATTGGGGTGGGAGCGGAATGGCAGGCTCGTCATTTCAGCGATCCGCGCGGCGACCTGTTCGGCGAAGCCCGGCGGCGCGTTCAACCCGGTGCCAACGGCGGTGCCGCCTATGGCGAGGTCGCACAGGCCGGGCATCGCCATCTCGAGCCTGTCGAGGTCACGTCGCAGCAACGAGACCCAGCCCGACATTTCCTGCCCTACCGTCAACGGGGTCGCGTCCTGCAGATGGGTTCGGCCAAGCTTGACGACGCCCGAGAATTCACAGGCTTTGGCGTCGATGGCTGCGGCAACCTGACCGATCGCCGGGATCAAGCGTTCCCGGAGCAGCAGGGCCGCCGCGATATGCATCGCCGTT
Source organism: uncultured Rhodospirillales bacterium (assembly GCA_903923205.1). Classification (GTDB taxonomy): domain Bacteria; phylum Pseudomonadota; class Alphaproteobacteria; order ATCC43930; family CGMCC-115725; genus CAIXXC01. Next base: position 25,864 of record CAIXXC010000247.1, on the reverse strand, counting down.
GGGAAGGCATCGTTCGAGGATTGCGACATGTTGACATGATCATTCGGGTGGATCGGGCTCTTGCTGCCGACAATCCCGCCGGCCAGTTGGATCGCCCGATTGGCGATGACCTCGTTGGCGTTCATGTTTGTCTGGGTGCCGCTGCCTGTCTGCCAGATACTCAAGGGAAACTCGGCATCCCACATGCCCTCGATCACCTCGTCCGCCGCCGCAGCGATCAGCGCGGCGAGATCGGCGGACAGCAGCCCCAGATCTCGATTGGTCAGGGCGGCAGCCTTTTTCAGGACACCAAGGGCGCGCAACATCTCGCGCGGCATGCGTTCGCTGCCGTTGGCGAAATGAAGCAGCGAGCGCTGTGTCTGGGCACCCCAGAGCCGGGCCGACGGCACGGCGATCGAACCCAGGCTGTCGATCTCGACGCGCGTGTCCGGCCCGTGCCGGGTCAAGGCCGGGGCCTTACGCGGCGGCTTGCTTCACCAGGCCGCGATTGATATCCGCAAGCATCTCGTAGGAGCGCAGCCTTGCGGCTGGATCGAAGACATTGCAGGCGACCATCAGTTCATCAGCCCCTGTCCTGGCAAGAAACTGGTCAAGGCCCTGTCGGACCGTTTCCGCACCGCCAACGATGCTGCAGCGGAGCATCCCGCTGACATGGGCCTTTTCGCCCGGCGTCCAATAGGTCTCGATATCGTCGATGGGCGGCAGCATCAGCCCCCTTGTGCCGCGGATCAGGTTGGTAAAGGCCTGCTGTGCCGTCGTGAACAGGCGCTTCGCCTCTTCATCGGTCTCGGCAACGACGACGTTCAGGCCGACCATCGCATGGGACTGCTGCAACTGCGCCGAGGCCTGGAACCGGGCGCGATAGATCGCGAGCGCATCCATCATCTGTTCCGGCGCGAAATGCGACGCGAAGGCGTATGGAAGTCCGAGATGGGCGGCAAGTTGTGCGCCGTAGAGGCTGGAGCCCAGAATCCACAGCGGCACGTTCAACCCAGTGCCCGGCACCGCCTGGACAACCTGCCCCTCCTTGAGCGGCCCGAAGAACATCTGCAATTCGATGACATCCTGGGGAAAGCGGTCCGCGCCCGAAGGATCGCGGCGCATCGCCCGCCAGGTATACTGATCAGTGCCAGGAGCCCGGCCAAGACCAAGGTCGATGCGGTCGGGATAGAGCGACGCCAGGGTGCCGAATTGTTCCGCGATCACCAGGGGGGCGTGGTTCGGCAGCATGATGCCGCCAGCGCCGACACGGATGGTCTTGGTTCCCTCGGCCACGTAGCCGATGACGACGGAGGTCGCCGCGCTGGCGATCCCGATCATGTTGTGATGCTCGGCCAGCCAGTAGCGGCGATACCCCCAGGTTTCAGCATGCCGTGCCAGGTCGCGGGCACGCCGAATGGCATCCCCCGGCGTCGATCCGAGCGGGACAGGAGCGAGATCGAGGATTGAGATATCGGCCATGATGAAGCGTCTTTCGAAGAACCGTGGTTCTCTTTAAATAGGACGATTTGGCTTCCAACCCAAGAGATGCCTGTGGCGGACGAACCAATAATAGGGCGCGAAGCCTCTGGCCATCCTTTCAAGCTAAAGGCCATCATGGCTTGTGTAGGATACGGTCGCGCTGCAATGGCCCGGCTGCTCGACGTCATTTTGCCCCCGACCTGCATCGCCTGTGGTGGCGAGATCGGTTCGGCACGGGGGTTGTGCGTGCCGTGCTGGAGCGGGATCAGGTTTCTGGGATCGCCCGCATGTGCCCGTTGCGGGCTCCCCTTCCCTTATGACGCGGGCGCGGATGCCCTGTGCCCGGTCTGTATCGCCTCAACCAGCGCCGTCGATCGCCTTCGCGCCGTCTTTGCCTATGACGACAAAAGCCGTGGCCTCATCATTTCGTTCAAGCATGGCGACCGTCTTCAAGGCGTGCCGGCTTTTGGCGACTGGCTTGCCCGCGCTGGCACACCACTGATCTCGGCCGAGACCGTCATCGTTCCGGTCCCTTTGCATTGGACCCGACTATTCAGCCGTCGCTACAACCAATCGGCCCTGCTCTGTCACGCCCTCTCGGCGGCGCTCGCGCGCAGCGGTAACACCAAGGTCGTGGTCGACCTCGAAGTCCTGATCCGCCGTCGTCGGACCCGCCCCCAGGGGCAGCTCGGTCGTCTGAGCCGGCAGGAAAATGTTCGCGCAGCCTTCGCGATCAATCCGAAAGCGACGGTCAAGGACAAGTCGTTTCTGCTGATTGATGATGTGCTCACGACGGGTGCGACGGTTGAGGAATGCGCTCAAGCCCTCAAGCGAGCGGGTGCGGCCAAGGTCGATGCCCTGACGCTCGCGCGGGCCTTGCGCTGATGGCGACCCGCCAGCACGACTTTCTCGTCGCCGAATGCGCGACCGATTTGCGGAAAACTCAGCAGTTGCGCCCTTGCCCGACGCGCGCGATACAGCCATCTTCATAAGCGAACGGAACGATATGACGGAGGCTGCGCGTGGCAACGGTCGAGATCTACACCACCCCCATCTGCCCCTATTGCCTGAGTGCAAAGAGCCTGCTCGGTCGCAAGGGTGCAGCTTTCACCGAGATCGATGTAAGTCGCGACGACGTTCAGCGCAAACTCATGATCAACCGTGCCGGTGGCCGAATGACGGTCCCGCAGATTTTCATCAACGGGGAACACATCGGCGGCTGCGACGATCTCTACGCCCTCGATCGAGCCGGCAACCTCGATCCGAAACTTGTGGTTTGACGGGCGGCACGAACCCATGGCCGACAGCGTAAAAGTCGCCTGCGTCCAGCTTTGCGCCGGCGCGGAAGTCGCCCCGAATCTCGAGACGATCTCGACCCTCATCCGCAGAGCACGCGATGCGGGTGCCGAGTTCATTTTGACACCTGAAAACGCCGTTATGATGGAACCCAAGCGCGGCCCCAAGTTCGAGAAGGCTGAACGCGAGGAATCTCCCTATATCCTGCCCGTTTTCGCCGATCTGGCCAAAGAGACCGGAGCCTGGATCCTCGCCGGTTCGCTGGCGGTCAAGCTCCCGGCGGAAGATCGTCTGGCCAACCGTTCCTATCTGCTCGATCCAGGCGGGCGGATCGCCGCGCATTACGACAAGATCCACATGTTCGACGTCGATCTTGCGGGAGGTGAAAGCTATCGCGAATCGAACCAGTTCCGGCCCGGAGACCGCGCCGTTATCGTCGGGACCCCGTTTGGCGTGGTCGGACTTACGATCTGCTATGATCTGCGGTTTCCAGCTCTGCACCGCGCTCTGGCTCAGGCGGGGGCATCGATTTTGACCTCCCCGGCGGCCTTCACGGTTCCAACGGGCAAAGCGCATTGGCACACACTTTTGCGCGCGCGCGCCATCGAGAATACATGCTTCGTGATCGCCCCCGCGCAAACCGGCACCCATGCCGATGGTCGGCAGACCTATGGCCACTCCCTCATCATTGACCCGTGGGGTGAAGTGCTCGGCGAATTGGGCACGGAGCCGGGGATCGTGACAGCGACCCTCGATATTGCCCGAATAGCGGAAACCCGCTCGATGGTGCCGTCGCTACGCCATGATAGGGTTTGGTCGCAGCCCCTGTTATAGTGTTAATTCACACTTGATCGGCCGGGCACCCCCGGTCGCCAAACCACGCGACAGGCGGCGGAACAACAGGTCACCGGGACGGATGATCCATTATCAATTGAAATGTCAGGCCGGCCACGGCTTTGAAGGCTGGTTCCGCAATAGCGATACCTTTGAAAAACAGGCCGCGGGTGGAGAGATCGCGTGCCCGGTTTGCAACGACACGAAGGTCGATCGCGCGCCAATGGCACCAAGGGTCGCGAAATCGCAAGAACCGGCGACGCCAAGCCCTGCTCAGGTTCGCGAGGCTCTCCGGACATTGCGACGCGCAGTGGAAGGTAATTGCGAGCATGTCGGCGATCGCTTCGCGGAGGAAGCCCGCAAGATCCATTATGGCGAGACCGAGGCCCGCGGCATCTATGGCGGCGCGACCCCTGAAGAGGCCACGGCACTCAAGGAAGAAGGCATAGAATTCGGCCAAATCCCCTGGCTGCCGGAAACCGACGCCTAGATACTCCGGGCCCGATAATTGTTTGGCTCCAGGCAAGCACGAGGGTTGGTTGCGAACTAGTCCTGTGGCCAGGCCGTCAGCACGTAATTGACGGCGAGATCACGCGACAGGCTCCAGCTACCTGCGAAGGGATCAAAGCTCATCCCCGTGAGATCGTCGATTGCCAGTCCAACGCCGCGGCAATAGCCCGCCGTCTCGGAAGGCCGCAGGAATTTCTTCCAGTCGTGGGTGCCCCTGGGAACCCAGCGTAACAGGTATTCAGCGCCGATCTTGGCAAGCGCGAGGGACTTAGCCGTGCGATTGATGGTCGAGATGATGACCGCGCCGCCTGGCCGAACAAGGCGACGAATAGCGGCGAAAAAAGCCTCTAGTTCGGTGACGTGTTCAATAACTTCCAGCGCCAGAACCACGTCGAACTGCTCCCCACTCGCGGCGAGGGCTTCGGCTGTTGCTGCTCGATAGTCGATTGCCAGGCTCGCCGATAACGCATGAGCCCGCGCGATATTGAGGCTCTTGCCCGCAGCATCGATGCCCGTCACCGCGAAACCAAGCCGAGCCATCGGTTCGGCCACAAGCCCACCCCCGCAGCCGATATCAAGCAGATGCAAACCTTCGAAGGGTTGGGGCGAGTCGTCGGTGCGACCGAAACGTTGGCCGAGTCGGTCTCGAAGATAGGCGAGCCGCGTCGGATTCAGGCGGTGCAGAGGCGCGAAATTGCCTTCTGGATCCCACCACTCTTCGGCGACCTTGGAGAAACGGGCGATCTCAGCCGGATCAACCGTTGCCCCGGTCGCGTCGAGGAGGATATCTGCGGGTTGGGTCAACGGAAAAATCCTCTCTGCAGGTGCCATCCGGGAACGGTATGGTCCTGTGCTTGATTGATTCGAAGGCGACAGAGTATGTATAGCCGCCGTTCGATGGCAACTTTCAACGCGAACGGGGCTGCGGCGTTTTTTCCGATTATCGGGGAACGCCTGCGCAACCCCTACAAAGAATAGAGAATATGGCGCGTATCGTGCAAAAATTCGGCGGCACCTCGGTCGCCGACGTTAACCGGATCAAGGCGGTCGCTGCCCGTGTCAAGCGCGAGGTCGATGCTGGCCACCAGGTCATCGTGGTCGTCTCTGCGATGGCAGGGACGACAAACCAGCTTGTGAGCTGGGTCAACGAGACGTCGAAACTCCACGACGCGCGCGAGTATGATTCGATCGTCGCCTCTGGGGAGCAAATCACGGCCGGTCTGACCGCGCTCGCCCTTCAGGAATTGGGCGTGCCCGCGCGGTCCTGGCTCGGCTGGCAAATCCCGATCCGGACGGATGACAGCCACGGCAAAGCCCGCATCGAGTCGATTGACTTGAGCGAAATCAGAGCCCGGGCCGAGACAGGTGAGGTCGCCGTCGTCGCCGGGTTCCAGGGCGTGGCGGACGGCGAGCGAATCACGACGCTCGGGCGCGGCGGTTCGGACACGTCGGCCGTGGCGCTTGCAGCGGCCTTCGAAGCCGAGCGCTGCGACATCTTCACGGATGTCGAGGGTGTCTACACCACCGATCCGAGGCTCGTGTCACGGGCACGCAAATTGGATAAGATCACCTACGAGGAAATGCTGGAGATGGCGTCGCAAGGTGCCAAGGTCCTGCAAACCCGGTCGGTGGAAATGGCCATGAACCATCGGGTTCGGGTTCAGGTGTTGTCGAGCTTCGTCGATGCCCCCGGCACCTTGGTCGTCGATGAGGAAGAAATTGTGGAACAGCAGGTCGTCAGTGGAATCGCCTATAGCCGGGATGAGGCCAAGATCACGCTCGCCGGAGTTACCGATCGACCCGGCGTTGCCGCCGCCATTTTCGGACCACTGGCGGATGCAAATATCAATGTGGACATGATCGTGCAGATCGTCTCCCGCGATGGCACGACGACGGACATGACGTTCACGGTGCCGAAGGCGGATGCAGCCAAGGCGGTCAAGGTGCTGGAAAACGCGCGACCGGTGTTGAGCTTTCACGAGTTGATAGCCGATACCAAGGTCGCAAAGATCTCGGTCATTGGCGTCGGCATGCGCAGCCATGTCGGCGTCGCACAGAAGATGTTCCAGACTTTGGCGGAACGCCAGATCAATATTCAGGTGATCTCGACGTCGGAGATCAAGGTCGCGGTGCTGATCGCTGAAGAGTATCTAGAGCTAGCCTTGCGGGCGTTGCACACGGCCTACGGTCTGGATACGGCCTGAACGATGAGCGCTGCCATCCCCCCCAACACACCGGAACCGCCCGCAATGCTCGACCAGAGTGCCGAGACCGCGATCCTTAACAGCCTCTGGGCGAGAGGGCGCGAATTCCTTGGCGTGGAAATGGCGATACTGGGTGGCGCGATGTCCTGGGTGTCGGAGCGCCACCTCGTGGCGGCGATCTCCAACGCGGGTGGTTTCGGTGTCATTGCCTCGGGCTCGATGACACCGGCGCTGCTGTCGGCCGAGATTGCCGGGACGCGGTCGCTGACCACCAAGCCGTTCGGCGTCAATCTGATCACCATGCATCCGCAACTAACCGAGTTGATCGATGTCTGCGTTGAGCATGATGTCGGCCATATTGTGCTTGCTGGTGGCCTGCCGCCATCGGCCGCGATCCAGCGGATCAAGCAGGCCGGCAAGAAAGTGATTTGTTTCGCCCCTGCCCTCGTCCTGGCGCGAAAGCTGGTGCGGATGGGCGTGGATGCAATGGTAATAGAAGGGATGGAAGCTGGCGGTCATATCGGCCCCGTTGCGACCAACGTGCTGGTCCAGGAAATCCTGCCGCATATTACCGAGGTGCCGATCTTCGTGGCTGGTGGTATTGGCCGCGGCGAAACGATCGTGTCCTTTCTTGAACTTGGAGCCTCCGGCGTCCAACTCGGGACACGCTTCGTCTGTGCAACCGAATCGATTGCCCATCCGCGCTTCAAACAGGCGTTCATCAAGGCCTCGGCCCGCGATGCCGTACCATCTGTTCAGTTCGATGCACGCTTCCCCGTCATCCCGGTGCGGGCCCTCACCAACGAGGGCACGAAGCGTTTCATGGAGGTCCAGCGGGAAATTGTGGTGCGGTTCAACGCGGGCGAGGTCAATCAGAAAGATGCCCAACTCGAGATAGAACATTATTGGGCCGGGGCTCTGAGACGCGCTGTCATCGACGGCGACGTTGAAGGCGGCTCCGTCATGGCAGGCCAAAGCGTCGGCATGGTGGCCCGTGAAGAGCCAGCACAAGCCATTATCGCGGAATTGATGGATCAGGCCCTTACGGCGATCAGAGCGCGTCTCATTTTTCGGGAACCTGCCGTCATTTAGCGTGTTATCCTGGCTGGGACCCCGATAAGTGGTGCTCATGCGGCCCTTGGCAATCGCCGAAGCGGCATCACATCATTGCACTTGCCCCGCGATCGCCACATTATCGTGACATTCCAAGGGGACGGATAAGAAAGACCGGAGGACAGGCCACCGATGGATGATCGCTCGGGAGACACCGGGGCACGTTCCCTGCTCGGGCGGTTACGGATCGTGATGGCCGGCTCAGGCTCGCCCGAAGACCGGCTCACAGAAGTTGTGCAGAGCATTGCCTCAAGTATGAAGGCAGAGGTTTGCTCGACCTATATTCGGCGCGCCGGCGATATCCTCGAACTTTATGCCACTGAAGGTCTGTTCCCCGAGGCCGTTCATCGTACCCGCCTGCGTCTTGGTGAGGGACTCGTTGGCGTTATCGCGGCGACGGCACGACCGCTTTCGCTGTCCGACGCCCAATCGCACCCTGCCTTCGCCTATCGTCCAGAAACTGGCGAAGAAATCTATCACTCGTTGATGGGCGTGCCGATCCTTCGATCCGGTCAGGTCACCGGCGTTCTGGTGGTCCAAAATCGGTCCCGTCGCCACTATACCGACGAAGAGATTGAAACGCTTCAAACCGTAGCCATGGTGCTTGCGGAACTTGTCGCGGGCGGCGGTCTCGTCAGCCGGGACGAACTCCATCCGACGGAGGGCATCGCTACTCTGCCCCATCGGCTCGATGGGTTGCGTCTCAATCCCGGAGTGGCCATTGGGATCGCAGTGCTGCATCAGCCCAGCATCGTGATCAGCCAGTTCGTTGCCGAGGATCCTGAGGCGGAATTGGTCAGGCTCGATGTCGGGATCGAGCAGATGCAGCGCGCGATTGATCGTCTGCTGGCGAGCAGCGGGCTCGGTGATGGCGGTGAACATGCCGATATCCTCGAGACCTATCGCATGTTCGCCGAGGACCGCGGCTGGCTCGGGCGCATCCGCGAGGCGGTCCGCAGCGGCCTGACCGCTGAAGCCGCCGTTCAGAAGGTGCGCGACGATACCCGCGCGCGCATGAAACAGATAAGCGACCCCTATGTCAGGGAACGGCTCGCGGATCTCGAAGACCTCGCGAATCGACTGCAGCATCATCTTACGGGCGAAACCACCATCATCCCGAGCGACCAGCTCCCGGATGACGTGGTCCTGATCGCCCGCAATATGGGACCGGCCGAGCTTCTTGACTACGACCGTCGCAGACTGCGCGCGCTCATCTTGGAGGAAGGCTCGCCCACCTCACATGTCGCGATCGTAGCGCGTGCCCTGGATATTCCCGTCGTTGGTCGCTGCAAGGGCGCACTCAGCCAGATCGAGCCGGACGATCTACTTGTGGTTGATGGTGACAACGCGCAAGTCATGATCAGACCGAGCGAAGATATTCAGGTCGCCGTCGAACAGCGACTCGCGGAACGCCGAACCCGGCGTGCGGTTTACCAATCAGCGCGCAACCTACCCGCGATGACGCAAGATGGCGTCACTGTCGGCCTTTACATGAACGCCGGATTGCTGATCGATCTGCCCGAACTCGACGCCAGCAATGCCGACGGCATTGGGCTCTACCGCACCGAGCTGCCCTTCATGATCCGCAGCAGCTTTCCTTCGGTAATCGAACAGGCCCATCTCTATCGGCGGATTCTGGAACAGGCGAACGGCAAACCCGTTGTATTTCGGACACTCGATATCGGTGGCGACAAACTCCTGCCCTATCTGCCAGAAACGATAGAGGAAAACCCGGCAATGGGCTGGCGGGCAATTCGCATTGCGCTCGACCGCCCCACCATGCTCCGTCACCAGCTGCGCGCATTGATTCTCGGAGCCTTTGGCCAGTCGTTCTCGGTCATGTTCCCCATGGTGGCCGAGACCGCAGAATTTCTTGCTGCAAGGCGTATTCTTGAACTGGAGTTGCAGCGCGCAAAGCAGCGCGGGCGTAAACTGCCCGAGCGCATCCAGGTCGGCGCGATGATCGAAGTACCTTCGCTGATCTTCCAGCTCGACACCTTATGCAAGCATGTCGATTTCGTGTCGGTTGGATCAAACGATCTGATGCAGTTCCTGTTTGCCTCCGATCGAGGTAATCCGCGCCTTGCTGACCGCTATGATCTGCTATCGCCGCCGGCGCTTCGCTGCCTGCGTGAGATCCTCCATGTGACCCAGAAGGCAGGCGTTCGTGTGTCGATTTGCGGTGAAATGGCTGGTAATCCGCTCGAGGCAATGGCCCTGATCGGGCTAGGATTCCGCCACCTCTCGATGACACCCGGCTCGATTGGGCCGGTCAAAGCGATGGTTCGAACAATCGACTCCGGGCCGTTGTCTCTATTCGTCTCACACCTATTGGAACAGTCCGATCACAGCTTCAGGTCGAAATTACACGACTACGCGGCCGATCACGGGATCACGGTTTAGGAATTCGCCGGATCGTCTGTGCTTCTGGCAAATAAACTGCTACAAGAAGTCAGCAGTTTTTATTTCGATGACAGGAAATGGCTAAGCTCTCGCAGCCTTATCAGGTTCCAAACGAAGGTCAGGACCCTCAAGAAGGGTCGGCCACATTGTGGAATAGTACGCGAGACGGCGTTGCCGGATTGCTGGCTAAGCGGCGTGACGCGCTCGGCTGGAACCTCACAGATATTGCCGATGCACTGCGAATTCGTGTCGAGTATTTGGCTGCGTTGGAGGCGGGGTCACTTGAAGGCCTTCCCGGCCCTGCCTACGCCATGGGCTTTCTTCGTGCCTATGCCGACTATCTCGGTTTTGACGGCAAGGATATCGTTCGACGCTTCAAAGCGGAGCAAACTTCACTCAATGCCAAGCCCGAATTGACGTTTCCGATGCCTTTGACAGAACGGGGCATTCCTGGAAGCGGTCTGCTCCTCACTGCGCTTATACTGGTCGGTCTGGGTTATGGCACCTGGTACTATCTCTCTTCCGACAAGGGAGATTCTCTACCCCAGGTCGAGGATGTTCCTGCCCAAATGGCACCCAAGCCGATAATCGCTCCCAAACCAGCGCCATCTGCGCCCGTGGCAAAACCTGTCGTCCAAACTGCCCCACCCCTCGCGCCGCCGGCATCGATAACCGCGCCGACCAACCCGGGCCCGACGGCCCCAATTCCGGCGCCGGCGCCGGCGCCAATCGCTGCCCAGCTTCCCGCGGGAGCACCAGTCGCCACGCCGAAGCCTGTTCCCCCGCCGGCCCAGAAAACCGCGCCACCATTGGCCGTGGCGGATAGCCCGACGGCAACGCCTGTGACGAAAGAAGAACCTGCCGCGCCATCGTTGCCGCCGTCACCCGTCCCCGCCGGGACGAGCAAGATCGTCATCATCGCTACGGCGACGACATGGTTCCAGCTCTCGGAAAACAACAAGCCAATCGTGACCAAGATGCTAGAGCCAGGACAAAGCTTCCCGGTGCCCGATCGACCTGGCTTGACGCTATGGACGGGCAATGCGGGCGGAATGCACCTCGTCGTCAACGGCAAAGACCTCCCGCCTCCCGGTCGCGTCGGAGAGGCGAAACGCCATATCAATCTCGACCCGGATTCTCTTGTTTCCAACATTCGTCATTAAAGCTTCTCGGGCGGCGACATTGACTTCCCGCCTTGATATCCCTATGTCTGCTCGGCTCTTGCGAGCCCCCTGCGATTCTCCGAGGTATTGATGTTCGGCGCGATTGCCCGACGGCTTTTTGGTTCAGCCAACGACCGTTTCCTGAAGAGTTTGAATCCGTTGGTCGCGGCCATCAACCAGCAGGAAGCGGCGATGAACTCGCTGTCCGATTCTGAGCTGGCGGACTGTACGCGCCTTTTCAAAGTCAGGCTCGCGGCGGGCGAGACTCTCGACGACATTTTAGTCGATGCATTCGCAACCGTCAGGGAGGCTGCACGGCGGGTTCTCGGACAGCGGCCCTACGACGTACAGTTGATCGGCGGCATTGTTCTCCACCGTGGCATGATCGCCGAGATGAAAACCGGCGAAGGTAAAACTCTTGTCGGGACCTTGGCGGTCTATCTGAACGCCCTCGCCGGAAGGGGCGTTCATGTTGTCACGGTGAACGATTACCTTGCGAAGCGCGATGCCGAATGGATGGGGCAGATTTATCGCTTCCTCGGCTTGACGGTGGGGGTCGTTTCCCACGATTTGGAGAATGACGAGGCGCGTCGCGCTGCCTATGGCGCCGACATTACCTACGCCACCAATAATGAGCTCGGGTTCGATTACCTGCGTGACAATATGAAGTTCCGTATCGAGGACATGGTCCAACGGCCCTTCAACTATGCAATCGTCGACGAGGTTGATTCGATCCTGATCGACGAAGCGCGGACACCGCTGATTATCTCCGGACCGACCGAGGACAACTCGGAACTCTACAAGCAGGTCAACGCCCTGATCCCCCGCCTCTTGCCCGAGCATTTCGAAAAGGACGAGAAACAGCGCAGCGTCACCCTCACCGAGAGTGGCACCGAGCATATCGAGCAGCTTCTGGGCGAGATCGGGTTGCTGCGCGAAGGCGGCCTCTACGATGTGCATAACGTCAGCCTTGTCCATCACGTCAACCAGGCCCTGCGCGCCCACAAGAACTTCACGCGCGACGTCGATTATATCGTGAAGGATAACAAGGTCGTCATTATCGACGAATTCACCGGGCGTATGATGGAGGGTCGGCGGTATTCGGAAGGCTTGCATCAAGCTTTGGAGGCAAAAGAGTTTGTCGAAATCCAGAACGAGAACCAGACGCTCGCATCGATAACCTTCCAGAATTACTTCCGGCTTTACCCCAAGCTTGCAGGCATGACCGGCACCGCGATGACCGAAGCCGGCGAGTTCGCCGATATCTATAAGCTTGAAGTGATCGAAGTCCCAACCAACGTCCCAGTCCAGCGCAAGGACATGGACGACGAAGTGTACCGCACCGAGCGCGAGAAATTCGCTGCGGTCAAGGCCCAGGTCGAGGATTGTCACAAGCGCAGACAACCCGTGCTCGTCGGCACAATCTCAATCGAGAAGTCGGAAACGCTTTCGAGCTATTTGCGCGAAGCAAAGATACCCCATCAAGTCCTGAACGCTCGATATCATGATACCGAAGCGTTGATTGTTGCCCAGGCCGGTCGCCCCGGAGCGGTCACGATAGCGACCAACATGGCGGGCCGCGGGACCGATATCCAGCTTGGTGGTAATTTCGAGATGCGGGTCCGTCAGGAACTCGCCGACGTATCGGAGGGCGAGGAGCGCGATAGGCAGCTGCAGGCGATCAGAGATGAGATCGCACGTGACCGCGAGATCGCGCGCGAGGCTGGCGGCCTGTTCGTGATTGCCAGCGAGCGCCACGAGAGCCGTCGTATCGACAATCAGCTGCGCGGACGCTCGGGTCGTCAGGGAGACCCAGGGGGAACCAAGTTCTTCGTCTCCCTTGAAGATGACTTGATGCGTATTTTCGGCTCGGAGCGTATGGATGGATGGCTGCAACGCTTCGGCATCCAGGAAGGCGAGGCGATTACCCATCCTTGGATGAACAAGGCACTGGAGAAAGCGCAGCAAAAGGTCGAGGCGCGCAATTTCGAGATCCGCAAGCACGTCCTCAAATATGATGACGTCATGAATGACCAACGCAAGGTCATCTATGAGCAGCGGCGCGAGATCATGTCGGCAGACGATATCAGCGCCCACGCGAACGATATGCGATACGATGCGATCGATAGGCTGGTACATCGTTGCATTCCGCCCAACTCCTATGCTGAGCAGTGGAACATCGACGGTTTACACGAAGAATGCCTTCGACTGCTGAATCTGGACCTGCCGGTCGCGGATTGGGCCAAGGAAGAAGGCATCGCCGAGCAGGAGATGATCGAACGGATCACCGAGGCTTCGGACCGGAAAATGGCTGCGAAAGTGGCTAATTACGGTGCCGAGACAATGAAGATGGTGGAGCGTAGCCTCCTTATCCAATGTCTGGACCAAAGCTGGAAGGATCATCTACTTACGCTGGACCATCTGCGTCAGGGTATCCAGTTGCGGGCCTATGGCCAGCGCGACCCGCTGAACGAATACAAGCGTGAAGCCTTCGCGATGTTCGAGACAATGTTGGGGGATTTGCGGGAATCGACGACAAGACTCTTGTCCCATGTCGAAGTTCGCAGCACACCTGAAACCGACCAATCGCTCTTTCCCGCGCCCCGCCAAGGCCTGCAGGCCATGCATGCTGCGGCAGGTAACGCTTTTGGAGGCGATGACGCTGGTCAGTCACCCATTGGTATTCAAGACGGTGGTGACAAGGTCTCGCGGAACGCCCCCTGCCCGTGTGGATCAGGCAAGAAATACAAGCACTGCCACGGCCAGATCTGAGCCGCCCACCTCATACAGAGGGGAGCCGCGCGCGCAAGTTGCCTGGGAGCGCCGCCATGACGGGGCGTCGGGCGCTATGCCAGAACGCGGACAACACGAGCAATAACGTCCCTATGATCAATGCGGTCAGAGCAAAACTGAGCCCGGCGGATCCTGCAGCCTTAAAGAGCGTGCTCGTCGCCGTAAGAACATAGACAAGCGCAGAGACCAGCAAGGCTCGCCGATCAATGGCCAGCGCCAATAATCCGAGCACCAGATAGATGATGATAACGGCTACGGCGCGACCGGAGCCAATACCGCCGCCGCCCAGCAAACCGAGCAGCGCGAAGGCCGGATGAACCAGCATGGGCGCCGCCATGAGATGTAGCCAAAACGCAACATCGGAGCGGCGCGTGCGGCGGGCAATGTCGCTGGCATCCCATCGCATTGCGACGTAGAACACAAAAAGACCCGCGATCAGCAATAACACCATTTCGTCGCGACGAAGCGCCGGTGCCACCGTGAAAATTGCCAGCAGTACGGTCATCAGCATCGCGGCCATGCCGGCGGCGACCGTGATCGGCACCCTGAAACGGCGCCAGTGAGCGTAGACCATGACGGTGGTGATCGCTGCCGCCGCGACGGCAGGCCATTGCGACAGACTCAAGAGTTGCGTGGCCCATGGCAACGCGGCCGCGCCGTGATCCATGAGGCCGGAGAGGAACCCGAACGCGCAGAGCCAGCTTCCAAAGGTGTACGCAAGCAGCAGTAATATGCTCGGCAACGCCATCCGCTGCCGCCGGGTAAAGAATTCGGCGAGCCCCCAACTGATAACGGCGACCGCACCAGCAGCCAGGGTCGGCGAGGTCGCGCGGCCAATCCACGTCACCGCAAACAGGATCAGCCCGACCGCGATCGATACAAAGATATCGTTGAAGCCCGTGAGAAGCCTGAAATGTTCCTCATCGGCGGCCTCCGATTGGCGAGACCGCGCGACATGCATGCGGAACGAATGGGCAGCATCTGCGGTTATCGCGCCGGCGGACACTGCGGCATCGAGATCGCCATCGCTATACATGGGACGGGGTCTCGTTCACGCTCCGGCGTAGTCCAGCCCGATATCGAGCACGGTCGCACTATGGGTGAGCCAGCCAATCGAGATCAGATCCACACCTGAAGCGGCGATCGCGGGCGCAGTGGCAGCGGTTACGCGCCCCGATGCCTCGGTCGTCATGCGACCCGCAACCATTTCCACAGCTTGGCGCAGCGTCTCTGGATCCATATTGTCGAGCAAGACGGCGTCAACCTCAAGCGGGATCAATTCCTCCAGCTGCGCTAGGGTATCCACTTCCACTTCGATCTTGACCAAATGGCCGATGGCCCGACGAGCGCGCGCCACCGCGGCACGCACACCACCAGCGACGGCGATATGGTTGTCCTTGATCAGGATCGCATCATCGAGGCCGAACCGATGATTGGCGCCACCACCGACCCTTACCGCGTATTTCTGAACGATGCGAAGGCCTGGCATCGTCTTTCGCGTGCAAACGACACGGGCCTTATGCGGTTGAATGGCCGCCATGATGGCGGCGGTTGTCGAAGCAATGCCCGACATATGACCCATGAAATTCAGGGCGACCCGCTCCGCCGTCAGAATACCGCGCGAAGGGCCATGGACGCGGGCAATGATATCGCCGGGCGCGAGGACACTCCCATCCGGCTTTTCGATCATCAACCGAATCCGGGGATCGACCAGCTCGAATGCAAGAACCGCGAGAGGAAGGCCGGCGACCACTCCGGACTGGCGAGCCTCAAGCACCATTGTAGAAATATCGTCAGCGGGAATGATGCTATCAGAGGTAATGTCCCCGCTGCGGCCTAGATCCTCGACAAGGGCATTGCGGACGAGAGGCTCGATGAGGAGCCGAGGTAAGTCGAAGCTCATGGCCGTACTCCCGCTGCAATCCGCGTGTTGACGACACAACGCCCGGCAAGGTCGAGCGCATCGGCGAGGGTCAAGGAGGTTCGCTCCGCCTTCTCGGTTCGCTCCGGATAGTCCGTCCTGCTCTGCGCGCCACGGCTTTCAGTCCGAAGATATGAAGCGGCCGTGATCAATAATGCGGCGATTGCGGCCTTGTGCCCTGTTTCCGCATCAGGCTTCAACAATGCCAAGGCCTGGGCCAAGCCCTCGCCGGAGCGCAGGATACCCACGTGACGCCCCATGATCTTCCGCACGCGCTGCGTGACAGTCGCATCATCCACGTGATCATCGCCCGTGCCCACCGACATCAAGGCCGGACGATTTCCCACGGGTGCCAAGGCGGCAAGATCGGCGGCAACCGCCCGACCCGTCACCACCGCTTCCAGTAACGAATTGCTGGCAAGACGGTTTGCGCCGTGAAGTCCGGTCGCAGCGGCTTCGCCGCAGACCCAAAGACCGGCAACGTTGCTGCGGCCAGCCGCATCCGAGGCGATACCACCCATATGATAATGGGCGCCCGGGCGTACGGGAATCGGGTCGGTCACCGGATCGATGCCGGCGTCGATACAAACCCCGTAGAGCGTCGGAAACCGCTGCGGGAAGGCGGCGCCAATGGTTTTGCGACCATCAAGGAAGGCGCGCCCTCCTGCGGCACAATGGAGCCAGACGGCGCGAGCCACCACATCGCGTGGCGCAAGGTCGCCCCGGACGTCGTCGCGGACGATCGGGCCACCATTCTCGTCAACAAGACGTGCACCCTCCCCTCGCAACGCCTCGCTGGCAAGTGGCATCGGATCGCGCCCAATGTCTACCGCGGTCGGATGGAATTGTACGAACTCGGCATCAACGACGCGGGCACCGGCAACTGCAGCAAGAGCAAGACCCTGTCCAATCGCCCCCGATGGGTTGGTACTATACGGCCACAGCCCGCCAATCCCCCCCGTGGCCAGGACAACCCGGCCTGTTTGAATCACGAGCGGCTTCCCGTCGATTCGCGCTACCAACCCGCGAATGACGCCGTCACGTGTTATCAGTCGGACGACCTCGGTATCTTCGAGAACATGAATCGAGGGCGTGGCCCGAACACGGGCGATAAGCGCCTCCATGATCGTTTTTCCTGCCGTATCACCCCCTCCTGCATGGAGCACCCGACGCCGGCTATGGGCGGCCTCCAGGCTCGCACAGTAGGTGCCATCGGCCTCACGATCGAATTGCACACCCCATTCTTCAAGCGCAGCGATGGCCTCTGGCGCGGCGGCGATTATTCGTTCCACGGCTTCGGGGACGCAAAGACCATCGCCGGCAGCCAAGGTATCGGCGACATGGAGTGCAACGGTGTCGTCCACGCCCAGAGGCGCGGCAATGCCCCCTTGCGCCCAGACACTGGAACACCCGGCACCAAGCACGGCTTTCGTAACGACGACAACGGGTTGCGGCGCCAGCGCAAGGGCACAAGCCAGACCCGCCAAGCCGGTCCCAACAATGACCGGCAGACCATTCAAGTCACCAAGAGCCAACCGGGTCATGGCTTCACCCGATCGCAATCATGCGCTCAACCGCCAAACGCGCACGGCTGGCGACTTCGTCAGGGATCACGATCTCGGTGGTCAGCGTCTCAAGTGCGCGGCGAATATTCGGCAGTGTAATCCGCTTCATGTGCGGGCAAAGATTGCAAGGTCGCACGAAATCCACATCCGGGTAGAGCGCGGCGAGATTGTCGCTCATCGAGCATTCCGTGATCATCACGACGCGCGCCGGCCGCCGGTCGGCAACATAGCCCTGCATTGCTGCGGTCGAACCCGCAAAATCAGACGCCGCGATTACCGCTGGCGGGCATTCCGGATGGGCCAGCACGACGACACCCGGATTGTTCTTCCGGAAGCCTTCGATATCAGCCACGGTGAACCGCTCATGCACCTCGCAGTGCCCCTTCCATGTGATGATCTTGACCTTGGTCTGAGCAGCGATGTTCTGCGCCAGGTATTCGTCTGGCAACATGATGACCCGATCCACACCCAGGGACTCGACCACCTTCTTGGCGTTGCCGGACGTGCAGCAGATATCCGACTCAGCCTTTACCTCGGCCGAGGTATTAACATAGGTAACAACGGGAACGCCGGGATAGCGTTCACGCAGCAAGCGGATATCGGCGGCGGTGATGGAATCAGCGAGAGAACATCCCGCCTCGGCATCCGGGATCAGCACGGTGCGTCCAGGGTTAAGCAGCTTCGCCGTTTCGGCCATGAAATGAACGCCGGCAAGGACGATCACATCCGCCTCCGCGGTCGCCGCTTCACGCGCAAGGAGCAACGAGTCACCGACAATATCCGCAACGGTGTGGAAGATCTCAGGTGTCTGGTAGTTATGGGCGAGGATGATCGCATTACGCTCTTTCTTCAGGCGCAGAATTGCGTCGATATCCGAGGCAAAGACGGGCCACTCGATAGCTGGGATCACACCTTTGACCCGCTCGTAGATCGGAGCCGTCCGGGCGATGACGTCGGGATCGAGGCGAAGTGCAGTTGCAACCATGGTTTCCCCACTTTTGCTCTTTTTGAGCATATCATGACCCAAATAAGACCGGCCTATCCGGAGGCCGGCTCACATCGAGACTTAGGCTAACATTGAGTATAACTAAATTGTCAAGAACTACCGGTTCGAATCGCCAGATTCAGTCTCGACAAGCGCAGAAAACGCAGACTATGCAGCCCAGATAAACGCCGGACGCATAGATGCTGCCCTTCTAGATACCATCACCGAGAAAGTGATCCATGCTCATTGACGGGTGAGCGGCGACGGGTCCGCGTATCACCTTGGCCGGCACCCCAGCGACCGTTGCCCCTTTCGGGACATCGTGCAGCACGACCGAACCGGCGGCGATACGTGCATCATCGCCCACCTTGATATTGCCAAGGATCTTTGCACCCACACTGATCAACACACCCCGACCGATCTTCGGGTGACGATCACCACGCTGCTTGCCGGTGCCACCAAGTGTCACGTTCTGCAGTATGGACACGTCATCGCCAACAACGCAGGTCTCGCCGATCACTACGCCGGTTGCGTGATCAAGGAACAGCCCTTTGCCAAGCACCGCAGCCGGATGGATATCGACCTGAAAGATCTCCGACACGAGGCTTTGAAGGTGGAACGCGAGTGCATGCCGGTTTTTGTGCCAGAGCCAATGGGCGACCCGATGGGCCTGCAACGCGGCAAAGCCCTTGAAATACAAAAACGGCTGCAAATAGGACGTGCACGCAGGATCACGCTCTCGCACTGCGCGCATGTCACGGTCGAACGCATCAAGAATTTCCGGATCGTCGCCAAAAGCTTCGATACAAAATTCACGGATCATCAATGGATCGAGATCGGCGCCACCGAGGCGGCGGGCCAGTCGGTTCGCCAACGCATCCGCCATCGTACCCTGACTCAGGATCGCGCAATGCAGCAGGCTCGCAAGGGTCGGCTCTTCTGCCGCCGCTGCTTCCGCCTCCAAACGCAATTGCTGCCACACGCCGTCGATGGCCGTAAGCTCGACACGCTTCGTATTCCGCCCCATCTCTTCCTCCACACCGGGTACTTCCCCGGCTCTCGCGACCCTTAACGGACAGCACGCCACAATCAAATTGGCGCTTTTGCTCGAACGTCAAGATGCACGACTCGTACGCTTTCAATGTGCGCCGAAGCCTGGCAGTGCCACAAGCTTTTTTCGAAACGACTGCTTGGAATAGAAAATATTTAACATTTCTGTTTTGTATTAATAATATAAGCTGGGTTTTGCGGCCGACCACCTTGCGTTTTTCACACCTACATCACTTATTTATCCTGGTTTCGGTTAACCGCTTCACTGGAATTCACGCGACAATGAAAATGCAGTTGCCCCAACTCGTTCGCTTTCTCACGATACACGCAATTATCGGGTTTGCCTTTGCCGGCGTCTTTACGTTTGGTTTGATCGAACTGAACGCGGGCAATATTGGCACGCTGCTCGCCAACGCCGAGGGCTATCCTCTGCCGACAATTATATTGTGGTTCATGCTTGGCTTGACCTCAAGCAGTTGCCAAATGGGCGCGGCCATCATGCTGTTGGACGAAACCCCCAAGGACGGGGGAACGGGAGGTACTTATCCTAGCGTGTTTGCGCCATTGCGGCTTGCCAGGGTCCCTCCGTCCCGTCCTAGGCAGGACAGCAGCCCCGGCATTTAGGCCTGAGAAAAAGTAGACTCTGCTTCTGCGATCGCCAAAAAGATGTGGTAAAGGGTACTGGCTGGAACATAGTCGATCATCGGCTTCCATGATCCGTCGAATTGATCCATCCACGTGCCATTGTGTCGAAGGAAATGGCGACATAACGTCGTCATCGCTGCCTTCATGCGCACCGCAGCGTTCGCGTCGCCGGCATGATACCGGACAACATTGGCCTTAATCGCTTCTGTCAGGGGCCAGGCTCGATGCGTGGGTTTGATTATCCCACCCCCGCCATTCATCTCATCAGCGATGGTCCCTTCCTTGCTGATACCGTCCTTGTAAGCTCGATCATACAATGCAGCGGCAATCGGATCGGCGCCCCGTTGACGATATGTTGCGTACCGATCAAGCAACCAAACCCACTCGCAGTGATGGCCGGGTTCCCACAGGACTGCTGAGGCGTCCTGTCCTTTGAGGCCATTCGGCTTCCAATTTGCGTCGAAATACTCAGCGAGAATATCAGGCCCTGGTATGAAGAAGCGTTGCAGGAGCGCGCGAATTCGGTCAGCGCGTTGCAGATATTCCGGCACCCCCGTTACCTCAAAAAGGGCGAGCAGTGATTCGAACAGATGCATATGGGGATTCTGCCGCAGCGTTGCGTCGGGGCCCGCAGCGTCGTCGCGATAGCCCCCTGAAACAGCCGGGAATTCACGATCAAGGATGACGAGCGTCCGGTCTGCGATCTCTATCGCGAAGGCGTTACCGGTTAGTCGAAAGACCCAGGCACATGCGAGCAAGACAAAGCTATGCGTATAAAGATCCCGTCGTCCATCAGCGATTTTTCCACCTGGTTGAAGGCTGAATATCCAGCCTGCCCTTCCATCAGGTTCGAAATACCCCGCGACCATGTTGGAAAATGCCGCAGAGACGATATCGCGTGCGTCGCACCAGCCTAAAACACTCGCGTGCGCGAATACATAAATCTGGCGGGACTGAACCATGAGCCGACGGGCCAACGTCTCGATCGGTCTGCCATCAAGATCGAGGCGTTCATGAAAGAGCCTGCGCGACGCATCAAACCCCGTCTCCAACCAAAAAGGCAGGGCAGTCTCAACGAGCCAGGTCCGCGCATCGGCAATAGTCTTCTCCAGTCCGGAACTCATCAGTTTTGACACTTTCAAACGCGGTTCGGTATCGCGGCGCCAGCGGCCCAACGGGATGGAATCAATTCACGATCCGGGCTATGGAACTAGCCACGCTGACAGCGACCGATCAGGGAAATATCATGCCTTTCGACTTCAGTGACCGCAAAATCGCGGTTATCGGCGACATCATGCTCGATGCCTATATTTCGGGTGCGGTATCTCGGATATCACCGGAAGCGCCGGTGCCGATCGTACATCTGGAGAAGGAACACCACTCCCCCGGCGGGGCCGCAAACGTCGCGGCGAACATCGCTGGCCTTGGTGGAAATGTGAGGCTGGTCGGGCTGATCGGCGAGGATCGGGACGCAGACAGTCTGAATGCCCTGTTGGACAAGACCGGGGCGATCGATCGGTCGACGATTACAGCAGTTGCAAGCAGGCCCACAATCGTCAAAACCAGAATTATTGGAGAGCGTCAGCAGATTGTGCGTGTCGACCGCGAAGACAGGACACCGCTGCCCGAGGCTATTGTCGACATGATCATCCGAGGGAGCCTCGCGGCTATTGATTGGGCAGATGTCGTCGTCCTGTCTGATTATGGCAAAGGCACCTTGTCGACCAGTGTGCTTCGCGCATTGATCGATGCCGCTCGCCGCGCGGGCAAGCAGACAATTGTTGATCCAAAGAGGAATGATATCGAGGTCTACGCTGGCGCCGACTACATTACTCCAAACCGCGCGGAGCTGACGTTGGCAACCGGGCTCGCCTGCGAGACAGATAGCGAAGCTGAACAGGCATCAGCCGCCGTAATTGCTCGGACACGCGCTGCGGTAATCCTCACGCGCTCGGCTCAGGGCATGTCGTATTTCTCTGATGGGATGGAACCGTTGCACCTCCCAACCTTTGCCAGAGCCGTCTACGACGTGTCTGGCGCTGGTGACACGGTGGTCGCCACTTTGGCACTTGGCATCGCCGCCGGCCTACCGATGGGCGAGGTGATGCGACTGGCGAATCACGCGGCCGGTATCGTGGTCGCGAAGATCGGGACGGCCGTTGTCTCGGCCGATGAATTGCGCGCTGCCATAATCCATGACAGCCATCCGGAAACACCACAAAAAGGGGCCTTGGTCGATCTTGAAAGGGCGAGGCAACTCCGCGAGTCCTGGCGTCGCCAAGGCCTGAAAGTAGGCTTCACCAACGGCTGCTTCGACCTGCTACACCCCGGTCATATTTCGTTGCTGGAACAAGCCGCCGCAGCGTCAGATCGCCTGATCGTCGCTGTTAATACCGATGCATCGGTGCGTCGCCTGAAGGGCGAAAGTCGGCCAGTCCAGAACGAAACCGGACGTGCCCGGGTCATTGGCGCACTTGCTGCCGTCGATTTGGTCATCCTGTTCGATCAGGATACCCCTCTCAGTGTCATTTCAACGCTGATGCCTGATGTATTGATCAAGGGCGCTGACTATACGGTCGAGACGGTCGTCGGTGCCGCCGAAGTTATCGCCGGCGGTGGACATGTCTTGCTCGCCGATCTGACTGCGGGACAATCCTCCAGCAATCTCATTGCCCGCGCCAACTCAACATCCGAGAAAACGACAAAAAGCTGACCGAACCAGGTCACTCTTAGGTGTGACCGCGCGTGGTCGCTTCGCCTGCAACCAGTTTCAGGTCCGAGGCTACCATTTCGGTGACCAACTGATAAAAGGGTGTCGTATGCACCCATCCCAGCTTTTCTCGGGCCTTCGTGGCGTCACCGATCAGGAGGTCGACCTCGGTGGGACGGAAATAACGAGGATCAACGCGGACGATCACTTCGCCGCTCAACGCATCAAGGCCCAGTTCCTCGACACCGCTTCCCGTCCAGGTAATTTGACGACCGACTTCGCCGAACGCGAGTTCCACAAATTCGCGCACAGAATGCGTTTCCCCGGTTGCTAGAACGTAATCGTCGGGGATGTCTTGTTGGACGATCCGCCACATCCCCTCGACATAATCCCGCGCGTGGCCCCAGTCGCGTTTCGCGTCGAGATTACCTAGGTAGAGGCACTTTTGCATATTGAGGTGGATCGCCGCGACCGCCCTCGTGATCTTGCGAGTGACGAAGGTTTCGCCCCGTGTCGGTCCTTCATGGTTGAAAAGAATGCCATTTGACGCGTGCATGCCATATGCTTCGCGGTAGTTGACCGTAATCCAGTAGCCATAGAGCTTCGCGATCGCGTACGGACTGCGCGGATAGAATGGTGTCGTTTCTTTCTGCGGCGTTTCCTGAACCTTGCCGTATAATTCCGATGTCGAGGCCTGATAGAATCGGACTCGATCACACATCTTCAAGATGCGAATGGCTTCAAGCATCCTCAAGACCCCGGTGGCGTCGGCGTTCGCGGTATATTCGGGGGTATCGAAGCTGACATGAACATGGCTCTGCGCGGCTAAATTATAGATCTCCGTCGGCTGTACGTCCTGAATGATGCGAATAATATTGGTTGCGTCGGTCATGTCGCCGTAGTGCAGAAATAAACGCACCCCGTCTTCGTGAAAATCGCGATAGAGATCGTCGACCCGCGCGGTATTGAAAGAAGAGGATCGACGCCTGATCCCGTGGACGATGTAACCCTTTCCAAGCAGCAAACGCGCCAGATAGGCACCATCCTGCCCGGTGATGCCTGAGATCAACGCCACTTTTCTCTCTTGCATAGCCAGATAACGACTCCCCTAAAACGGCCCAAAGCGACAAAACAAGGAAGGTCGTAGACCGTCGAGAACCTCAAGTGCGCGTTCGCAGGGCAGTAGCGACCTGCACCAATCGTCGCAGACTATAATGCGGCGATCCCTTGCTGCGCGGCTAGATGGCAAAGCAACCTCGTGCCATTTGATAGACAGACGGTGGGGTCAAGTTGCACCGAATTTGAGCGGCGAAAGCGGCCATAGACCCGACGCATAACCCTCACCATCCTGTTATCCACCGCATAAGCCGGTCGCGATCAAACCATAAAGTACCGCTTATCTTCTCCATCAAAATTAATCATGCAAAAGTAAGCCTATCATTCCGCTTAGTTAGTCGCGGACTTGGCGTTTCCGACCGGCCCGAATGCACTATTGATGATCCCTAAGACCTTATACACTTTGTTAGAACCAGAATTCGCCACGTAAATAATGTCTTTGTCTCTCATTGGAAACTTCGACAATTCGAAATAACTACTTGGGTTCATCATATCAACGCGATAGAGAACTGGCGTCATGTCTGGACGCATATCAAGCCCGATTTGCGAAGCGACAAGAGATGATTCCCAGCGGAACAAGAATATAGCAGTTGGGTCGGCACGGAGGTCCGATGGGCCCCCGATCCGCGCAATAGCTTCCGCTAGGGACATTTTCCCGCCTTCAAAGGGAAATTGAGTTATTCGATCTGAGGCTCCAAAGGCCAAAAATGTCCTCGGTTCAAACGAGATCTGGATATGATCTCCAGGATGGACCGGCACATTGTCCTTGGGATCGCTATCGATCGCCTCCAGCAGAACGCGTTCGGTCTGCTCGCCCCGGCTTACCCGCACCCATGTATCGTGATCCGTATGCGTCGGTCCGCCAGCCTGAGCGATGACGTCAAGCAGACGCTCTTCTGGGAAGAGAACCGGATATCTACCCGGTAATTTTATATCTCCTGCGACGACCACAGTATTGGCGATATTGCGGGTCACGTTGACAACGACTTGGGGCTGGTAGATTTGACCGTTGAGACGCGCCACGATCTCGCTTGATACCTCTTCGGGGCTCTTGCCAAGGACTTTGATCTGTCCGGCGAACGGCATCCCAATCATGCCAGCTTCATCGACCGTTAGTGGCGGGATATTCGATATCTGTCCGGACCCCGTCCCCCCGAGACCGCCATCTGCGCTTTTAGAGGGAGACATCATGCCGGCCCCAAAAACCGAAAAAACGGAGACCGAGAGAGCGTCGCCAACACCAATCCGACTGATCGTCGTGGCAGGCTGCGTCCCAAGCCGCGCCGCAATGGTTGGGGCTGCTTGACTGCTCAGCACGTCGACGATCTTGGGCGAGACATCGATGACCTTGAAGCCGATGAGATTTTTGTCTTTGTCCGCGGCACTATCGGTGATTTCGGCGGCGGTAGGACCTGAATTGGGCAGGCTCGAACAGCTAGCAAGCGAGACGAGCGACACAAGCGCAACATGAACGAGCGCACCTTGCCGCCAGAGACCGCGTACTGCGGGAGTCCTATATTTCAACACTTTTTGGGGACCCCATTTGATCGATAAAACGATGACAGCAGCACACTCAACGGCACTATACCACCTCTCCCAACGTCCCGCAGCGTGATAGAACGCGGCTAAGCTGCATTGCAACTAGTATTTCGGTTTTGGGGACACTGACCAATCCAGATACAAGATCGCGCGAGGGCGCTTGAATAGGGCGAAGGCGACGGGCGCCCTCTAAGCCGGCTGAAGCGGTCCACGGACTTATCTCGCAGGCGCGAGATGAATCTGTTCATAAAATCATCTGAGCGGTTGACGCCTACCTGAAGCGTTGTTAGGTTCCTCATCCATTTGCGCTTAGCAAATAATTGACTATTTTGTTAAGAGACTGCATGGTGTTTCTTCAAGGATAGGTTGAGTGACGCGAATTCCTCTAACTATAGTCACAGGCGCGGCAGGGTTCATTGGCAGCCATCTATGTGACATGTTGTTGGCGGATGGGCATCGGGTACTAGGGATCGACAATCTCGTTAGAGGTACCTTGTCGAATATTCATGATGCATTGCAGCATCCGAATTTCTCGTTCTCCAGAATCGATAGTCAG
>CAIXXC010000246.1 GCA_903923205.1 uncultured Rhodospirillales bacterium | reverse complement strand
GGCCATCGCACTGCGGCGATGCACCGATCCCGATTGTCGGGATTTTGACCATAGCCGTGATCTCATCAGCGAGATCCGGGGCTACGCCTTCGACGACGATCGCAAAGGCGCCAGCCTGTTCCGCCGCCTGCGCCTCGGCGATGACGCGGTCGCGCTCGATAAGAGTGCGCCCCTTGGCGCGGAAGCCGCCATCGACATTGACCGCCTGCGGGCGCAAGCCGACGTGACCCATCACGGGTATCCCGCGCTGCGTCAAAAAAGCGATCGTCGCATCAACGCCTTCGAATGCCTCGATCTTCACGGCCTGGCAGCCCGTCTTCGCCATAATCTCCGTCGCGGAGCGGAACGCCTGCTGCGGGGATTCCTCATAGGAACCAAAAGGCAGATCCACGACGACGAGGGCACGCTGGGACCCGCGCATGACCGCCTGACCATGCAGGATCATCATCTCAAGCGTAACGCCCACCGTCGATGTGAGGCCATGGATCACCATTCCAAGCGAATCACCAACGAGCAGGAGATCGACGATGGGGTCGAGAATGGCAGCGATTGGCGCGGTATAGGCTGTCAAGCAGACAATCTTTTCCCGGCCCTTGCGAGCCCGAATTTCCGGCACCGTCAGTCGCGACTGCACGACTTGCTTTGACATTCCAGTCTCCTCATTTCGAAGCCCAATAGACCTTGTACCACCGCCCGATGCCTCGAATCACACGTTAGCTGCACGGGTACCCTACCCCGCTTGGTTTCAGCAGATATCATCCTTCAGGCCGGAAATCCTATTGCCAATTGCGCGAACAAGGCGAGGGGACATTTTCCTATTCCGGTTTCGCATTGTTCTGACTCGCACGGCGGAGATGTAGGCCTTATCAAGGCTGAGACCTGAAAACCTCGCCTGTAGAGGATGCCTGAAAGACAATGACGGATTACTTAACCGGTCATCGCGCGGTCGCCTTCGCCATTGCCTGGACGATCACTATCGTGTTTGCCGCGACGGCGGTACTTTTGTCGCAATCGATTGGCCTTATACCAGTTCCGGCTGATCGAGACTCACTTTGGTGTTGCGTCGTTATGGCTGTCGTGATTCACCGTGGCAAACCTGTTGGAGTTTGCCATGGCTGCTGCGATTGGATTGCGTGAGGATTTTGATTCGGCCCGGCTTCGGGCTTTTGCCAAAGCGTCGCGGGATGCCGACCAGACCCGTCGCCTGCTGTCGCTTGCGGTGATTTACGATGGCGGCACGAGAAGCGAGGCGGCGAAAATTGGCGGGGTCGGGCTGCAGACTGTGCGCGACTGGGTTCTGGCATTCAACGCCGGAGGTCCCGACGGGTTGATTGACCGCAAGGCGCCGGGCCAACGGCCGCTTCTCAATCCGGCCCAGCTCCAGGCCCTTGTGGAGATTGTCGAAGCGGGTCCGACGCCAGCCATTCATGGCGTCGTCCGTTGGCGCTTGGTCGATCTGGGGCAATGGATTTTCGAGACGTTCGGGGTCTCGATCAGCAAGCAGACCCTCAGCTATACCCTGCGCAGGTTGAAATACCGCAAGCTCTCGGCCCGACCGCGTCATCACGATCAAAAGCCGGAGGTGCTTGAGGAATTTAAAAAAACTTCCCTTCCCGCCTGGCGGAAATTGCCGCCACGGCGCAGGGCAAGCGCATAGAGATCTGGTGGCAGGACGAAGCCCGGATTGGCCAGAAGAACCAGATCACGCGGCGATGGGCGAAACGCGGAACGCGGCCTGTGGCGCTGCGCGATCAGCGGACCCGGTCGGCCTATATCTTCGGGGCAATCTGCCCCGCCGCCG
>CAIXXC010000245.1 GCA_903923205.1 uncultured Rhodospirillales bacterium | reverse complement strand
GGCTTGATGTCGCGGTGCATCAACTTGTGCCCGTGGACTTGTTCAAGAGCATGCAGCAATTTGCGGAACACTGCCTCAAACCTGTCAGGAGGCAGGGGGCCGCTTGAATCGACGATCTGCTTGAGCGTTTGGCCCTCGTAGAATGGCATAACCAGATAGGCGGTGCCATTTGCCGAGAAGAAGCGCTTGATCTCAACCACGTTTGCATAGTCAAGTTGCGCGAGCGTGGTGGCCTCCTCCCGAAAACGTTCGAGGCCCCAGGCAAATGTCTCTTGCGCGTCGTCTCCACCGCTTGGCTGCACCGTTTCGCCCTGCCCCCGATAGGCAAATTCGCGCGGGAAATACTCTTTGATCGCGACCTTGCACGGGTTATTGCTGCACGTGCCACTGCTTGCCAATTTACAACTGGTTCGTGCGCATGCGGCGAGATAAGTGATGCCAAAGCCGCCGAAGCCGAGGACCCGCTCGATCGTGTAATCGAGCAGGACCGTCCCCGGCGGTAGGGCGCGCGTATCGGTGCTCATTGCCTGACCAATCCGGTGGCTTGGTTCACCGCAGCCGGATTCACTTCTTGCCAATCAGATTTTTGCTTGGCGTTAAGCTGCATGTCTTTCCCCCGTTCTTCGATATTCAATGCTGGCGCGCGATGACCCGGCTGTTCTCCAGGGTCACCAGTCCGTTCTCAAAGCCAATTTCCACTTCAGCTTGGCCTGCGGCAGCGCGCCCCGCGCCCGAATTGCGTGCGGTCCATTCGACAATTGCCCTGGTCACGCAGGATCCATCGCTCTGACAGACATAGGTAAAACTGTTCGGAGTTACGACATAACTGCGGTCTGGCCAGCGTTGGATGTAGCGCGCCTTCTCCTGGTAAATGAGCGCTTTGGAAGCATTTTTTCCGTAATATTGTACGGTATCAGCATATTGAGCCATGAGCGCATCAAGATTGTTGGCCGATCCAGCCGCGAAATAACCCTTCAGCAAATCGAGCATGGCGGCGCTGTCGCTGTTTTGCGCCGTTGGAGCGACAAATGACGGAGATGGGGTTGATGGATCGGTAGGCGCGACCCTCGGCGTGGCCGGCACTTCAACCAATGCGGGTGTAACTTGGGCGGCGGATGGCCCTGGTGTCGGAAGGGCGGTGGATCCACCCCAGACGGAGTTCAGAACCCGCAGGAGGACCGCCGCGCCAATGGCGCCTGCTGCTACCATTGCGACTAACCTGCCAGTGCCGGAACGAGGTGATGGTGGAGTTCGGGTTGCCGATGCAGCCGACTGGCGCCACTGCGATACCGTCCGTGGCCGCTGTTCCGGCCTGACCGCAAGGCCGGCATCAATCATGGTGAGAAGGTTGCTCATGCGCGCAAAGTCGGGCCCGGCCAAACGGGTCAACGGGACCAGTGAATCGTCCAGATTGCGCTCAAAGGCTTCGGGCGGTCGCTGGCCGGACACCGCATGATATATCGTTGCTGACAAACCATAGATGTCAGACCAGGGCCCTTGCTGGCTGCCACGCGTTGAATATTGCTCGAAGGCGGCATAGCCCGGCGTAATAATCGAGGTCACGCTGCGGCTGTGTTCGCCCAACGCATAGCGAGCTGTCCCAAAATCGAGCAAGACCGGGCTGCCGTCGCGAGTGATGAAAATGTTGGCCGGCTTGATGTCGCGATGCATCACGCCTTCGCGGTGGAGGTATTCGAGCGCATCGATAAGACTTTGAAAAATCCGTTCGAATTCACTTGGGCTGAGGCGGCCGCGCTGTTTGAGGATCCGATCCAGCGCTTCGCCCTCGTAATAGGGCATGACCAGACAGGCCGTGCCGTTGGCAGAAAAATAACGGGTGATCGCCACGACATTGGGGTGATTTAGCTTTGCAAGCGTGCGCGACTCCTCCCGGAACCGATCTAGCGCCCAGGTGAAAGTTTCCCTTTCATCCTCATTACCGGTCGCGCCGATCATGCCATCCCGGTCGCGAAAGGCGATTTCGCGGGGAAAAAATTCCTTTATGGCAAAGGACCGTGCGTCCGTCGATGCGTCAATCAGACGTGCAATATACGTGATGCCAAAGCCACCCTGCCCGAGCAGGCCTTCGATCGTGTAATCGCCAAGGCGAGCTCCGGTCGGAAGGACCCTTGGATCATTGCCCACTGTCGACACTCTTGCCAGACGGCTTTGCGCCTACGGTACCTGAAGGTTTTGGTACTGGGGCTGGTTCTGGCTTTGTCGGCAACGATGGCGCAGGACCCGGCACTCCACTTTGTTTGGTGTTTCGCGTTTCGGTCTTGCCATCTGCACTTTCAAATCCGGGTTCGGGCTTGGTGCTGTCCTGTGTCCAGGCCGGCAATACAGGTCGCAGGCGGTTTAGCAGCGATGGTGCGGCCTTGTGTGTGGAAGGCGACTTTGCGGCGTCAGTCAGAAACCAAAACGTACCTACGGCCAAGCCTAACAGCACACCGCTGAGTCCGCAGACAAGGGTAATCTTGATCCAGTTCGTCCCGCGTTTAGTTCTTGGTACGGCCTTCGGTCCCCGCGCGTGGCCCGCACTGGCGCGTCGCGTTGATGGAACGGCGTGGATTACCTGCACAGTTGTGTTGTCCTGGCGGGGTGCACGCTGCCGTTCGACGGCGTCGAGCAGGGCTTGGGC
>CAIXXC010000244.1 GCA_903923205.1 uncultured Rhodospirillales bacterium | reverse complement strand
GTCGTTGGTCTTCGAGGCCACTTCGCGCACCATCTGGGCGCCCATGTTCTCGAACTTGTCGGAAAGCTCGATCTCCTTGGCGACGGTGACACCGTCCTTGGTGATCCGAGGTGCGCCGAACGACTTGTCGATAACGACGTTGCGGCCCTTGGGGCCGAGCGTCACCTTGACGGCGTTGGCGAGGATGTCGACGCCGCGCAGCATCTTCTCGCGCGCATCGGCGGAAAACTTGACTTCTTTGGCAGCCATATGAGGATTTCCTATTTGAAAGAGATGGTCAGGTCAGCGGAACACGCCGAAATCGTCCTTAGCCGTCACCACTACTTGGTGATGACGCCGACGATGTCGCTTTCCTTCATGACCAGGAACTCGGAGCCATCGAGCTTGATTTCGGTGCCCGACCACTTGCCGAAAAGAACGCGGTCGCCGACCTTGACGTCGAGCGCGTGGACGCGGCCCTGATCGTCACGGACGCCCGGACCGACAGCGAGGATCTCGCCTTCCTGCGGCTTTTCCTTGGCGGTGTCGGGGATGATGATGCCCCCCTTGGTCTTCTCTTCCTGCTCGATGCGACGTACAACGACGCGGTCATGCAAAGGACGGAACTGCATGGTTCGCTCCCTAAAAATTGGTCAAAAATTGCCGTGGAGACGGCACTGTTAGCACTCGCCTCCGACGAGTGCCAGAGACATAGGGGTGAGGTTGGACTGTGTCAAGGGTGGGGGGCGCCGAGAATTTGATCGATTCTGTTCCATCCTGATTTGCGCTATGATGATTTCAGCCTCGTCGTCCCCCGCAGCAGCAATGCGCGGCAAGATCGCCCCTAAAGGGAGCCAATGACATGACCCAAACCAATCTCGCCATCGCTGAAGAGGACGCAATCCTGCTCATCGACCGCGATGCGCGCGGCGTCGTCACCTTGACTCTTAACCGCCCAAACGCCTTCAACGCCTTGTCCGAGGCGATGCTGACCGCGTTGCAGACGGCGTTCGACGAGATTGCCCTCGATGAATCGGCTCGGGTTGTCGTGATCCGGGCTGCGGGGCGTGCCTTTTGCGCCGGGCATGACTTGCGCGAGATGCGGGCGACGCCCTCGCTCGATTATTATCAATCATTGTTCGCACAGTGCTCGCGGATGATGATGAGCATCCAGCGTCTTCCCGTGCCGGTGATTGCGCAGGTACATGGCATCGCCACGGCGGCCGGATGTCAGTTGGTGGCGATGTGCGACCTTGCCGTGGCAGCCAGCGACGCCCGCTTTGCCGTCAGCGGCGTCAATTTCGGCCTGTTCTGCAGCACCCCAGGCGTGGCGCTGTCGCGCAATGTCCCCCGCAAGGCTGCTTTCGAGATGCTGGTCACCGGTGATTTTGTCTCGGCGGCGCAAGCCTTGGAAAAGGGCTTGATCAACCGAATCGCCGAACCGGCGAATCTCGAGGCCGAGGTAGATCGTCTGATCGCCAGCATCGTTGTCAAACCGCGCCAGGCGATCGCCATGGGCAAGGGTCTGTTCTATCGGCAGATCGAAACGGCAATCGAGCCTGCCTATCAGGACGCGACGCAGACGATTGCCACCAACATGATGGCAGAGTGTGCTGTAGAGGGTGTTCAGGCATTCCTGGAAAAGCGAAAGCCGAGCTGGCGCCCAGATTGATCCTTCGCGGTTGCAGCATTTTATTGCGATATACCCTCGCGCTGCGGCAAAATGGACTTACGTCCCTGATCTGATTGGGGTCTAATCTCACGAGGAATGTCGTCGCTGAACGGCGCGGACAAAGAAACTCGAAGACAGGGGTTCGATCCGGCATGTTGCCGTTGCGCGTTCTTCATGTGGCGGCCGAACATTTTCCCCAGGTCAAGACTGGTGGGCTGGGCGACGTTATGGCGGCTTTGCCCCTGGCGCAACGACGTGCCGGCATGGATGTCCGTCTCGTGCTTCCCGGTTTTCCCGCCGTGCGGGCCGCCCTGATAGAACCGATCGACTCGATCTGGGTCGGCCCCATTGTGGGGTCAGCGGGGGTCCGGATTTTGAAGGGAAGGTTCTCGGAGCGGGGTATTTGGGTCTACGTCGTTGATGCTCCTGACCGCTTCGATCGACCGGGCAGTCCCTATGTCGATGCCGAGGGGCGTAATTGGCCCGACAATGCGTCGCGCTTCGCCCTGCTCAGCTGGGTGGCGGCGCAACTGGCGCGCGGTGTCCTCGACCGACGATGGCACGCCGATATCCTTCATGCCCATGACTGGCATACGGCACTTGCCCCGGCCTATGTGCGCTTCGCCGGAGACAGCCTTCCGCCACCGCGCACCGTCTTCACGATTCACAATCTTGCCTACCAGGGCCTTTTTCCAGCGGATGTCTTTGCATCACTATGCCTACCGCCGGAAGCCTTTACTCAGGATGGTCTTGAATTCTGGGGGCTGGTTTCGTTCATGAAAGCGGGGCTGGTCCTTGCCGACCGGGTCACCACCGTTAGCCCCACTTACGCCCGCGATATCACGACATACGACTACGGTTACGGTCTCGAAGGTGTGGTGATGGCGCGCGGGAACGATCTCGTGGGGATCCTCAACGGGGTCGATGAGAAGGAATGGGATCCCTCACACGATCCCCACCTCGCTGCTCCCTACAATCGCAATAGGCTTTCGGGCAAGACCGAATGCCGAAAGGCGGTTGCCAGCGAATATGGCGTCACCCTGGGCGATGGCCCGCTCTTCTGCGTGGTCAGCCGTCTTACGCACCAAAAGGGACTCGATCTGGTGCTTGAGGCGATTCCGGACATCGTCGCCCTTGATGGCCGCCTGATCGTTCTCGGCGAGGGGGATAGGAGTCTTGAATCTGCCTTTCGCGCCGCGGTCGACGCCAATCCTGGCAAGGTCGGTGCCCATTTCGTCTTCAGCGAGGCACAGGCACATCGCGTGATCGCCGGTGCCGACGCCTTGCTGATGCCGTCACGCTTCGAGCCCTGCGGACTGACACAGCTTTATGCGCTGCATTACGGCACGCCGCCAGTGGTCCATCAGACCGGCGGGTTGGTGGATACGGTGATTGACGTCGACAGTGCTGGACTGACGCTCGGCACCGGATTTGCCTATCTGCCTTCGACGACAGAGGCGCTCACCGCCGCGATCGGCCGTGCGGCGGCGTTGTTTGGGGATCAACGCCGCTGGCGTCAGGTCCAGCGTAATGCCATGGCCACTCATTTTCTCTGGTCGCGCGCGGCGGAGAAATATCATGAACTCTACCAATCGATCGCTACACGCAAGAACAGCTAATCGCAAAGGGTTGCAGGTGCAGACTGGAAGACTTCCTGAGTGCCATATGGCATCTATATTTCGAAACCCGGTGCCGTCCTCTTACCGACGAGATCCTGCATGTCTAATTCTCCTGTAGAGCGCAAGAAGATCGCCGGCACGCCGGTTCCGGTTGACGATAGCCCGCTCGAGGATCAACTCATTCGCCGGCTTCTCTATGGTGTCGGCTCCGATGTCGCCAGGGCGAGCCAACGCGAGTGGTTGAGCGCGCTGTGTTCGGTCGCACGCGACAAGCTTCTCGATCGCTGGATCAGCATGAGAAGCAGCGCCTACGAGGCCGACGTCAAACGCGTTTACTATATGTCGATGGAGTTCCTGATTGGTCGCGCGTTGACCAATTCGTTGCTTGCCACCGGTCACTACGATTCCTTCAAGGCGGCGCTTGGTGCCGTCGATGGCAAACTTGATCTGGATGAGCTTGGCCGCCACGAGCATGATCCGGCGTTGGGCAATGGCGGCCTTGGTCGTCTTGCCGCCTGCTTTCTCGACAGCATGGCAACCCTCGACCTGCCGGGTTTCGGCTATGGCATTCGCTATGAATACGGGATGTTTGCGCAGCGTATCGTCGATGGCCGCCAGATCGAGCAACCGGATAACTGGCTGATCGAGGGTTTCCCGTGGGAGCTTCCACGCCCGGAGGTCATCTATACGGTCAAATTCGGCGGCCGGGTCGAGCATGTCGGTGAGCGTGTGCTCTGGGTCGATACCGATGACGTCAAGGCGATGGCCTACGACATGCTGATCCCAGGCTTCAATACCAAGGGTGTGAACACGCTTCGCCTGTGGTCGGCCAAGGCGACCCAGGAAATGGAAATGTCGCTGTTTAATCAGGGCGATTATTCCCGCGCCGTCGAAGACAAGAACCGCTCTGAAAACGTCAGCCGCGTGCTCTATCCCGATGATTCGTCGCGTGCCGGGCTGGAGTTGCGCCTGCGTCAGGAATATTTCTTCTGCTCGGCCTCGCTTCAGGACATCCTTCGCCGCTACTTTCGTACCCACGAAGGCTTGAACGGGCTTGCCGACAAGGTCGCGATCCACCTGAACGACACCCATCCGGCGCTCGCGGTCCCGGAGCTGATGCGGTTGCTGATCGACGTTCATGGCCAAGACTGGGATGTCGCCTGGGGCCTGTGCAGCCGGATATTCTCCTATACCAACCATACCCTCATGCCCGAGGCGCTGGAGACGTGGCCGCTGCCGCTGTTCGGCGGCGTCCTGCCGCGCCATCTTGAGATTATCCTGCAGTTGAACGAGCGCTTTCTGGCGAAGGTCCGCAGCGACTTCCCCGATGATCAGGATCTGCCGCGCCGGGTCTCGCTCATCGATGAAGGCGGCGAGCGGCGGGTCCGTATGGCCTATCTCTCTATCCTGGCCAGCCACAAAATCAACGGCGTATCCAAGCTCCACAGCCAGTTGATGTGCGACACCATCTTTGCCGATTTCTATCGCATGTATCCCGATCGCTTCGTCAACAAGACGAATGGCGTGACCCCGAGACGCTGGCTCAATCAGGCCAACCGCCCGCTCTCGGCCCTGATCGACACCAAGATCGGGCTCGACTGGCGCAGCAACCTGGATGCACTGCAAGGCTTGAAGCCGTTTGCCGAGGATACCGATTTCCGCGCCGCCTTCCGCGCTGCCAAACTCAAGAACAAGGAGGTTCTGGCCAATAGAATTCTCCGCGAAACCGGGATCAACGTCGATCCTGCCTCGCTGTTTGATGTGCAGATCAAGCGGATTCACGAATACAAGCGACAGCTGCTCAACCTGCTCAACGTGATCGCCCGCTATCAGCGAATCCTTGCCGACCCGACGGGCAACCATGTGCCGCGCACGGTCATCTTCGCGGGCAAGGCGGCGTCGGGTTATTTCATGGCGAAGCTGATCATCCACTTGATCAATTCCGTGGCAGCCAAGATCAATGCCGATACCCGCGTCGGCGACAAGCTCAAGGTGGTGTTCCTGCCAAATTATAACGTCTCCGTCGCCGAGATCGTGATCCCCGCCGCCGATCTGTCCGAGCAAATCTCGACAGCCGGGACCGAGGCATCAGGGACGGGCAACATGAAGCTGGCGCTCAACGGGGCACTCACGATCGGGACGGAAGACGGCGCCAATATCGAGATCCGAGATGAAGTCGGGCCTGAGAATATCTTCATCTTCGGCCTCAAGACGGACGAGGTGCGGGCGATGCGCGCGGGCGGCTATGACCCGCATCGGATCTACGAGGAAAATCTTGAGCTGCGCCGCGTGCTTAACCAGATCGGCTCGAATTTTTACAACGCAGATGACCCGAGTCGGTTTCAGCCGATCATCGATGGGCTGTTGCGCCATGGTGATCACTATATGTTGCTCGCGGATTTCGCGTCCTATGTGAAGGCGCAGGATCAGGTCGACAGCCTTTACCGTCAGCCCGATAAATGGGCGCGACGAGCAATCCTGAACGTGGCGTCCATGGGCACCTTCTCAAGCGATCGGGCGATTGCCGAATATGCCAAGGAGATCTGGAACGTCCATCCAGTCCCGCTCTAGGCTAAGAGTGGAAAACCCCTCGTGAACGGTCGAGCCGGGCCGGGCAAGCCTTATCCGCTGGGCGCGACCTGGGACGGAGAGGGTGTGAATTTCGCCCTGTTTTCGGCTCATGCGGAGGCGGTTGACCTTTGTTTATACGCTGAGGATGGCGTGACGGAGACCCTGCGCCGGCCCTTGTCGGGTTGCACCGATCAGGTCTGGCACGGCTATTTTCCCGGCCTGGCGCTGGGTCAGCTTTACGGCTATCGCGTCCATGGGCCCTACGATCCGCGCCGTGGGATGCGCTTCAACGCAAACAAGCTGCTGCTCGACCCTTATGCCAAAGCCTGGTCGAAAGCTTTCGGCCCGATCGACCCCCGCGACGGTCATCAGCTTGGGGTAGATGGCGAAGAACCGGGTTTTGACTCCCGTGATACCGGCCCATCGATGGTCAAGGCGGTGGTGATCGGGTCGGACGATTTCGACTGGGGCAGCGATCACCCGCCGCGCACGCCCTGGTCGGAAACGATCCTGTACGAAGCCCATCTCAAGGGCCTGACTTGCCGTCATCCGGCAATAGCGCGGGCTGATCGCGGGGGCTACCTTGGCTTGGGCGCGGCTGCGCTCACCGATCATCTGAACAGGCTCGGCGTTACCGCAATCGAACTGTTGCCATTGATGGGGCTGGTCGACGAGCCTTTCCTGCGCCAACGGGGCCAGACGAACTATTGGGGCTATAACAGCCTCGGCTTTTTCCTGCCCGATCCCCGCTATGGCGCCGCCGATCCGAGGCGTGAGCTCAAGACCGCGATCAAAGCACTCCACGCCGCCGGGATCGAGGTCATTCTCGACGTCGTCTTCAATCATACCGGCGAAGGCGATCGCGCCGGTCCTACCTTGAGTTTTCGCGGCATCGACAATGCCAGCTATTACCGTCTCCATCCTGGCGACCCAAGTCAGTACGAGAACCCGACCGGAACCGGCAACGCGCTCGACTGCCGCCATCCACGTGTGGTCCAGCTGATTATGGATTCATTGCGCTGGTGGCGTCGCGAATATCATGTCGATGGCTTTCGCTTTGACCTCGCGACTGTCCTCGCGCGGGAACCCGACGATTTCAATGCGGGCGCGGGGTTGCTGGACGCTATCCGTCAGGACCCCCTTCTTCAGGACGTAAAGCTGATCGCCGAGCCCTGGGATGTGGGCGCCAACGGTTACCATGTCGGTGGTTTCCCGCCCGGTTGGAGTGAGTGGAATGACGGCTTCCGTGACGATCTTCGCCGCTTCTGGCTAGGCGGATCGGCCAGCGCTGGGTCCCTGGCGGACCGGCTCGCCGGCTCAAGCCGACAGTTCCGCCATAGTCGTCGACGACCGCAGGCAGGGATTAACTTCATCACGGCGCATGATGGTTT
Organism: uncultured Rhodospirillales bacterium; assembly: GCA_903923205.1. Taxonomy (GTDB): domain Bacteria; phylum Pseudomonadota; class Alphaproteobacteria; order ATCC43930; family CGMCC-115725; genus CAIXXC01. The sequence continues at coordinate 28,964 of CAIXXC010000244.1, read as the reverse complement.
CACGCTCGCCGATCTGGTCTCGTTTCAGGACAAGCACAACGAGATCAACGGCGAGCAGAATCGTGATGGCCTCAATGCGAATTACAGCCGGAACTTCGGTATCGAAGGGACGAGCGACGACCTTGACGTGATCACCGAGAGATCTCGGGCACAGCGTGCCCTGCTGGCAAGCCTATTGCTCGCGCAGGGCGTGCCGATGCTGAGGGCGGGGGATGAACTCGGACATAGCCAGCAGGGCAACAATAATGCGTGGTGCCAGGATAACGAGATAACCTGGCTCGACTGGTACAACGCCGATAGCGCCCTGAGCGCGTTTGTCGGCACTCTGACAGCATTGCGCCGCGCCTGCCCGCAGCTGAGCCGCACCGATTGGTTGGAGCCTGCAAACGTGCAATGGCTTCGCCCTGACGGCCAATTTATGGCGCAGGATGACTGGCACGGGGCTCAACTGGTCATGCTGCTTGAACCGGTCATCCCGGAAGATAGTGATCGCCTGGTCGTGCTGATGAACGGTGACCCCGGCCCCGTCGACGTGAAATTGCCGTCGGGCCGGTGGCGAGTCGAGGTCGATACTGTTGCCGAGCGTATTTCCGGGCTAACCGCCGAGAGCTGCTACCGACTTGCAGGGCGTGGCGTCGTCGTGTTGCGCGCGGTAGGGCCGATGCTTGATTCTGAGCGAGTTGAGCGACTGGCGGCCCTGGTCGGGTTTGCGCCCGGCTATCGCGATGCCTTCGGGCGTTGGGCCACGCCCTCGCCAGAAGATCGCGAAGCCCTGTTGCGCGGACTCGGCTACGAATTGCCCGACAACCCCGCCGTCGAGGCGGCGATCAGAGACATTGATCAGGTCGGACAGGCCATCGCCGAGCCCGTTGCCGGCGTGACCCGATGCTTCTTGCCGGAGCCCCTTCGCCGCGGCGAGCGTCTCTGGGGAATTGCAGTCCAGCTCTATACCTTGCGCTCGGCAACCAATTGGGGAATCGGCGACTATCGTGACCTTGGCCTGATGGCTGAGATGGCAGCGGCAGAGGGGGCCGATTTGATCGGGCTCAATCCCCTGCACGCGAGATCGCTTACCCGACCGCTCGACTGTAGTCCCTATTCCCCGGTAAGCCGACTATGCCTTGATACGCTTGCGATTGCAGTGATCGACGTCCCTGAACTGGCCGTCTGTCGGCCGGCACAGGAGATGCTCGCAGACGAGGCGTTTCAGGCGGAACTGGCTCGGCTGCGCGCGTCTGCTGATGTCGATTATGCAGGCGTCGCGGCGCTAAAACGCGCCATGCTCTCGCTGCTATTCGAGCAATTCTTGACGGGCGCCGATGCCGGACGACGTGCCGATTTCGTCACATTCGTCACGCGAGAGGGCGCGGCGATCCGGCGCTACGCAGAATTCGAGGCTATGCGAGCGGTCTTGCATGAACAAGGCAAAGGTATTCCGCCCTGGTGGCAATGGCCGGAGCGGCCAGATCAAGGTGCAAAACTGTCACGTGAAACCGAGTTTCAGCTTTATCTGCAATTCCTGGCCGATGGACAACTCGCCGCAGCCGAAGCGCGGGCGAAGGTCGCGGGGATGCGGATCGGTCTTTATCGCGATCTCGCCGTCGCCTCCGCGCGGGACAGCGCCGAAGCCTGGGCTATTCCGGCACTTGCCTCGGGCCTGAACGTCGGCGCACCGCCCGACCCAATGGGCCCGGAAGGCCAGAACTGGGGCATGCCGGCCCCCGATCCAAAAGCCCTGGCTGCTGCCGGGTTCCAGCCCTTCGGCGATCTGATTGCCGCAAATATGCGACACGCCGGGGCGTTGCGCATCGACCACGCAATGTCTTTGCAGCGGCTATTCGTGATCCCTCCCGACCGCTCGATTAATGCCGGAACCTATCTTTCGTACCCCTTTGACACCCTGGTGGAGATCCTGGCCACCCAGAGCGAGGTACAGGGTTGCCTGGTTATCGGCGAAGATCTGGGTGTCGTTCCGGATGGTTTCCGTGCGGCGATGGCAGCACGCCAAGTGCTCTCCTACAAGGTTCTGCCTTTTGAGCGAACCGGGGATGGGGCGATCGTTGATCCGGCCCGATATCCCTATCTATCTGTCGCGATGGCGGCCACCCATGATTTGCCAACGCTTGCCGGCTTCTGGCTGGGTCGCGACATTGCCGCGCGCTATCGCATCGGCCTGATGGATGCCGAGCAGCGCGATGCCGCGATGATCGCCCGGATTACCGAGCGCGCCGACTACCTCAAGATGCTCGAAGCGTTGGGTCTCATCCCGCCTGGGAGAATCGATCCGTGCGACGGTTCGTCAACACCGCCGGGCCTGATCGATGCGCTCCATGCCGCGATCGGCGGTGCCGGCTCGGCGCTCGCTCTTGCGCAGATCGACGATATCCTGGCCGAGACCGAGGCGGTCAACATGCCGGGAACGTCGACCGAATATCCCAATTGGCGGCGTCGCCTTGGCATCGCGATTGATGATCCACGTTTCGGCCAGTCCCTGGCGCGAACAGGCGCGATTTTCAGATCTTCGCGGAACCGGCTAAACAGCACGCGGCAATGATCGTTTTTGCTGCCGGGGCGTTGCGATGGGACATCCGCAGGCCTACGGCTCGATGGGGCTTCGTCCTAACCGCCTTCCTTCACGATCGCATTCAATTGCGTTAGTTTGCCTGCAATAAAGTCCGCCGGCGACGGCGTGAGGCCGAGCGCGGCCAGGCTGTAAAGGCCGACATCGCCCAGCATCAGGATGGATTGAAAAAGGGCGAAGACAATAGCGAGATTGGCGCCAATGCCGGGATGACGGCGTGCTGCGCGTAAGACTGCGACCATCGCCAGGATTGCGAAACCGGTCATCGCCAGTGCCGAGACGGCATAAAGGAGATAGCCGAACCCCCGCGCCGAAATTCCGACCTCCATGCCGGAATCTGCAAGCGATCCTAGGAGAAACGCCCCCAATCCGGAAAGCAGGAGCGTTGATCGTGCGACACCGAGTTCTCCGCGCCAGGTCCGACCGATCCAGGCCAGCATCGAGATCTTTAGCTCCCGACCCTGGGGGTAAAGGGTTGCGGCACGCGGGCGGCACCCTGAAAAGCCAACATCCAGCCTGGGTATTCCGGCGCTAATGCGCTGACGGCGTCGAGTGCCGCGATATCGTCGCCGGTCAAAGCCAATGTCGTCGCGGCGAGATTGTCTTCAAGCTGTTCGACTGTCTTAGCGCCGACAATCAGAGTGGTAACGTGAGGTTTACCGAGAACCCATGCGAGGGCCACTCGGGCCACGGAGACACCGTGGCGGTCAGCGATCCCGCGCATCGCATCGACAACGTTCCACGCCCGGTCAAGATTGACGGGCGGGAAATCGAATACGGTTCTGCGAGAGTCATTCGGGCCGCCATGACGCGAGAATTTGCCCGAGAGTAGTCCGCCGGCAAGAGGGCTCCAGACCATGAGGCCAAGCCCTTGATCTTTCAGCAGCGGGACAATCTCGCGCTCGATATCGCGTCCCGCGATAGAGTAATAGGCCTGAAGGCTCGCGATCCGGTTCCATCCCTGGCGCTCGGCGATGCCAACCCCCTTCATGATGTGCCAGGCAGGCCAGTTCGAACATCCGATGTAGCGAATGAGGCCTTCGGAAACGAGATCGTCCAGCGCGCGCAGGGTCTCATCGATCGGGGTCACCGCATCGAAGCCATGGACCTGATAAAGATCGATGTGGTCTGTACCCAACCTGTCCAGGCTCGCCTTGACAGCATCCATCAGATGGCCGCGCGAGGCGCCGCGATCATTCGGGCCTGCCCCCATCACCCCGAACGCCTTTGTGGCAATCACGACGCTTTCCCGCCGCACGCCCAGATTTTTAAGGGACTGACCCAGCATCCGTTCGGAATTGCCTTCCGAATAGACGTCCGCAGTATCGATGAAATTGACCCCAGCCGCGAGCGCGGTTTCGATCAACCTGTCGGCGTCGCCCTGCTCGACCCGGCCAATCGCCTGCCAGCGATCCGTGCCACCATGGAAAGTCATGGTGCCCAGACATATCTCCGAGACAAACAGACCGGTTTTGCCCAATTGATTGTAGCGCATTTCGGGTATCCTCTCAGCAGGCCGGGGGGCGTCGTAAAGACTGGATCAAGAGATAGGAACGCAGATGTTTATAGCAATGAATCGCTTTCGCGTCAGAAAAGGGGATGAAGCCGAGTTCGAGGGGCGCTGGCAGCAGCGTGAGATTCATATTCGGACGGTTCCCGGTTTCGTCGAATTCCACCTGCTGAAGGGGCCGGAGCGCGAGGATCATCGGCTTTATGCCTCCCATACGATCTGGGATTCGTTTGCCCATTTCGAAGATTGGACCCGTTCGGAGGCTTTTCGGGCCGCCCATCGCGATGCCGGTAGTGGCCGTAGCCTGACGATCGGGCACCCGGAATTCGAGGGCTTCGAGGCGATCCAGACGGTGACCCCATGATCCGCCCCAATCCAGGGTCTCTTGCGGCAGGAGCTGCTTAGATGTTCGTGGAAAATAGCGACCGCCCCTCCGGTGGTCCCGGTGGCCAGCCCAGTCGTAACGTTCTGGGTGAGCGCCTCGAGGTTTGTTCACTTAAGCCGATGACGGGATTCTTCCGCAATGGCTGCTGCGATACCAGCCGTCAGGATTTCGGCAGTCACACAGTTTGTGCGGTCATGACGGCACCTTTCCTGGCCTTCTCGAAGGCGGCCGGGAATGATCTTTCGACGCCGATGCCAGAGTATGGCTTCCCCGGACTGGTGCCTGGGGATCGCTGGTGCCTGTGCGCGCCACGCTGGGCCGAGGCTTTGGCGGCTGGAGCACCACCGCAGGTCGTCTTGCGAGCAACTCACGAAGGAGCTTTGGAGCATTGTGATCTGGACGATCTGAAACGCCACGCGATCGATCTTTCCTGAACGGAACACTGATCGAGATATGATTAATAATTGATAACCAAATGGTCTTCTGTGGATTGAAGTTATCAGAATGTTCGGTATACGTTAGGCTGATCTTTAAAGGGGTCAGCGGGACGGGGGGTTCTTACCTATGGAAGTGCTGGAGACGCAATTTGGCGGCAGCATTGTGTTGTCCCCGTCCGGCCGTATCGACCTGACCAATGCGGAAGCATTCAAAGCCATCCTCCTTCGGTTGGTTGGGGTGGCACGCTCGGCGTTGATTTTGGACCTATCTGAGGTTGATTATATCAGTAGTGCGGGCTTGCGTTCCGTAATGATCGCGTCCAAGGCCGGTAAGCCCAATGGTGTCACTGTTGGGATTGCTGCGATGCGACCGGTGGTGCGAGAGATTTTCGCGATCAGCCGTTTTGACCTTGTTTTCCCCTGTTTCGAGTCGACTCGCGATGCGCTAGCCAAATTAGCACCCGATGCCCTGGAGGCCTTCGGTTCCGCCTGAAAGAGAAACGATGAAAGTAACCTTTTGGGGAACCCGCGGCTCGCTGCCGGCACCGCTCTCTGGGCGCAGGGTTCGAGAGAAAATCGTCAATGCCCTGGTTAAGGGTGCCGACAAGGGCCTCGATTCGATCGAGAAGGCGTCCAGATTCTGCGATGAGGCATTGAGTTTCGCCGAGTCGAGCACGTTCGGCGGAAACTCTTCCTGCGTTCAAATCGATACTGGCGGGGCGGAATATCTGCTGTGTGATCTGGGGTCTGGCGTTCGGGAATTCTCTCTCGCGGCGCTGGCCAAGCATGGACCGGCCCAGCCTCAAGTCTACAATATCCTATTGTCCCATGTGCATTGGGACCACATCATGGGATTTCCTTTCTTCGTCCCCGCGTTCATTCCGGGCAATCGCATCCGCATGCACAGTTGTCATCCGATGGTGGAACGAGCCATCCGTGGTCAGAATTCGGCACCATGCTTCCCGGTTGAATACTCCTACCTCGCGGCGTCGATCGAATTTGTTCATATGGAACCCGGCGTAGCCTACGAGATCGCAGGGGCGATGGTCACGGGGACCGCGCAGGTTCACGGCAATGATTCCTACGGCTATCGGATCGAAAAGGATGGCAAAACCGTGGTGTATTCGACGGATTCCGAGCACAAGCTTGAGAATCTTGACGATACCAAGAAGGTTGTCGGGCTTTTTCGCGATGCGGACCTTGTCATCTTCGATGCGATGTACTCGCTGGCGGAGGCAAGTTCCGTGAAAGAGGACTGGGGTCACTCGAGCAATATTACCGGCGTCGAATTGAGCCAGATGGCAGGGGTCAAGCACCTTTGTCTTTTTCACCATGAGCCGATTCATGATGATGCCAAGATCGAGTCGATCTATCAGGAGACGCTGCGCTTCGAAGAGATTACCCGAACGGGGGAGCAGCTCACGGTCTCGTCCGCCTATGATGGGCTCGTGATCGAGGTATAGCGGCAACGACGAGGGCTGGAGCAATGAACTCCCTGGCAAAGCGGGGGGTGGACCTGATGATGGCCGGTCGCGGGCGTATTGCTGCGATCGCCGTATTGCTGGTCTTCGTGCTGCTGCAGGCGAGTGTCGGCGAGGCCCTTTTTTCGGGTCCGCGTCTCGCTCTTTTCGATGCATACGAGCGTCTTGTTCCACGGGTGCGAAAATCGGGCCCTGTCGTGATCGTGGCGATCGATGAGGCAAGCCTTGCCGCCTATGGTCAATGGCCCTGGCCGCGCCAGCGCGTGGCGGAATTGGTCCATCGGATCTTGGGTGGGCATCCGATGTCGCTTGGGATCGATATCATCTGGCCCGAGTTCGATGCCTCGTCGCCGGCGCGCTGGGCCGCGCAGCAGCATGGGCTGACGCCGGCATTGCACCGGGCGTTGCTGGAATTGCCTGATCACGACGCTGAATTGGCCGCCACGCTTGCCCAAGGGCCAGTCACGATCGGCATCGCTGGTCAGCGTGATGATCGTCCCGATCATCCGGGCCCCCTCGCGCCGACGCGGTTGATCGGAGGCGCGCCGAGGGGTTTGCCAGATTTTCGTTCGACCTTGCGCAGCTTGCCGATTCTTGATTTCGCGGCCGCGGGCCATGGCATGCTCTCTATCGATCTCGATGCGGACGGCATGGTTCGTCGTGTGCCGTCAGTGTCGCTTCTGGGCGGACGAATCGCACCGGGTTTCAGTATCGAAGCGCTGCGGCTCGCCGCCCGCAGTCCGTGGCTCACTATCCGGCTGAATGGCGGTGAGATGCGTGGTATCGAGCTTGGCCCCCTGTCGATCCCAACGCAGGCGGATGGCCGGATCTGGGTCGATTTTACTGGCACTGATGAGCGCCGGTTTGTCTCGGCTGGTGACGTCCTGTCCGGCAGATTGCCCGCCGACGTATTCGATCAGCGCCTTGTGCTGATTGGCGTCACCGGCCTTGGCCTGATCGACCACTTCAATACGCCGCTCGGGGTCATGCCGGGGGTCGAGGTCCACGCGCAGGTCATGGAGAACGTGCTCGACGGTCGCTACGCGAGCCGTCCGGACTGGGCCTTATGGGCCGAAGAAGCGATTACGCTCGGGCTTGGCTTGCTGATGATCGTTGGCCTGCCGCCATTGCGCCTGCGCTGGCAGGCGCTCGCCGCAACCGGCCTGCTGATCGCGCCCTGTGCTGCTGGTATTGCGGGCTGGGCGTATGAGCGCTGGTTGATCGACGTGGCGACGCCCGTAGTCGCCGACGCGGCCGTCTTCGTTGCGCTGCTTGGTGGTGGCCTCGCCGAGGCTGACCGGCAGCGCAAATTGCTCCGCAGCGCCCTGGAAAAGCAGAAGCTGCTGGCGGCGACGATGGAGGGCGAGTTGGCCGCAGCCTTCCGGATTCAGATGGGGATTTTGCCGAAAGCGGAGGATCTCTTGCCCGACCCGCGCTTTAATCTCGAAGCCCAAATTGTCCCGGCCAAGCATGTCGGCGGCGATCTCTACGACTTCTTCAAGATCGACGACGATCACCTCTTCATTCTTATCGGCGATGTCTCAGGCAAGGGCGTGCCGGCCAGCCTCTTCATGGCGGTGGGCAAGGCACTATGTAAGAGCTGCGCCCTGCGCGAGGAGTTTGACATTGGCGAGATCATTCTGCGCGCGAACACAGAGATCTCCCGCGACAATACCGAGATGCTGTTCATCACGTTGTTCGCCGGCATCCTTGATTTGCGGACGGGCAGCCTAAGTTTCTGCAACGCCGGCCATGACCCGCCGTTTCTGGCAGTCCCTGGACAGCCGCCCCGACAGATGGCCTCGATCGGCGGGCCACCGCTCTGCGTCATGGATGACTTCCCCTACATGAGCGAGGAATATCAACTCGCGCCGGGAGAGATTCTCTGCCTTGTGACCGACGGCGTGACCGAAGCGATGAATTCGGCTGGAGACCTGATGGGACATGAGCGGGTCGAAGCCGCTTTCGTGCAGCAGCCCGTCGATGGCGATGCACGATCACTCGCGCATCTTCTGCGCGGAGCGGTGGCTGCTTTCGTCGATGGTGCGCCGCCGTCGGACGACCTGACGCTTCTTGCCGTCCAGTGGATCGGGGTGTAGCTGCGGTGCCGCCTAGCGAACGGTGATTTCGACGCGTCGATTGCCGGGTTCAGCCTTGTGATCAGGGGTAGGGATCAGGAGGTCACGTTCTCCCCGGCCGGCAGCAACGATATCTTCGCCCTTTAGGCCGCGTGCGATGAAGAGGTCACGCACGACCTTGGCCCGTTTCAGCGATAACTGATCATTATATCCGGGGTCGCCCATCGTGTCGGTAAAGCCGGTCACGACCAATTCCGCCGCCTTGCGTCGGGCGATTTCGCCGAATACTTGCTCGAATGCCAGTTTCGAGTCGGGTCTGAGGTCTTCTGAATCATTGATGAAGTAAAGCGTGTAAGTCTTGGGCGGAATGGGCTGGGCTGACAATGCCGTGCCGAAGATCTGCCCGACCTCTGTCGAGGCAAGCTGGACCGGCTTCATATGGCTGGAGCCCGAGCCGCCCCCGAGCGCCGCATAGGCGCCTGTCAGCAGGGTGGTTGAACCCCCGGATTCGACCTGAACGGCGCCGATATGACCGTTCTCCTCGGGGATGACGACGACCAGATTGGCCTTGGACGCGCAGGCCCCAAGCAGGGACAATGCACAAAGAGCGGCGAGGCGCGAGGCGTTGGTCAATTTGCGGCTCCATCAGCGCGAACGACGAATTCGGTTCCCCGGACCCCGAGCAGAGCCGCAGGCGTCTGGACATGCATGGCAAAGGGCGTCTGCTGGACGATCTGTCCAGACTTGACGGCCAAGGTGCCGGCCTTGAGCGACGTGTTGAAGACACCCGCGTGGGTTGTTGTATCGAACTGAAATTGATCGAGATCGAGCTTGCTCGACGGGCCGAGCGACATCATGCTGTTATCGGCAAAGGTGATGCCGATCGCTCCATCACCGCCTGTGAGAATCTCATCGGCCTGCAGGACGTGATCGCCGATCGCCGCCTTGATCGAGGCGCCGCCGCGTGTCACCGTGACCGAACCAGACAGTGTTTTGATCTGGCCGATCGGATCATCGGCGAATACCGATGAAGGGGTGGCGCCGAGAGAGAGCAGAACGGTCAACAGGCAGGCAAGATTCAGGCGATGCATGAAAGTACCCCGTCAGAGACCGACACCGCGCGCGCGGTCGATCTTGTTGTGAGCTTCGCGGCCACGACATCTAATCTCGTGGAAGCCCTCGATACTGTAGAACAATACGCGATCCGGCGTAACCTTGATGATGGCCTGCGCGCCCGCCTGAACTTGGTGATAGAGGAGCTGGTCACCAATGCCGAGAAATACGGTTACCGGGAGACGCCGGAGCCTGGCATCATATCGATCCATCTGCGTCCCGGGCCGCCGGTCGAGCTCGTTTATGAAGATGCGGCCACGCCCTTCGACCCGGTTGCCTGGCACGAGGGCTGGCTGGCGCGGGAGCATGACGCAGAGGCGGTAGGACAGCGCGGCATAGCGATGGTTCTTGGCTTGGTGCCGAGGGTGCGCTATCAGGCGCTGCCCCAAGGCAATCGGCTGGTGATGAGTTTTACCACCTGAGGAAGTCTTGACGTCTTTATTCCGAGACCGCCATGAAGCCTGCACCGCATCGTCTCGAAATCGACAGCTATCGTCTTACAAAGATCATTCCGACCCGGCTCGGTGACGTCAACGCGGCGCGCCATGTCTCGAATACGGCGATCGCCGGCATCTATGACGATGCCCGCTATGATGTTCTGATGCGGGTCCTGCCGGATCTCGAACGCAGCAGGGGTGCGCGCAGTGTCATGGCGCAGACCAATCTGCGATATATCGAGGAAATTCATCATCCATCACCGCTGACCGTGGCGACGGCGGTCTCCCGCATCGGGCGCAGCTCGTTTGAGTTGTTTCAGGGCCTGTTCCGCGGGGGTGTTTGCGTGGGGCTGTGCGATACAACTTATGTCCACTGCGACGCCGCCGGGCCGTCACCTCTGGATGACGGAAAGCGCGAGATGCTGATGTCCATGGCCTATAAATTACCTGTTGCTCAGGCATAAAAAACCCCGGGCCAGCGTGCCGGCCCGGGGGATCTGACGCAAGAGAGGCGGCGAGCGCGTTTAGCCGCGCATGCCGACCTGATCCCAGCCCGGGGACAGCGACGCGGTCGCGCTCGGGCGAGCGTTGACGCGGGCGAACCAAGCCGTGACGTTCTTGAACGACGGGTCGATCGTCTGGCCGACGCCGGCAGCGAAGTCGGTGCAGCAATAGAGGACGAGATCGGCAACCGTGATCTTGTCGCCGCAGATGAACTGCTTGCCTTCGAGCAGCTTATCGATCAGCGCGAGACCTTCCTTCGCCTTGTTCTTGAGACCAGGAGCGGCCTCGGGGAGGCAGAGCATGCGGTCCTTGAACAGGCCGAGGCCTTCTGAGAAGCGAAAGCCGTTATACATGTTTTCGGTCACGTTGAGCTCGACCCGGCGGGTGTTCATGCGGGTTACGGCCCGCTCCTGCGGAGTGGCGCCAACCAGGGCCGGGGTCGGGTGCAGTTCTTCGAGATATTCGCAGATCGCGACCGTCTCGCCGATCACGGTGCCGTCGTCAAGCTCGAGCGCCGGTGTCTGACCGCCAGGGTTCTTCTTGGTGTAGGCCGCACCACGGTTTTCACCGCCGAGCAGGTCGAGCTGCTCCATCGGGAGTTCGAGGCCCTTCTCGGCCAGGAACATGCGGACCATCCGCGGATTCGGTCCAAAGGAATTGAGCATCTTCATTGGCGTGGTTCCTCAATCATTTTGTTGAAAGACGTTATTTTGTATAAATCGACGATTTATTATCGATCGCTACAAGACTGCGGTCGCAACATAGACGAGGAGCCGACACGCCGTCATCGAGTTTTTGTGATTTCGGGAAATTGGCCGAGATAGTCTTCGGCATCCGGGACGAATGCTTCGTGACGTCTCAGTTTTTCGAAGTGGGCGACGCTGCGCGGATAGGCCGAGGCCGTCTCGTCGCACAAAAAGGGCTGAAGCCCGAGCCGGGTGATTTGGTCGGCATGGCGATATTCATTATGAAGCAATGCCAGCTCCGCGAAGAACGCGATATCGGCAAGCGTCAGGCCGTCGCCGACAAGGAACTTGCGATCTGCCGCGAGTGCCTGCTCGATCCCGCCGAAATAGGCCGTAAAACCCTGGATCGCATTGTCATGCAATGTCGCATCGAGACGATTGCCCCATAGGGCCAGGACATAAATCTGAATCTCTCGGGCGAACATCAGCGTGACGTCAAGAAAACTGTCGATCCGCGAGGCGATGTAGGGATCATCGCCATAAAGCTGGCAGCGCCCGCCGCCCAACCGGGCGACGGCGCGCATGATGCTGTTGGATTCGAATATCCCGGTGCCGTCTGGCGCAAATCCTGCGGGAACGTTTCCGAACGGATGGGCGGCCATGAAAGCCTCGGTCTTGTAGAGCGTCGTCGTGAGGCCAACCCGACCATTCCGGGCGATTGCCGACAACTCGGATTTCTCACCCGGCTCCAGCGGTCTTGCCTCGATGTCCCATAGCCAATCCGCCAATTGTCCGGGCGAAGTGCCTCGTATCTCCAGATCGACACCGCAGAGCCGTGCGACGATGGACGCCTTCCAAAGCCTCGGATTTGGGAGATAGGAGAAGATCGACAAATCTGTCATGGCTATGCTCGCGCTGTATCTTCCTTAGGCCTTCTTCTGTCGCGGCGCCGCTTCAATGCGGCTCCTTGAAGGGGCGAAGGTCGAGTTCCTGGGTCCAGGCGCTTGGATGCTGACGGTGCAGATACCAGTAGTTATCGGCGATTGCATCGACCTCAAGTGAACCGCCAACCCCGCGCTGGTCGAGCGCGCCAGGGAAGATCCGTCGTAGACGATCGCCATTGATCAGGCCATCGATGACGATGTGGGCAACGTGGATACCTTCCGGCCCGAATTCGCGCGACATGCTCTGTGCCAGCATGCGCAGGCCGGCCTTCGCGGCGGCGAAATGGGCGAACCCCGCCTTGCCGCGCAATGACCCCGAGGCTCCGGTGAAGAGGATCGTGCCGCGACCCAATGGAACAAAGCGCCGTGCCGCCTCGCGCCCGACCAGAAAGCCGCCATAACAACCGACCCGCCAGAAATGCTCGAACTGCTCTGCGGTGATGTCGCGGAACTTGATGATCTGGTTGTTGCCGGCATTGAAGACGACAACGTCCGCCGGGGCTTTGCCGGGGCCGGGTGCCATGGCGCGGTCGAGAAGGGCGATGACCTGGGATTCATCGGTCGTATCGGTCGTCACCGCCTCGGCGCTGCCGCCGCTGGCGATGATTGCCGCAACCACCTGTGCAATCTTGGCTGCGGTGTGACCGGCGACAAGAACATGATAGCCTTCGCGGGCAAAACGACGGCAGACGGCCGCGCCGACCCCCATTTCCGCGCCGACGCCGACAACAACAGCAGTTGGTTGATCCATCAGAGTCTCCTCGTTGAACTTTTTCTATCCGCCGGTTCGGTGCAAACTGGGTAGGGTCACTCGACGGCGCTCGGGAGAAACGTTACTTCCCAAAGTGAAGGAAGGCAAATGCGTATATCCGAAATAGGCAAGATGATCTGTCCCGTCGCCCGTGCCGTCAACGTCGTGGGCGATCCCTGGACGTTGATGATCATTCGCGAACTGTTCCTGGGCAGTCGGCGCTTCGATCAGTTCGAGTCCTGTCTCGGTCTTTCCCCGCGTCTGCTCAGTGCCCGAATCCGGTCGCTGGTGGCCGAGGGCGTCGTCGTCCGCTCGCTCTACCAGGAACGCCCCAAGCGCTATGAATACCGTTTAACCCAAAAGGGTCTCGACCTCTGGCCGGTGATCATGGCACTGCGGGCTTGGGGCGATCGTTGGGAGGAATGGCCCGCGGGCCCGCCGACAACGCTGAGGCATCGAAGCTGTGGTGAGGTCACCGCGACAGAAATCCACTGCGCCGCCTGCGGCGAAGAGATGGGGCCGACCGACGTCGTGATCGAGCAATCACCGACCGCGCTCGCCGAACGCAAGGCGTTGGCACGTGGCGGCACTTTGCAGGATATCGGCTGAACTCCCGGCTGCGACATTACGATTAATCGACCGATCGGAGAATTTTTGGTAGTCTGCATGGCTCAGGGTGGCAGATTCACCCGCAGCACAAGGATCGGCTCGCTCAGATGGCCCGCACCCGTGCCCTGGATTATCAGGAAAAGCGCCGTATGATCTTGCGCCACGCGGCGGAGCTGTTCGCGCGTTACGGCTTTGCCGGCACCTCGATCACGATGATCGCGACGGCCTGCGGTGTGTCCAAGGCGCTGCTTTACCACTATTACGCCGACAAGGAAGAGGTGCTGTTCGACATCATCTCGGCCCATCTCCAGGAATTGGTGACAGTGGTTGAGGCTGCAGCGACGTCGACCAAAGAGCCACGCGATCGGGTCCAGGCCATCGCGGCAGCGCTGCTGGAATCCTACCGCGACGCGGATTCGGAACACCAGGTACAGATTGCCAATCTCAAACTGCTGCCGCGCGCACAGCAGGAGGTTTTGCGGACCATGGAACGTCGACTGGTCAGCGTGATGTCGGACGCGCTTGCCGAGGCGATTCCATCGATCGGACGTGGCCCCTTGCTCAAGCCCTTCACGATGTCAGCCTTTGGGATGCTCAACTGGCATTACCTCTGGTTTCGCGAAGGTAAAGGGTTAAATCGCGATGATTACGCCCGCCTTGTGACCCATCTGATTCTCGCAGGCGCGCCCGATGCGGTTGCCGCGCTTGCCCAGTCGGGCTGCGCCCTGGCCGTTGGATGACCGGCGCGTCGAGGGTTGCCGTTGTCCAGATTCTCGATCAGCTTCGAGGTGAGCCGTCGCGGACCTGGTCGATCATCATTACCATTTATGGTGATGCCATTGTCCCGCGCGGTGGCTGTGTCTGGCTTGGGACATTGCTAAGCATTTTCAAATCGTTGGAGATCGGCGATGGCGTCGTCCGCACGGCGATGTCACGGCTCGCCGCAGATGGCTGGCTCGAGCGCAGCAAGGTCGGTCGCAACAGTTTTTATCGGCTCGCCGCGAAGGGCCGCGCCACTTTCAGCGAGGCGACCCGGCATATTTACGCGGCGCGTCCGCCGGTCTGGCTTGGCCATGTCGATCTCGCACTGCTCTCCAATGGACCGGACAAGGATCAGGCCCGCGACACGCTGCAGCGGGCAGGTTTTGGCAGTCCTGGGCCCGGCCTCTTCGTGGCACCGGGTGGTCGAGGCGGCGCGCCGGCGGGAGCCCTAATTCTGCAGGCAACCGCAGCGCCGGAGGGCCTGCGCGATCTTGCGGCCCGGAGTTGGCCTTTGGCGGCCACGGCGGAAGCCTATCTCCACTTCATTGAGACTTTTGCGCCGTTACGGGCGGCGCTCGACGCCGGGTCGCCGTTGGATGATCTAGAGGCATTGGTCTCGCGCGTGTTGCTGATCCACGAATATCGCCGGATCGTCCTGCGCGACCCGCTGCTGCCGGCAGAATTGCTGCCGGCGGATTGGCCTGGAGATGCCGCTCGCGCGCTTTGCGGAAACCTCTATCGAAACCTCGTCGTCCCCTCCGAACGGTGGCTCGACGATAACGCAATCGACGATAGCGGTGCCGCGCTAGGCCCCGGGCAGGAGGTTTTCGATCGCTTCGAAGACTGCCTGAAACCGTGACGACTGCTGCCTCCTTTCGGGTGGTGCGGTGACAGCAGCAGGCGCCGTCTGTAGTTCGATATGTTACGAAAAATTATTGAGTAAATATTTTTTGTGATATATAGGTCTTGAGAACGAAAATAAGGAGCAGTGCATGTACACGCAGGCCCTGAACAGCGCCCCGGACGGCGATAAGACGACCCTTGAAGATGCGACCCTCGCGGCGCGCTTTCAGGAGCGGGTTGACGCAGAAGAACGGATCGAGCCGAACGACTGGATGCCTCAGGCCTATCGCAAGACCCTGGTGCGCCAGATCTCGCAACATGCGCATTCCGAAATCGTCGGCATGCTTCCTGAAGGCAACTGGATTACCCGCGCGCCAAGTCTGCGGCGGAAGGCGGCACTGCTCGCCAAGGTTCAGGACGAATGCGGCCACGGTCTCTATCTTTATGCTGCCGCCGAAACGCTCGGCACCTCGCGGGAGGAGCTGGTCGAACAGCTTCTGACAGAGAAGGCAAAATACTCCTCGATCTTCAATTATCCGACCCTGACATGGGCCGATATGGGGGCGATCGGCTGGCTCGTCGATGGCGCGGCCATTATGAACCAGATCCCGCTGTGTCGGTGCTCCTACGGTCCCTACGCCCGTGCCATGATCAGGGTTTGCAAGGAGGAGAGTTTTCATCAGCGCCAAGGCTACGAGATCATGCTCACCTTGGCGCGGGGCACGGCGGCGCAGAAGGACATGGCGCAGGATGCGCTGAACCGCTGGTGGTGGCCCTGCCTGATGATGTTCGGCCCGCCCGATACCGAAAGCCAGCACAGCGACCAGTCCACACGTTGGAAGATAAAGCGTTTCTCGAATGACGAGCTGCGCCAGAAATTCATCGATGCGACAGTCCCGCAAGCTCATTTCCTCGGCCTGACCCTGCCCGATCCGGCATTGCGCTTCGACGATGCGACGGGACATTGGCACCATGGCCCGATTGACTGGGCCGAGTTCAAGCGCGTTGTCGCCGGCAATGGACCGTGCAACCGGGAACGGCTGGCCGCCCGGCGCAAGGCCCATGATGACGGCGCCTGGGTCCGCGAAGCCGCGATCGCCTATGCCGAAAAGCAGCGCCAGAACGCCATCGCCGCGCAATAGAAAGCCATGACCGCGCAAGAGCGGTGGGCAGGAGAACCTGAGATGACCGAAACCATGATCCCGCTTTGGGAAGTCTTCATCCGCAGCCGTAACGGCCTGGCGCATAAGCATGTTGGCTCGCTTCACGCTGTCGATGCGACCTTGGCGTTGCAGGCGGCGCGCGATCTCTACACGCGCCGGGGCGAGGGCCTCTCCGTTTGGGTCGTGCCGTCGAACGCGATCGTGGCCTCCGATCCCGCCGACAAGGGCATGATGTTCGAGCCGACGGCGTCCAAGATCTATCGTCACCCGACCTTCTACGACGTGCCGGACGAAGTCGGGCATATGTGAGGCAGGCGAGGTTTCGTCGATAGTTCACCGGCTTTGCCCGGATTTCGGAGGATAGACCCCATGGCCACCGGTTCTGTAACCGTCGCCGATACGCCGCTCCTGCGCTACCTGTTGCGCCGGGCTGATGACGCGCTGATCCTCGGACACCGTGTTTCGGAATGGTGCGGCCACGCCCCGATCATGGAAGAGGAGATGGCGCTGGCCAATATGGGCCTCGACCTGATCGGGCAGGCGCGCTCGCTCTATGGCTATGCCGCCGAGATCGAAGGCGCCGGCAATGACGAGAACACCTACGCCTATCTTCGCGATGAGCGTGGCTACCTGAACCTGCTGCTGGTCGAGCAGAGCAATGGCGATTTCGCGGCGACGATGCTGCGCCAATATCTCTATTCCGCCTTCATTCACCCCTATTGGCTGGCGCTCATGGGTTCCCCTGATACTACGCTCGCCGCTATTGCCGCCAAGGCCGAGAAAGAAGCCGCCTACCACGTCCGCCATTCCGCCGAATGGGTGATCCGACTCGGCGACGGCACCGCCGAAAGCCATCGCCGCATCGCCGAAGCATTGGTCCGGCTGTGGCCCTTCACAGGGGAAATGTTCGAGGTCGATGCCGGCGAGCGGGGTCTGATCGACGCCGGGGTTGTCCCCGACACGGCGGGCCTGCGCGAGGGCTGGAAGCACGACGTTGCGGCAATCCTGCAGCGCGCGACATTGGAAATGCCCGCGGACGGCTGGATGCAGCAGGGTGGCCGTGAGGGCCGGCATACCGAGGCTTTCGGGCATTTGCTGTCCGAGCTTCAATATGTCCAGCGTGCCTATCCGGGGGCAACCTGGTAATGACTCCCGACCCTGCCGCGACGGAGGCCCTGCGTGCCCGCGCCTGGGCGATTGCAGCGACGGTCGTCGATCCTGAAATCCCGGTCCTGTCGATTTCCGATCTTGGTGTCCTGCGCGAGGTTCGCGTTACGGCGGCGGGCGTTGAGGTTGCGATCACGCCGACCTATTCCGGCTGCCCGGCCATGAATATGATCACGCTCGAAATCGAGACGGCGCTTGCCAAGGCCGGGATCGCCCCGGTTTTCGTGACAACGGTTCTGTCTCCCGCCTGGACGACCGACTGGATGACGCAGGAGGGGCGCGACAAGCTGCGCGCCTATGGCATCGCGCCCCCGGCCAAGGGCGGGGGCCGCCGTGCGCTGTTCGGCGAAGACACGGTCGCCTGCCCGCAATGCGGCTCGACCCAAACCAGTGAGATTGCGGCTTTCGGCTCGACCTCGTGCAAATCCTTGTGGCGCTGCAATGCCTGCCGCGAGCCTTTCGATTATTTCAAATGCCACTGAACCCAAGCGGATCGCGTGAGCCCATGACGACAGCAACGCCGAAATTTCACCGTCTCATCGTAAGCGACCTCACCCACGAGACCAAGGACGCCGTCTCGGTGGCCTTCGCCGTGCCACCCGATCTGGCGCGGGACTACGCGTTCTCGCCCGGTCAATACCTGACACTGCGCACGACGCTTGAGGGCGAGGATGTTCGTCGCTCCTACTCGATCTGCTCGGGACCCGATGATGGTGAGCTTCGGGTCGCGGTCAAGCAGGTCGATTCCGGGTTGTTCTCGACCTGGATCAACCACGATGTCGCCGTCGGCGATATGATTGACGTGATGACGCCGACGGGCCGCTTCGGCCTCCAGCATAGCCCCGGCGATGGACGTATCCATGTCGGCTTCGCGGCGGGATCGGGCATCACGCCCATCCTGTCGATCATTCGTGGTGTGCTCGTCGGCGAGCCGCACAGCCGCTTCATGCTGTTTTACGGCAACCGCTCAACGGCCGATATTCTGTTCCGTGAGGCTCTTGAAGAGCTGAAGGACAGGTTCCTCGATCGGCTTTCGGTGTTCCATGTGCTTTCCCGCGAAGAGCAGGACGTGCCGATCCTGACCGGCCATCTTGATGCCGAGAAGATTACGCGGCTGCTGACGGTGATGGTGCCGGCGTCAAAGGTCAGTCAGTTCTTCATCTGCGGCCCGACCGGCATGATCGACGACGCCGAGGCGACGCTGCGCGGGCTTGGTGTCGATCAGGAGAAAATCCACACCGAGCGCTTTGTCTCCGCCTTCGATGGCAAGCCTCGGGCAAAGCCCGTCGCGGTCGCAGCTGACGCGCCCGCCAAGGCCCATGCCACGGTTATCGTCGATGGCAAACGCCGCGAGGTTCCGATCGCCGAGGGTGAGGCAGTGCTCGACGCCGCCCTGCGCGCCGGGATGGACCTGCCCTTTGCCTGCAAGGGCGGGATGTGTTCGACCTGCCGGGCGAAGATTGTCGAGGGCGCGGTCGCGATGGAGGTGAACTACTCGCTCGAGCCTTGGGAACTCAAGGCAGGCTTCGTCCTGACCTGCCAGTCTCACCCGACATCGGCGCATCTGGTGGTCGATTTCGACCAGATGTAGCTAATCGCGCTTCTCTCCCTCGCTGCCTTCGCCTATCTTGCGCCGCGAACGCGTCGCAATGACGGCGTGGGGTCCAGAGAGGAAGATCGAGATGGAATTGGGATTGAAGGGCCGCAACGTGCTGATCACGGGCGGCAGCAAGGGTATCGGTCGCGCTGCGGCCAATCTGTTCGCCGCCGAGGGCGCCAATGTCGCGATCTGCGCGCGCAACGCCGATGAAGTGGCGGCCACCGTCGCCGATCTCTCCAAAACCGGTGTGAAGGCCTGGGGGCAGGCGGTCGATGTCGCCGATCCCGCCGCGTTGAAGTCCTGGGTCGAGGCTGCTGCTGCCGCATTGGGCGGGATCGACGTGCTGGTCGCCAATGTCAGCGCGCTCGCCGTCGGCAATACGCCCGAGACCTGGGAAGCTTCCTTCCGCATTGACGTCATGCATACGGTCCACGCGGTTGCCGCAGCACAACCCTATCTCGAACAATCCAAAGCCGCAGCGATCGTGATCGTATCGAGCGTTTCCGGCGTCGAGGTCGATTTCACCGGCGGCTCCTATGGCGCCATCAAGGCGGCGCTGATCCATTACTCGAAGGCGCTCAGCAACCAGCTCATCGGCAAGGGTATCCGCACCAATGTGGTCTCGCCCGGCAATGTCTATTTCGACGGCGGCATCTGGCAGCAGATCGAACAGGGCGACCCGGCCTTCTTCGCTTCGATGATTGCCGCCAACCCGACCGGCCGCATGGGCACGGCCGAGGAAATCGCCAACGGCATCGTCTTCCTCGCCAGCCCGGCTGCAGGCCGGATCTCGGGCACCAACCTGATCATCGACGGGGCGTTGACTAAGGCCGTGTAAGGCGGCGAATCCGCAGGAGCCCGCGGCGATACGCTGTGGGCTCCTCCAATATTGTCATTATATGTGCCGCGTAGTACATAAAGCGTATGATCGAAACGTGGGCGAACGGCGGGACAAGACGCTTCGCTGAGACCGGCGAGAGCAAACTCACCGGGATGGATGTCGAGGCAGCTCAGGATCTCTTGGCGGTTCTGGAGGCCGCGACATCGCTTAAGGATCTGAGCCCCCTCAAGTCTGTAGGACTGTACAAGCTCGACGGGGACAGAAAGGGCAAATGGGCCATGACGATCAACGGGCCCTGGCGGCTTTGCTTTCGGCTCGAGGATGGTAATGCCTACGATGTCGAGATCGTTGATTGTCACTAGAGCGGGTCGCGTTTCGACGGAAGCGTCGAACGCGTGAATCCGCTCTATAACTATATGATTTTAGAGCAAATTTATGTGATTTTATGATTCCATCAAATCACATTTTGCTCTAGGAGGAGTTGCGATGATTCCGGTTCATCCTGGTCGCGTTTTGAAACGGGAGTTGCTTGCGCGAGGTCTCAGCGCCAATGGTCTGGCACTGGCACTCGGCGTTCCTTCGGGCCGGATCACAGAGATCCTCAACGCGCACAGGGCAATTTCGCCCGACACTGCACTGCGGCTAGGCCTGTATTTCGGCAATAGCGCGCGTTTCTGGGCGACTCTTCAAACCATCTACGACCTCGGTGTGGCCGAGAGGGATACAGGGGCACGTGTTGCCGCTGAGGTCCGCGTGCCACCCGCGGCGTGATGCTTACCCCTTACTCCGTCTTCGGTCGCTTGTCGATCACCCGGCGGCTTTTGCCCTCCGAGCGCTCGAGCGTTCCGTGGGGGTGGATTTCCACGTGGGTGGTGATGCCGATCGTTTCCTTGACGTGGATCATCACCCGGTCGGCGTGATGGCGAAGGCCCTCGCCGTCCCAGTGATCGGGGCGGGCCTCGGCCTTGACGACCATTTCATCCATGCGGCCATCGCGGATCAACTCGATCACGAAATGACCAGCACTCCACTCGGTCTTGAGCAGGATTTCCTCGATCTGGGTCGGGAACACGTTGACCCCGCGCAGGATGATCATGTCGTCGGAGCGGCCGGTCACCTTCTCCATCCGCCGCATGCCCGGGCGCGCGGTGCCGGCCAGCAGCCGCGTCAGGTCGCGGGTGCGGTAGCGGATGATCGGGAAAGCTTCCTTGGTCAGCGAGGTGAAGACCAGTTCCCCCTTCTCGCCATCGGGCAGCACCGCGCCTGTTTCAGGATCGATAACCTCGGCCAGGAAATGATCTTCCCAGATGTGGAGGCCGTCCTTCGTCTCAACGCATTCCTGGGCAACGCCGGGGCCCATGACTTCCGAGAGGCCATAAATATCGGTCGCGTCCATGGCAAAGCTGCGCTCGATTTCGGCGCGCATGGCGTTGGTCCAGGGCTCGGCACCGAACACACCGAAGCGTAGCGAGCTTTTGCGCGGATCGATCCCGGCCTTGGTGAAGCCGTCGAGAATGGTGAGCATGTAGCTTGGTGTCACCAGAATGGCGTCTGGCCGGAAATCCTCGATCAGCTGGACCTGGCGGTCGGTCATGCCGCCCGAGATCGGCACCACGGTGCAGCCAAGCCGCTCGGCACCGTAATGGGCACCCAATCCGCCGGTAAAGAGGCCGTAGCCATAGGCGACATGGACCATCATGCCGGGGCGGATGCCGGCAGCGCGCAGGGAGCGGGCGACGAGCCCTGCCCACATGTCGATATCGGCCTGGGTGTAGGCGACGACGACGGGCTTGCCGGTCGTCCCTGACGAGCCGTGAATGCGGGCGATCTTCTCACGCGGCACGGCGAACAGGCCGAAGGGATAGGTGTCGCGCAGATCCGTCTTTACTGTGAAGGGGAACTTCGCGATATCGGCCAGGGTCTTGAGATCGCGCGGGTGGACCCCGGCGGCGTCGAATTTCGCCTTATAGAACGGCACATTGGCGTAGACATGGTTCAGCGTCCAGGACAGGCGCTGCAACTGCAGGGCCTGGATCTCATCCCGTGAAGCGCGTTCCGCGGCATCGAGGCCGTTCTTGATGACGTCCGGGGCGGCGGAGGATGTGGTTGCCATTTCTGTCGGCCTCGATGGGGTTTGGTTTGCTGTTGGATCGGGCACGGGGGCCCGTTAAGGCTTCGGATCTGCCAGTCCCTCGACGAAACTGCCGCCGATGGTGCGGGAATGGCCGCGGAACTCGGCAATGACCTTGTCCCGTGCGGTGACCTGGATGTCATAGATTCCAGAGCGACCGGAGCGCGATATCTCCCGCGCGGTTGCTGTCAGCCTGTCGCCGGCACGGCCTGGGCGGATATAGGTGATGCTGCATTGCGCCGCCACCGTCACCAGCCCATGGGAGTTGCAGGCGAAGGCGAAGGCGGTATCGGCCAGGGTAAAGATGAAGCCGCCATGGGCCGTCTCGTGGCCATTGGTCATGGTTTCCGCCACCGTCATCGCCAGGGTTGCGGTCCCTGGACCGATGGCGATCAGCTCCATCCCGAGGCTCTGGGCCGCCTTATCCCTGACCCAGAGCGCGTCGCCTGCCCGTCGCGCGATCTCTTCCGAAGTAAGATCGCTCACGAGGCCCGCCCGGTGAACCGCGCGGGGCGCTTTTCCATGAAGGCTGCAACTCCTTCCTTGAAATCCGGGCTCAAACCCGCCTTGCGCTGGAGATCGCGTTCGAGATCGAGCTGCGTGCTCAGATCATTGGTGCCGCCGATATTGAGGGCATCCTTGATCAGGGCGAAGGCGGCTGTCGGCTGGGTCGCGAGATGCGCGGCCATCGCGCCGGCCTGCTCCATCAGCACCGCGTCGTCGACAACCTTCCAGATCAGACCCCAGGATTCCGCAGTCTCAGCCGTAATAGGCTCGGCCAGCATCATCAGCGCGCGGGCGCGGGCATCGCCGATCAGACGGGGGAGGAAGTAGGTGCCGCCGCAATCAGGCACCAGCCCGATTTTGGCGAAGGCTTGAAGGAATTTGGCAGAGCGTGCGGCAATGACGATGTCGCAGGCGAGCGCGAGATTGGCTCCCGCACCGGCGGCAACGCCATTGACGGCGCAGATCACCGGCTTGCGCAGCGAGCGGATTCGCCGCACCAGCGGGTTGTACCAGGCGTCAAGCGTGGCACCGAGGTCGAACGGCCCTTCGCGGCCGGCGCGATCAGACAGATCCTGTCCGGCACAGAAGCCACGGCCTGCCCCGGTAAGGATGACGGCCCGGCATGTCTCATCATCGGCGATATCGTTGAAGGCGGCCGCCAGAAGCTTGTGCAGCTCGATATTGAAGGAATTCAGGCGGTCCGGGCGATTCAATGTCAGGGTGGTCCAGCCGTCATGGCGTTCCACGAGTAATACGTCTTCCATTCTTTCCTCCCGAAAGGGCTTGAACAAGCCTCTTGAATTCACCGAATGATCGGTCAATAATTAATTCAACAGGCGATCCTGTCAAGAAGCAAGCTGAAGCGCGTGTGTAAAGGGAGTATGGAGTGGATCATCCATTCGGCCCGGTACGACGTCGTTTACGGCATGTCGCCTGGCTCAACGATTCAAAGGACGGAGACGACGATGCGGCAGGCCTATATCTGCGATTTCACCCGGAGCCCGATTGGTCGTTACGGCGGCGTGCTCAAGGATGTTCGGCCTGACGATCTCGGCGCCCATTGTCTGCGTGTCCTGAAGGATCGTAATACCGGGATCGACTGGGACGCCGTCGATGACGTCATCTTCGGTGGGGCCAATCAGGCCGGCGAAGATAATCGCAACGTCGCCAGGATGGCGTTGCTGCTGGCGGGCCTGCCAACGACGATCCCCGGTGTGACTGTCAACCGCCTCTGCGGCTCGGGTCTGGAGGCTGTGGGCCTCGCGGCACGGGCGATCCGTTCTGGTGATGCTGATCTGGTCATCGCCGGGGGTGTCGAGAGCATGACGCGCGCGCCCTTTGTGATGGGCAAGGCGACCGAGGCGTTCGCCCGCCAGACGGATATCTTCGACACCACGATCGGCTGGCGTTTCATCAACCCGCTGATGAAGGCGCAATACGGTGTCGATTCCATGCCGGAAACGGCGGAGAACGTCGCAGAGGACTACAAGATTTCGCGTGAGGACCAGGATTTGTTCGCCTGGCGCTCCCAGCAGCGCACCAAGGCCGCGCAGGCCGAAGGATTTTTCGAGCGCGAGATTTCGCCGATCAGCGTCCCGGGCAAGAAGGGGACGACGACTCTGGTCTCAGTCGATGAGCATCCCCGTGGTGACACGACCCTTGAACAACTCGCGGCGCTCAAGGCCCCGTTCAAGAAGGTCGGTGGGACGGTCACGGCGGGCAATGCCTCCGGTGTGAATGACGGCAGTGCGGCGCTGATCATCGCCTCGGAAGATGCGGTCCGGAAATACGGTCTGACCGTGCGGGCGCGCGTCGTTTCGATGGTGTCAGCGGGTGTGCCGCCCCGGATCATGGGCATCGGACCCTTCCCGGCGACTCGCAAGCTGCTGGAGAAGAACGGCCTCAAATTGTCCGAGATCGACGTCATCGAACTGAACGAAGCCTTCGCCGCGCAGGGGCTTGCGGTGATGCGTGAACTTGGGCTCCCGGATGATGCCGCGCATGTCAATCCGCATGGCGGTGCCATCGCGATTGGCCACCCGCTCGGCGCTTCCGGTTCCCGCCTTGCGATGACGGCCGTCAACGCACTTGAGGTCCGCGGCGGCAAGAGGGCCGTGGTGACCATGTGTATCGGCGTTGGTCAGGGTATCTCCGCCTTGATCGAGCGGGTCTGAGGATGGCGGAGGCGGGGATCAGCCCGGTCGCGATCAGCCGTCAGGGGCCGGTCGCGATCATCACGATCGATTATGCGCCGGTGAACGCGCTGTCACGCCCTGTCCGGCGCGGACTGGTCGCGGCGATGCACGAACTCGGCACCGATCACGCGGTGAGCGCGATCGTCATCAGCGGTGGTCCGCGCCGGTTCATCGCCGGGGCCGATCTGCGCGAGATGGATCTGCCCCCCGACGCGCCGTTCCTGCCCGATTTGATCGCGGCGATAGAGGCATCGCCCAAGCCCGTGATCGCGGCAATCGACGGCGCGGCGCTCGGCGGCGGGCTGGAAATCGCGCTCGCCTGTGATCTGCGCCTCGGCTCAATCCGCTCCAGTCTTGGCCTGCCTGAGACCAAGCTTGGCATCATCCCCGGTGCCGGCGGCACCCAGCGCCTGCCCCGGCTTGTCGGTATTACCAAGGCCATCGCCCTGATCTGCGAGGGTAGGATCGTCAAGGCTGCGGAAGCGAAGTCGTTAGGCTTGCTCGACGATGTTGCCGACGGTGACGTGCTGGAAGCCGCGCTCGCCGCTGCATCTACCGCCTCCAAGCGTGTCGTTTCGGCCCTGCCGATCCCGCCAATCGATATTTCAGCCGAGGAGGCCGCCGCCAAGGCAGCGCTCAAATCCGCCAAGGGCGTTCCCGCCATATCGGAGGCCATCCGCGTGATACTGGCCTGCCGCGATGGCAGTTTCGTCGAAGGTCAAGCGCGTGAGCGCGCCGCCTTCCTGACCCTGCGCGAGAGCGAGGAGGCGCGGTCATTGCGTCATCTGTTCCTTGCCGAGCGCGAGGCCGCGAAGATTCCCGGCCTGGATGACGTTATTGCCCGCGCCTATGCCCGCTGCGGCGTTATTGGCGCGGGCACGATGGGCGCCGGGATCGCCGTGTCGATGGCCGATGCCGGGCTCTATGTCACTGTCGTCGAGCGGGACGATGAATCCGCCACCGCAGGGCTTGCCCGCATTCGCGCCGTCTATCAGCGGCAGCTCGAAAGCGGTCGCCTGACCGAAGCCGCGATGAATGAGCGGCTTGCCCGCTTCACCTTGACGACAGACTGGGCAACCCTGGCGCATGTCGATCTGGTGATCGAGGCGGCGTTTGAGGTTATGGCGGTCAAGCAGGATATTTTCAGGCGTCTCGATGCGGTTGCGGCGCCGGGAGCGATCCTGGCCACCAACACCTCCTATCTCGATATCGACGCGATGGCGGACGTCACATCGCGGCCGCAGGACGTGATCGGGCTGCATTTCTTTGCCCCTGCCAATGTCATGAAACTGCTGGAAATTGTGCGGCCTGCGCGGATCGCGCCGGATGTGCTGGCGACCGGGGTCGCGCTTGCCCGCAAGCTTGGCAAACAGCCGGTCGTGGCTGGTGTCTGCGACGGCTTTATCGGCAACCGCATCTATGCCGTTTATCGCCGCCACGCCGAGTACCTGATCGCCGAGGGTGCCTCGCCCGAGCAGATCGACAGCGCATTGGAAGCCTATGGTTTTGCCATGGGCGTCTTTGCTGTCTCCGACATGTCCGGGCTGGATATCGGCTGGGCGATGCGCAAGCGGCGGGCTGCCACCCGCCCGGCGGGCGAGCGCTATATCCCGATCGCCGACGTGCTGTGCGAGGCGGGCCGTTTCGGTCGCAAGACCGGGGCAGGCTGGTACGCCTATGATGTCGCCGGGAAGAAGAGCCCGGACCCCTTCGTTGCCGGGGTGATCGAGGAATATCGGCGCGACCATCAGATCAGGCCGCGCGACTTTACGGTAGAAGAGATCCAGCGCCGCATTCTTGCCGCCATGGTCAATGAGGGTGCGAAGGTCCTGAGCGAGGGCATCGCCTATCGCGCCTCGGACATCGATCTCGCCTTCGTCAACGGCTATGGCTTTCCGCGCCTCAAGGGCGGACCGATGTGGGCCGCAGATCGCATCGGCCTGGATGCGATTCTGGCCGAGGTCGAGGCCGCCCATGGCGTTGGTGGCGAGGGTTCGGAACCGGCACCGCTGTTGGTCGAACTCGCCCGTTCGGGCAAGACATTCACCGCCTGGCGCAAGGATTGAGCGGGCGGCCTGGAGAGAAGAGACGATGACCAATATCCTGAAGAGCTACGTCCTCGGTCACTGGGTAACGCCGACAACCGGCCTTGCCGATATCGCCAGCGCCATCGATGGGCGTGTAGTGGCACGGGTATCGAGCGCCGGGCTCGATTTTGCCGCCATGGTCGATTACGCCCGAAATACCGGCGGCCCGGCCCTTCGCGCCCTGACATTCCATGAGCGCGCCGATATCCTGAAGGCGGTTGCCAGCTATGTCGGCGAGCGCAAGGAACGGCTCTACGCGCTGGCGGCGGATACGGGTGCCACAAAGCGCGACAACATGGTCGATATCGACGGTGGTTTGGGGACCGTTTTCGCCTATGCCTCGCGTGGTCGCAAGGAATTGCCGAGCGAGAAATTCATTGTCGAAGGGCTTGCCGAATCGCTCTCCAAGACCGGGAATTTCGCCGCCATCCATATCCTTACGCCGCTGCAGGGCGTCGCCGTCCAGATCAATGCCTTTAACTTCCCCTGTTGGGGTACCCTGGAGAAATTCGCACCGGCCTTCCTCGCGGGTGTCCCCGTCATCACCAAGCCTGCCTCCGCGACAGCCTACGTCACCGAGGCTTTGGTCGATCTGATGATCGAATCGGGATTGCTGCCGCCGGGCTCCCTGCAGTTGATCTGCGGCGGCACGGGCGATCTGCTCGACCACCTGACGGGCCAGGACGTCGTTGGCTTCACCGGCTCGATCGAGACCTCGGGCAAGCTGCGCAATCATCCGGCGATCTCGCGCAATGCGGTGCGCTTTGTCGCTGAGCGGGATTCCCTCAATTCTGCCGTGCTGGGGCCTGATGCGGTCGCGAGCACGCCCGAATTCGAGCTGTTCGTGCGGGAAGTCGTTCAGGAGATGACGGTCAAGGCGGGGCAGAAATGCACGGCCATCCGTCGGATCTTTGTGCCCCGAGAGCAGGAAGCCGCTATTGCCGAGGCTTTGAAAGCCCGGCTTGCCACGATCAAGATCGGCGATCCGCGCATCGAGGGTGTCCGCATGGGGGCGCTTGTCAGCCAGGCGCAGCGGGCCTCCGTGCGCGAGACCATTGCCCTAATCGCGACCGAGGCCGAAATCATCTTCGGCGATCCGATGACGGCCGAGGTCATCGGCGGCGATGTCGCAAGCGGGGCTTTTATCCAGCCGATCCTGCTGCGCTGCGGGCGGCCGCTGGAGGCCAGTGTCGTCCACAGCGCCGAAGCGTTTGGTCCCGTTGCGACCCTCATGCCCTATGATAGCCTGGATGAGGTCATCACTCTGGTTGCCAAGGGTGAGGGCAGTCTGGTTGCGTCCCTGTTCACCTACGACCCGGAGGTCGCCGACAAGGTGATCTTCGGGATTGCCTCCTATCATGGTCGACTTCTGGTGATCGACCGCGACAGCGCGTCGGGGTCGACGGGGCACGGCTCGCCGCTGCCGGGACTCGTTCATGGCGGCCCCGGTCGTGCCGGCGGCGGTGAGGAACTCGGTGGCCTGCGCGGGGTTTACCATTTCATGCAGCGCACAGCGGTGCAGGGCGGACCGGGGCGGCTTGCTGCCCTCACCCGGCAATATGTCAAGGGCGCGCCGACACCCGCGACGCCGACGCATCCCTTCACCCGCGGCTACGAAGATCTTCACCCCGGTGAGACGATCGAGACGCCATCGCGAGTCATCAGCCTGGAGGATATCGAACATTTCGCCCATTTCACCGGCGATACCTTCTATGCCCATATGGACGAGGCGGCGGCCAGGGCGAACCCGTTCTTCCCCGGTCGCGTTGCCCATGGCTACCTGATCCTCTCCTTCGCGGCCGGTTTGTTCGTCGACCCGGCGCCCGGGCCGCTGCTGGCCAATTACGGCCTCGATAATCTTCGTTTTCTGAAGCCGGTGTCGCCCGGAGACACGATTCGCGTCCGCCTGACCGTCAAGCACAAGCGCGCGGCACGGCAGCCGCAATATGGGGAGGTTCGTTGGGACGTCGAGGTCTTCAATCAGAATGATGAGACTGTTGCCGTCTATGAGTTGTTGACGATGAGCGCCCGCAAGCCAGTGTAACGGGTATAAAAGCTGCGACTAATTCGCCCGATGGCTTGAGAATTATGGGTGTTATGGCGTAATGCGACGCGCTACGATGTCTTTTCATTGGAGACACTGTGAATGCGC
>CAIXXC010000243.1 GCA_903923205.1 uncultured Rhodospirillales bacterium | reverse complement strand
CGACCGTGATAGGCGATTACCGTGGGATGAAGGATGGTGACGGGGTGCTCATGGCGAATTTCCGCGCCGATCGAGCACGTGAAATTCTGACCGCGCTGGTCGATCCTGGCTTCACGGCGTTCGCACGCCCACACCCGGTCAAATTGGCCGCCGCGCTTGGGATGGTCGAATATTCCGCCGCGTTGGCTCCTTTCATGACCACGATCTTTGCCGCCGATGACCTCCGCGACACGATCGGCGAGGTTGTCTCAAAGGCTGGCGGCAAACAGCTGCGGATCGCCGAGACCGAAAAATATGCCCATGTAACGTTTTTCTTTAGCGGCGGCCGCGAGGAAGTCTTTCCTGGCGAGGACCGCGTTCTGGTGCCGTCTCCCAATGTTGCGACCTACGATCTAAAGCCGGAAATGTCGGCGCCGGCGCTGACCGACAAGCTGATCGCGGCAATTGGCTCCGGGACTTATGATCTGATCGTCGTCAACTTCGCCAATGGCGACATGGTCGGCCACACCGGAATCATCCCGGCGGCGATCAAGGCCGCTGAAACCGTCGATGCCTGCCTTGGTCGGTTGACAGAGGCTGTTGCCAAGGCAGGCGGCGCGATGCTGATCACTGCCGATCATGGCAATATCGAACAGATGATCGACCCGGATACGGGCGAGCCGCATACTGCCCATACCACCAATCCGGTGCCGCTTGTCCTGGTCAATGGCCCCGCCCGGGTCACGGGCCTTGCCCATGGACGCCTCAGCGATGTCGCGCCGACACTGCTGGCCCTGATGGGGCTGCCGCAGCCCCAGGCGATGACGGGTCATTCGCTGCTCGAATCGGCGGCGAAGGGTCTGCGTGCAGCGGTCTAGGGCCGACGATCAAGTTTCTATGTCTCTGCTCTCGTTATTCCGACGAAAGGGGAGCAGCGGGCGCGTAACTTTCGCATCTGGACCCTGTGCCCTGACAATCGGACTATTGGCATTGTCCCAGGGTCTCGCCTGGGCTCAAGGCGCGACCGATGTCGATTTCGGCGCCCCCAAGGCGCGGTTGCAGGTGGTGCAGAGCGATCTGGCCCGCGCCCAGGCCAAGGCAGACGCCCTGCGGCGTCAGGAACTGGCAACGGCTGCCGAAATCAACGCCCTGCAGGATGCCAGCATAGCGACCGCGCGAATAGCTCAGCAGAACGAGGTCGCGCTGAGCATGCTGCAGGTTCAGCTCAAATCGCTGAAAGACGACACAGAAGAGAAACTCGTAGCCGTCCAGGCAACTCATGATCGCGAGGCCAAGCTGCTCGCCGCGTTGCAGCGCGTCGCCATCGAACCGCCTGCGGCACTGGCGTTTTCTCCTGGCTCGCCGCTCGATTCAATCCGCAGTGCGATGTTGCTGGGCGCGATCATGCCGCAGTTGCGCGCCGCTGTTGCCGATCTCAACGTCAAGCTCGCCGCCCTCGACCAGAGCCGGGTCGAGACCCTGGCAACCCAGGCGGAGGTCGGGGTGAAGCGGATCGCGCTGCTGTCACAGCAGGAGCATCTTGCTGATCTGCTTGCCCGCAAGCGTCAGCTCGAAGCCGCTACACGACGTGCTGCGGCGATTGAGCAGCGTCGCCTGACCGTGCTTTCCGCCCAGGCAGTTGATCTCAAGGACCTGATCGAGAAACTGGACGCGGAGCGGGTGCGACGGCTGGCCGAGGAACAGGCAGCACAAAAAAGACGTGAGCTGTCCGAGGCCGCCCGCGTGAAGGCGGAGCAGGCGTCGCAGCTGACCCTCCTGGCTGCCGTACCTGGGCCGGAACGGGCGCGCAACATGATCGCGGGAAAATATACCCTGATCCGACCTGCGGCAGGTCGCGTCACCCGTCGGTTCGGCCAATCTGATGGATTCGTCACCGCGAAGGGCCTGACGATCGCGACAAGGCCGGGTGCGGAGGTCGTGGCGCCCTATGATGGTAGAATTCTTTTCGCCGGACCGTTCCGCAGCTATGGGCAAATCTTGATCATCGAACATCCCGGCGGATATGATTCGCTTCTCGCCGGTTGCGATCATATTGATAGTGTTGTGGGACAGTCGGTGAAGGCGGGCGAACCCGTTGGCAGGATGCGGACAGGCGGGAGCACTCCCAGCCTGTATTTCGAGTGGCGGCACAAGGATCAACCGATTGACCCGGCTTCGTGGTTGGCGGCACCCTGAAGCGCAAGACAGGATGAAGTGTGAACGAATGAAGCGGCGAGTGACGGTTCGAGTAACCTGGGTGGCAATGGTCGCGCTCGGTCTGGTGTTGATCACGCCGGTGACGGCGCGGACCGAGGAAAACGTCAACACCGATACCTTCAAGGCGCTTGACCTATTTGGCGAGGTCTTTGATCGGGTGCGGCAGGACTATGTGACCCCTGTGCCGGACAAGAAGCTGGTGGAATCGGCGATTCGCGGCATGCTGACGTCGCTCGACCCGCATTCCAGCTATATGGACGCCAAAGAATACAGCGACATGCAGGTCCAGACCGAAGGTCAGTTCGGTGGGCTTGGCATCGAGGTCACGCAGGAAAAAGGGCTGATCAAGATCGTCACCCCGATCGATGACACGCCAGGGTCACGCGCCGGTCTCAAACCCGGCGACTTCATCGTGGCTCTCGACGGCAAGATCGTCACCAGCATGACCCTGGAGGACGCCGTCAACCACATGCGCGGTGCGCCCGACACGCAGGTCAAGCTGACGATCCGGCGTGCCAACCTGGCGCCGTTCGACGTTACCCTGACGCGGGCGATCATCCATATCGCCTCGGTCAAGGGGATGGTGATGCGGGGCTCGATCGGTTACCTCCGGATCGCCAGCTTCAGCGCCGCCACCACGACCGAGTTGCAGAAGGCTTACGCCACTGTACAGAAGAAGGCGGGGAAAATTACCGGCGTCGTGCTTGATCTTCGCAATAACCCGGGCGGTCTGCTCGATCAGGCGGTCGGGGTCTCGGATTCCTTCCTTGAACATGGCGAAATCGTCTCGACCCGGGGCCGCAGTCCCAACATGGTGCAGCGTTGGGACGCCCATGGCGGTGACATCACCGGCGGCGTGCCGATCGTTATTCTGATCAATGGAGGCACAGCTTCGGCGGCTGAAATCGTGTCCGGGGCGCTACAGGACAATCATCGCGCCCTTATTCTTGGCACCCGCTCGTTCGGCAAGGGCTCGGTGCAGACCATCATGCCGCTGAGCGGCGACAATGGCGCCATTCGTCTGACGACGGCGCGTTACTACACCCCGTCCGGCAAGTCGATCCAGGACGAAGGCATTTCGCCTGACATCGTCGTCGAGCCTGCAAAGGTCGAAACGATCGCGGAGACCGGACAGCTTCGCGAGGCCGACCTCAAGGGAGCACTGAAGAATACCGGGCCGGATAGTGCTGCGGCAACCCCGGCCGAAGCGCCTGCCAGCACTGCCGACGCCGCTGATGATTCGACGGGAGGCAAGGACGGGGCGGAAAAGGATATGGCTGCGGCAGAGGCGAAGGATTATCAGCTCACCCGTGCTCTCGACCTCGTGAAAGGGGCGGCCTTCTTCGCCGCCCAGAACGCAAACTGAGCAGGATAGTCAGATGCGGGTGACAGGGGGATATCGTTCCGTCGTCGCGCGCATGATCCTGCCCCCGACGATCTCGCATTGAAGATGGCCCCCCCGAACGCGTCCAGGACGGGGCTTCGGCGTGGGCCGCTGGTGATGTTTGCGCTGGCGGGGGCGCTCGCCAGTGGCGCGATAGGGCTTGGAGCTTGGATGTGGATGCATCCGGTGCCGCGACCACCGGACACCGTTACGACCCCTGTGATCCGCAAGGAGGCGCCTAAACGGGTGCCTTTCGGTCCACCGATTCCGCCTTCGTTGCGGGATATCGCGCTTGGGCTGGCCCGTCCAGATACGCCGCCCGGTAATACATCGACCAAGCCCAGCGCGCCGCCGCTGACCTTGGATGCCGGCGGCCCCATCGTGCCGAAACCGCCTGCATATTCTGCCTTCGCGGCGGATCACGGTCTGGCACCGGCGCCTGCTGCCGACCTGATCGAGCGCGGGACCTATGGATTTTTGCCCGTTGTCGGCCATAACGGCCACAGCGCGTGGCAGGTTTACGCCCGGCCATTCGACCTCACGGCTACGGCGCCACGTGTCGCTATCCTCATCACCGGTCTCGCTATCGCGTCCAAGGCCACGAAGGACGCCATCGACAAGACTCCCCCTGCGGTGAGTCTCGCATTTGCGCCGTTCGGCCATCACATTGGTGATTGGCTCAACCTCGCCCGCGCCACCGGTCATGAGGTGTTGCTGGAACTCCCGATGGAGCCCGTCGATTATCCGCGTCAGGACCCAGGCTATAACGCGCTCCTTACGGCCTACGATCCGCCGCAGAATCTGTCGCGACTGGGTTGGGCCATGAGCCAAGGCGCCGGTTATGTCGGCTTTGTCGGCCGGATGGGCGGGAAGTTCCAGGGCGTACGAAGCGAGATGACGCCGATTCTCGACGAGATCGCCCGGCGTGGCCTGCTGTTTGTCGATAACCGTGAGGCACCGCAAAGCGTCGCCGTCGATGTCGCTCCTGACGATAAACTGCCCCTGGCCGGGGTCGACCGCGTAATCGATAGCGACCCGAGCCGGCTCGCGATCGATCAGGCGTTGATCGACCTCGTCAACACCGCCAAACGTAATGGCCGCGCCCTTGGCATTGCCAGTGCATCCCCTGTGACGCTGCAGGAAATCGGTGCATGGGCGCCAACGCTGGTGGATCAGGGCATCGATTTGGCCCCGGTTTCAGCCGTCGTCGCGGTTCCCAAGCCCCCGCCGCCGGAGTCGCCGGTCGAAAAGCCGCTCCCGCCGCCTTCCCCCTGATAGGGTTTTGTGATGACGATCGATCTGACAGCGCCTTTCCAAGCGGAGCCGCCTCACGGCTATCGCCGCAATGTCGGGATCATGCTGTTGAACCGCGATGGGCTTGCCTTCGTCGGCAGGCGAATCGATACCGTGGAACACGCTTGGCAAATGCCGCAAGGCGGAATCGACGCCGGCGAGGCTCCTGCCGAGGCGGCGCTGCGAGAGCTTGAGGAGGAAGTCGGCACGGCCCGCGCCGAAATCCTGGCCGAGACACCGGGCTGGCTCAGCTACGATCTGCCGACCGAACTTGCCGGCAATCTTTGGAAAGGCAGGTGGAAGGGCCAGGCGCAGAAATGGTTTGCGATGCGCTTTACCGGCTCCGATCAAGATATCTCGATCGATACCAAGCATCCTGAGTTCAGCACCTGGCGGTGGGTGGCGCGTGCCGAGTTGCCCGACCTTATCGTTCCCTTCAAGAGACCGGTTTATGAAGCCGTGCTTTCGGTGCTGGAGCCGCGACTCAAGCTGATTGGCCTGTGATCCGATGGGGCTGATGCGAGCCCTGGTGGTCTCGGCGCTCAGCAATGATTTCGCTGGCTGTGCCCTGACCGAATTGCCGATACCGGAGCCCGGATTAGGTCAAGTCCGCGTTCGGGTGCATGCCGCCGCCATCAATTTCCCCGACCTCCTGCAGACCCGGGGGGAATATCAGTACAAGCCGACGTTGCCGTTCGTCCCAGGGATCGAAACCGCAGGAGAGGTCGATGCACTTGGTCCTGGGGTTCAGGGTTTCGCCGTCGGTGACGCCGTCGTGGGCCATGCGCGGGTCGGCGGCTATGCCGAGTTCATCGTGCTTTCGGCTGGCGATCTGCGACGTAAACCGGCGCGATTGAGCTTCAGCGAGGCAGCGGGCTATGGCGTTGCCTATCTCACCGCCTATGTCGCCTTGGTGCGCAGGGCGCGGTTGGAGCCGGGTGAATGGGTGCTGGTTCACGGCGCGGCCGGCGGCACCGGCCTTGCATGCCTTGATCTCGCACGCCATCTGGGCGCCCGCGTTATCGCGGCATCGCCCTCAGAGGCAAAGCTCCAGATTATTGCCCGGGACTACGCGCCTGACGCGACCGTGAACACGGCCAGCGGGTTCCTCGAACGGGTGCGCGCGATCACCGGCGGTCGTGGCGCCGATGTCATCTTCGATCCCGTTGGGGGCGATGTCTTCGACGAAAGCACGCGCTGCATCGCATTCGACGGCAGGCTTTTGGTCGTCGGCTTCACGTCGGGTCGGATTCCCACGATCCCCGTCAATATTCCCTTGATCAAGGGGTTCTCGGTAATGGGACTGCGTGCCGGTGAATATGCCCGCCGCTTCCCCGAGCGTGGCGTCGAGAATCAGTCCGCGATCTGGGCACTGGCCGAAGCCGGCCATGTCCGCCCCCGTGTCGATCAGGAGTTCCCGCTTGCTGAATGGCGCGACGGGTTCGCCCGGCTGATCGAGCGCAAGACGATCGGCAAGACGATTCTGCGACCGGACCTCTAGATCAGACCGAGAGCCATCCCTCAGGCAGCTGCGTTTTCGCGAGCCCTTCCCAGAACCCTCACCCGCCGCTGCATGAAAGCCCAGGCGGTGCCGCTCAAGGCGCGATGGAGCCATCCAGTCGGGTTCAGGCCGACGGCCTTGAGGACCATGGCCATGCCACGGTCGATATGGGGTCGTTTATAAATGGCGTAGGCGCGAGCAACATATTCGCTGTTCCAGCGCTTGCGCTCATACGGGTCGGTCATGCCATTGGCGGCGTAATAGGCGTAGGCGAGTTCGTCGTCTTCGGATTCGATGATGCGGGCGAGGGCGACCTTGAAACGGGCCCAGGCGCTGATACCCTCGGCCTTTTGATATTGCTTGGCGCCATCATAGAACAGCTTGTAATGGCGCAGCTCGTCAGCGGCGATCTTGCGGCAGATATAGCGAAGGACGGGTTCGTCGGTGGCCTCGGCGAGTGCGGCATAGAACGACGAAGTTCCTGTCTCCACGATACAGCGCGCAACCAGTTCCCCGGTGCGAGATCCTCGAATCGAACGATCGACATTGGTTTCGATTCTAAATCCAGCCGCGAACGCCGCGCGTGCGGTCGCGAAATCGAATTCCGGATCGGCAAGCTTGGCCCAGGCCGCCAGCGCGTTGCCATGCTGGGCTTCTTCTTCACCCCAATGAGTAATCGCGCCAAGGAGTTCCCCGTCCTGTGCGAACACGCGCTCCAGGTAGCGGACATAATCGTCAGCGTTGATTTCGACCATACTCGCGGCCTTGACGATCCGTACGATATCCGGATCGACCTTGGTCGGATCGAAAGTGTCCCAGGGGACGTCGGCAAGAGACCAGCGTGACATGATCTTACTGTCCTAACGCTGATACTGTCATAATTGAAGCCCCGTGATGGGCCGGCAACGGTGTTGCCGGGATCCTGTGGCTATTTGGTATCGATCGCCTCAAGTTTTGCCGTTGCGACAAGGACTGCCAGGCTGAGTTGCTTACCCTCATAGGCATCGACCGCCGTCCCAGCCGCAGCGAGCGCGGCGTTTGCAGAAGCGAGTTCGGCGGCGACGTCATCACGATTGAGCGACGACACATTGATTGCGCTGTCGGCTAGAACCGTGCAGCGCTCCGGGGTGACTTCCGCAAAGCCGCTGGCCACGAAGATCGATTCGGTAACGGTCGTGCCGGCATAGACCCTGATAGAGCCTGGGCGAATCGATGAGATCAGCGGGGCGTGTCCGGGCAGCACGCCGAAATCGCCCTCGGTACCGGGAATGACGACCATCTCCACTGTCTCGGAGAGCAGAATTCGCTCTGGCGAAACGAGTTCGAAGGTCACCTTGCCGGAATAGGACGCGTCGGTTTCGGCCATAGCCATCTACTCCGTTGGCTCAGGCGACTTCGGCTGCGAGCTTGCGCGCCTTTTCGATCGCTTCGTCGATGTTCCCGACCATGTAGAATGCCGATTCAGGGAGATCGTCATAATCGCCACGAACAATGCCCTGGAAGCCCTGGATGGTGTCTTCAAGCTTGACCAGCTTGCCGGGCGAGCCCGTGAAGACTTCGGCGACGTGGAAGGGCTGAGACAGGAAGCGCTGGATCTTGCGGGCGCGCGCCACAGTGAGCTTGTCTTCTTCGCTGAGTTCATCCATGCCGAGGATGGCGATGATATCCTGCAGCGACTTGTACTGCTGTAAAACCTTCTGGACGTCGCGAGCCGTCTTGTAATGCTCCTCGCCGATGACCCGCGGGTCGAGCATGCGCGAAGTCGAATCGAGGGGATCGACGGCCGGGTAGATGCCGAGTTCGGCGATCTGGCGGTTGAGAACCGTGGTGGCGTCGAGATGGGCGAATGAGGTTGCCGGTGCCGGGTCGGTCAAATCGTCGGCGGGGACGTAGATCGCCTGCACCGAGGTGATCGAGCCCTTCTTCGTGGTCGTGATCCGCTCTTGCAGCGCGCCCATGTCCGTGGCCAGTGTGGGCTGATAGCCCACCGCAGAAGGAATGCGGCCAAGCAGCGCCGACATTTCCGAGCCGGCCTGGGTGAAGCGGAAGATGTTATCGACGAAGAACAGCACGTCCTGGCCTTCCTCGTCGCGGAAATATTCTGCAAGAGTAAGGCCGGTCAGAGCGACGCGGGCACGGGCGCCCGGTGGCTCGTTCATCTGGCCATAGACCAGGGCCGCCTTCGAGCCGGGGCCATCCGGGATGATGACGTTCGATTCGATCATCTCGTGATAGAGATCGTTGCCTTCACGGGTCCGCTCGCCAACGCCCGCGAACACCGAATAGCCGCCATGGGCCTTGGCGACGTTATTGATGAGTTCCATGATCAGCACGGTC
Organism: uncultured Rhodospirillales bacterium; assembly: GCA_903923205.1. Lineage (GTDB taxonomy): Bacteria > Pseudomonadota > Alphaproteobacteria > ATCC43930 > CGMCC-115725 > CAIXXC01. The sequence continues at coordinate 22,336 of CAIXXC010000243.1, read as the reverse complement.
TTGCCGACGCCGGCGCCGCCGAACAGGCCGATCTTGCCACCACGGGCGTAGGGTGCGAGCAGATCGATGACCTTGATGCCGGTAACCAAAATTTCCGCGTCGGTCGACTGATCGATGAATTCGGGGGCCTCGCGATGGATCGGCAGGGAACGGGTGGTCTGCAGCGGGCCGCGCTCATCAATTGGCTCACCGATGACGTTGATGATGCGCCCGAGCGTGCCGGGACCAACTGGGACAGTGATCGGCGCGCCGGTGTTGACGACCTGCTCACCGCGGACGAGACCGTCCGTCGAGTCCATGGCGATCGTGCGGACGACGTTTTCGCCAAGATGCTGCGCCACTTCGAGGACGAGGAGGCGTTCCGGCAGCTGCAGATGCAACGCTGTCAGGATCTCGGGCAGTTCGCCGTCGAAATGGACGTCGACCACGGCGCCGATGATCTGGGTGATCGTTCCAATGTTGTTGCTGGCCATGACGATTTCCTTCAGGCGTTCTAGAGCGCGTCAGCGCCCGAGATGATCTCGATGAGTTCTTTGGTGATGTAGGCTTGGCGGGTGCGGTTGTAATTCAACGTCAGGCGATCGATCATGCGACCCGCATTCCGGGTCGCATTGTCCATCGCCGTCATCCGCGAACCCTGCTCGCTGGCGGTATTTTCCAAGAGTACAGTGAAAATCTGCACGATGATGTTCATCGGCAGCAATTCCGCCAGGATCTCGGCCTCTTCGGGCTCGAAATCATAGCTTACCGAAGTGCCGCCGCCGATCGCCGCGTCAGGCGGTGTGAACGGCACGAGCTGACGGGTCGTGACAATCTGCGTCATCGCCGACTTGAACGTGTTGAACACGATCCTGGCGACGTCGAATTCACCCTTCTCGAAGCGGGCGATGATCGATTCCGCGATCATCTTCGCTTCAGGGTATGTGACGCCCTTGCGACCGATCTCGACGAAGCTCTCAAGAACCAGGCGGTTGTGATCACGGCGCAGGGAGTCACGGCCCTTGCGCCCGATGGTTACGATCTTGACCGTCTTGCCCTCGGCTTGCAGCGCGCGAATCTGGCGGCGGGCGTCACGCAGGATGGTCGCGTTGAAACCGCCCGCGAGACCGCGGTCGGACGTCGCGACGATCAGCAACACCGTCTGATCCTTGCCGGTGCCCCCGAGCAGTGCCGGGGCATGAGGCTGACCGATCAACGAAGCCGCAAGCGATCCCAGCATCCGCTCCATCCGCTGGGCATAGGGGCGCGCAGATTCCGCGGCATCCTGCGCCTTCTTCAGGCGGGAGGCTGCCACCACCTTCATCGCGGCGGTGATCTTCTTGGTCGACTGGACGCTTCGGATTCGCGTGCGAAGGTCCTTCAAACTCGGCATTGGGTGGCTCCTATCGCGTCACTCAAGCGCCGGGTCAGACGAAGCTCTTGGCGAAGGCAGCGAGGAAGGTCTTTAGCTTCTCCTCGTTGTCTGCGGTCAATTCGCGCTTGTCGCGGATCGACTCGAGGATCTCCGCGTGATGATTGCGCAGTTCCGACAGCATCGACGCCTCGAACCGGTTCACGTCATTCACGGGGATACCGTCGAGATAGCCACGAACACCGGCGAATATCGAGACCACCTGGTCCTGCACCGGGAAGGGCGAGAATTGCGGCTGCTTCAGCAGTTCCGTCAGGCGCGCGCCCCGTGCAAGCAGTTTCTGAGTCGTCGGATCGAGATCCGAGGCGAACTGGGCGAAAGCCGCCATCTCACGATACTGCGCGAGCTCGAGCTTGATCTTGCCCGCGACCTGCTTCATCGCCTTGATCTGGGCTGCCGAGCCAACGCGGCTGACCGAAAGGCCGACGTTGATGGCCGGACGGATGCCCCGGTAGAACAGTTCCGTCTCAAGGAAGATCTGGCCGTCCGTGATCGAGATCACGTTGGTCGGGATGTAGGCCGACACGTCGCCGGCCTGCGTCTCGATGATCGGCAACGCCGTCAGAGAGCCCGCACCGTAGTCGTCATTGAGCTTCGCCGCACGCTCCAGCAGGCGTGAATGCAGGTAGAACACGTCGCCCGGATAGGCTTCGCGACCCGGCGGGCGGCGCAGCAACAGCGACATCTGGCGATAGGCGACCGCCTGCTTCGACAGATCATCATAGATGATCAGGGCATGCATGCCGTTGTCACGGAAGAATTCACCCATCGCGCAACCGGTGTAGGGCGCAATGAACTGCAGGGGTGCCGGTTCCGATGCGGTCGCGGCGACCACGATCGAGTATTCAAGCGCGCCGTAGTCCTCGAGCGTCTTGACGAGCTGGGCGACGGTCGAACGCTTCTGGCCGATCGCGACATAGACGCAGTAAAGCTTCTTGGACTCGTCACCGGACGCGTTGATCGCCCGCTGGTTCAGGATCGCGTCGATCGCGACGGTGCTCTTGCCGGTCTGGCGGTCGCCGATGATCAGCTCGCGCTGGCCGCGCCCGACCGGGACAAGCGTATCGATCGCCTTGATGCCGGTCTGAACAGGTTCGTGCACGCTTTTGCGCGGAATGATGCCGGGGGCCTTGACCTCGACGCGACGGCGCACGACGTCGGTCAGCGGACCCTTGCCGTCGATCGGGTTGCCGAGGCCGTCGACAACGCGGCCGAGCAGGCCCTTGCCGACCGGGACGTCAACGATCGCGCCCGTCCGCTTGACGATATCGCCCTCGCGGATGTGACGGTCGTTACCAAAAATCACGATACCGACGTTGTCAGCCTCTAGATTGAGGGCCATGCCCTTGGTGCCGTCTGGGAATTCGACGAGCTCACCAGCCTGAACCTTGTCGAGGCCGTAGACGCGCGCGATGCCGTCGCCGACCGAGATGACTTGGCCGACTTCGGAGACATCTGCCTCATTGCCGAAATTGGCAATCTGGTCCTTCAGAATTGAGGAGATTTCGGCAGCCCGGATTTCCATCACTTAAATCCCTTTCATCGCAAGTTGCAGCTTCTGCAACTTGGTGCGCAGCGATCCATCGATCCTGCGCGATCCAATTTTTACCACCAGCCCACCGATGATCGCGGGATCAATCCAGATATCGAGGGCCACGTTATTCATGCCGGTCGCGCGCTTAAGGTTATCCTTAAGGCCGGCGATTTGGTGTTCACTGAGTGCTTGGGCCACCGTGACAGTCGCCGTCACCTCGCCGCGCTTCTCCGCGAGCACCTTCGTATACGCGGTGATCACTTGCGGCAAGACCGGCAAACGGCCATTGCGTGCGAGTACGCCGATGAAATTTTTCACGAGGGTCGAAAGTTCGGCGCGGTCGACCACGGCCGCGATAGCCGCCGCCTTGGTTTCACGCTTCAAAACCCGGCTATTCAAAAGCCGCTTCAGATCCGCAGTCTCCTCGATCATCAGGCGCAGCTGCGCCAGATCTCGGGCTGCGGTATCGAGGGCCAATTGCTGGTTGGCAAGGTCATAGAGCGCAAGAGCGTAACGACCAGCTACTCCGGATACGCCTGCCGCTTCGGATGCCACGTTGTTCTCAACCTTCGTTTGTTGGGAGGACGGAGATACCGCCGGGTCCAAGGACCAAGCACCCTACCGGTTGGAAAAGGCACAAAGTCTCCGCCCGCGTTCAGAGATCGTCTGAAAGCGCAGCGGCAATAGCATATGGGCCGTCCCGGTGCAACATTCCGGGGTGCGTCATTGTGTTCACCAAGCGATGCCAATTCTCATTCGCAGCCGACGTGATGCGCAACGGCAACGGATCTCGACAGCGGCGGGGTGAATATGGGAATGCTCGAAGGACCATGCGCATCGCCCTTTACGAGCCCGACATCGCCCAGAACACCGGCACGATCCTGCGCCTCGCCGCGTGCTGGGGAATCGCTGTCGACATCATCGAGCCTTGCGGTTTTCTATTTGGTGACGCCCGGATGCGGCGGGCCGGGATGGATTATCTTGCCTCGACAGACATCGTCCGGCACCATTCCTGGAGCGCCTTCGTGGCCGCGCGGCAGACGACGCCGGGCCGGCTGGTATTGCTGACAACCCGGGCATCGACACCGTTTCATGAGGTCGCCTATCTTCCTGACGATATCCTGCTGGTCGGTCGCGAAAGTGCCGGCGTGCCTGAAGCTGTCCATGGATCGGCGGCGGAACGGGTGCGCATTCCGATGCGACCGGAAATGCGTTCGCTGAATGTCGCCATTGCCACCGCCATCGTCCTGACAGAAGCCTTGAGACAAACAAAAAATTTCCCGGAGGAAGCCAATCCATGACGGAACAGACCCTGATCGAGACCCGCAAGGAGACCGCACAGCGCTGGTTTGAGGAATTGCGGGACAGAATCTGCGCCGCCTTCGAATCGATCGAGCGCGATTATGCCGCCCAAACGGGTGCGGGCACGCCGGGCAGTTTTGAACGCACCGCCTGGGCGCGCGACGAGGGCAAGGGCGGCGGCGGCGTGATGTCCGTGATGAAGGGTCTGGTCTTCGAAAAGGTCGGCGTCAACGCGTCGACGGTCTATGGCGAATTTTCAGAGGAATTCCGCAAGCAGATGCCGGGCGCGGATGTCGATCCCCGTTTCTGGGCATCAGGAATTTCGCTGGTGGCGCATCTGCGCTCGCCCAAGGTGCCCGCCGCCCACATGAATACCCGCCACATCGCCACGACCAAGCGCTGGTTCGGCGGCGGCGGCGATCTTACCCCCATGGTCCCGGTTGATGCCGATACCGCCTTGTTCCATGCTGCTTACAAGGCGGCGTGCGACCGTTACGATCCCGATTACTACCCGCGCTACAAAGAGTGGTGCGATCGCTATTTCTTCCTGCCGCACCGGAACGAGCCGCGTGGCGTTGGCGGCATTTTCTATGACAATCTCGACACCGGCGACTGGGAACGCGACTTTGCCTTCACCCGGGATGTCGGCCTCGCATTTCTTGATGTCTATCCCAGGCTGATCCGTCAGCACATGTATGAGACCTGGACCGAGGCGGAGCGTCGGCATCAATTAATCCGGCGCGGCCGCTACGTGGAGTTCAACCTGCTCTACGATCGCGGCACGACCTTTGGCCTCAAGACTGGGGGCAATACTGAAGCGATTCTCATGTCGATGCCGCCTGAGGTCATTTGGCCTTGAGTTTCGGGTAAGTTTCATGGCTACGACGGCGCGTGCAAGGGCGAAGGAATTCTGTCGCCGTTTTGGTCTCGACCTGCCGATCCTGTTGGCGCCGATGGCGGGCGCTTGTCCGCCGGGCCTGTCTGCTGCGGTCGCCAATGCCGGCGGCATGGCCGCGCTTGGCGCCCTGACCGAGACGCCGGAAGCGATTGCTGCCTGGATCGCCGAGTTCCGCAGGCAAAGTAACCGCGCTGTCCAGATCAATCTCTGGATTCCCGATCCGCCGCCGCGCCGTGACCCGGCGCTCGAAGCCGAGATTCGGGCGTTTCTTGAGGCCCGTGGCCCGATGGTTCCGGCAGACGCGGGCGACGCCGTGCCGCTCGATTTTGCTGCGCAGTTCGAGGCCCTTGTGGCGGCAACCCCTAGTGTCGCGTCATCGATCATGGGATTGTTCTCGCCGGATCAGGCGGCGACACTGAAAGCGCACGGCATTGCCTGGTTCGCCTGCGTTACAACCCTTGCCGAGGCGCGTGCGGCCGAAGCCGCCGGTGCCGATGCCGTGGTGGCTCAAGGGTTCGAGGCGGGCGGTCATCGCGGCGCCTTCGTCAACGAGAACGCGGAACGTCAGGGTACAGGGTCGCTGGCGCTTTTGCCGCGACTCGCGGATCACCTGACGATTCCGATCATCGCGGCGGGTGGTATCGCCGATTCGCGCGGGATTGCGGCGGCGCTGACCCTGGGTGCCAGCGCGGTTCAGATCGGCACCGGGTTTCTGCGCGCGCCCGAGGCGAAGATCCATCCGGTCTGGGCCGCAACGCTCGCCGATCTCGATCCCACCGACACGATGCCGACGCGCGGCTTCAGCGGCAGGCTGGGGCGTGCTGTCGCCACCGCCTATGTCCGCGATCTCATCCGCCCCGGCGCGCCTGCGCCCGCGCCCTATCCCGTCCAGCGCGGTCTCAGCGCGGCGATGCGGGTGGCAGGGTTGAAGACCGGCACGCTCGACCAGATGCAGGCCTGGGCAGGGCAGGCGGCGGCCCTTGCCAGGGCGGAACCGGCGGGTGATATCGCAAAGACGCTGTGGGCGGGGGCCGAGTCGCTGCTGCCCTAATGCTGCGGCGTCCGCACGATGTAGGCGGGGACCGATGCCTCGCCCAGGGCGCGCAGCGCTTCCAGCCGATGCAGGCCGGCGACCAGGACATAGCGGTCCTTGTCGCGGCGGACCTGGATGGGTGTTTCCAGCCCCTTATCCATGATGCTTTCGGCCAGCGTCGCGACCTTGGCGGGATCGAGTGTCTCGCGCGTCTTGACCGGCACATAAATCTGCGCGAGCGGGACGGCTACGGGCTTCAGCATGGCAAGGTCATCCTGTCGGGTCGCGGTTGGCGAGAATGCGTCTGGCCTGGGCGAGGCAGGCATCGCGATCGGCGCTGAAATCGCCCTCTGCCCACCAGGTCTCGACCAGGCGCAGGGTATCCGAGACAACAGGGCCGGGCGTGAGGCCAAGGGTGATAAGATCGCGGCCCCGGATTGGGAATGTCGGTATCGGCCAGCTGGCAGCGCCGCTTAGATGGTCCGCCAAGGGGGCTGGATCCCGGCCACGAGCCACGGCAAGCAGAGCGAGGTCACGATAATATCGGCGACCGTACTCATAGATCGCGCGGCGGTGGGCAACGGCGCCGACATTCCATTCGGGGATCGTCCATGAGACCAGGGCGTGGAGACGCTCCGCCTCCTCATTGCTCAAGCGCAGGCGCATCACGGTCTCGGTGACGCCATCCTTCAGCAGGCTGGCAAACCGGCGAAGGGCGTCCCTTCCAGGGTCGTGACGCAGCAAGCGGACAAGGCGGTTGAGCGCAACAGGCTCTGGAAGCCCGATCTTGCGCCAGATCGCGTCTTCGACCAGGGCGGTCAGCGACGGCAACGGGTTTTCCGCCTCCAGCAGCTTGAACAATTCGGCACGAATACGCTCACCCGAAAGCCGGCCGAGCGCGCCCGCGCGGCGGCAGCAGGCGAGGCGCGTCTCACGCTCGATCGGCACGGCCCCGTAATGGGCCTGGAAGCGATAGAAGCGGAGGATTCGTAGCGCGTCTTCCTCGATCCGGGCAGCAGCATCGCCGACGAAGCGGACGCGTCCCGCCTGCGCATCGTCGATCCCCGTGCCAAGCGGGTCCCAAAGATCGCCAGCCCGATCAAGATAGAGGGCGTTCATGGTGAAATCTCGACGGGCAGCGTCTTCGTCCCAGTCGTCGGTGAAGGCCACGACGGCGTGGCGACCATCCGTCTCGACATCGCGGCGCAGGGTCGTGATTTCGACCGAGCGGTCCTCAAGAACCGCAGTCACCGTACCATGTGAGAGGCCGGTCGGGACCATCCTGATATTCCCCGCTTCGAGCCTGCTCATGACCGCGTCCGGCGTCAACGGCGTTGCGAGGTCGAGATCGCCGACATCGCGGCCCAGCAGCGTGTCGCGAACCGCGCCCCCGACGAATCGAGCGTCTCCCAACAGATCCAGCAGGCGCGCGATCGAGGTCGAGGCCAGCCATGGCGGGATCGGGATGCGCCTTGCGGGAGTTTGGGTCATTCAGCGCCAGCCGTCAGGCGCCGCCAGGATCCGGCCCAGATTGACCAGCATCCCCGCCGTGGCACCCCAGATAAAGCGGTCTTCCCATGGGATGAGATAGGTTTGAAAGCTGAGTGTCCCGATCGTCGTCGGGTGCTGACCGTGGTTGCGCGGATCGACGACCACTGAAAGCGGCACTTCGAACGCGTCGGCGACTTCCCGCGGCTCTAGTGTGAGATCGATCGGGGCCGCCACAATGCCGACCACCGGGGTGATGTGAAAACCGGTCCCGGTAAGATAGGGGCCGAGTCGCCCGATCAGGCGAACCTGCTTGCGGTCCAGGCCGACTTCCTCCTCGGCCTCGCGCAGGGCCGCGTGTTCGGGACTTTCGTCCTCGGGATCGATGCGGCCACCCGGAAAGCTGACCTGGCCCGGGTGATGTGGCAGATCGTTGCTCCGCTGGGTCAGCAGAACGGTCAGACCATCGGCATGATGAATCAGGGGCACCAGCACAGCGGCAGCGCGGCGGCGCGCGGCGATTTCGAGGCCGGGATTGAGGTCGGCGTCGCCGTAATGGGTGCGCGCCAGTTGATCCTCGCGCAGGCGAGCAGCGATGAATTCCGGGGTCAGGTATCCGGCGTCAAAGTGTCCAGGGGAAAGAATGTTCCGTTGCTCCAAAATCCGAAGACCGAGGCCCCATCGATTTCTCGTTCACAGCCGAGTTCGACGAGATGGTAGAAGACCGATCGGGCGATCTTGGCCTCAAGCGCACCACGAATCAGCACATAGGGCCCAGGTTCGCCTGTTTGTGGATCGGATGCGAAACGAAGAGGGTGGTTTTCGCCTGCGTCTACCGTATCATCAAGGTTCGTCCGGAAGCTAAGGATCTGTTCGCTGCCCGAGCCCCTTGCCTGCACCTCCACCGCGACAAACGGGGCGTCCTCGACCTCGATCATGCCGCGTTCGGCCGGGGTGACGAGCCAGTATGTGCCGTCAGCCTCGCGGCGCAGGACCGATGCGAATAATTTCACGAGCGGCAGACGTCCGATCGGTGAACCATGGTAGAACCAGGTACCGTCGCGGGCGATGTGAATGCCGAAATCGCCGCAGGAATCGATGAGACCTGCGCCTGTCGCAAGGCTCGAGAGGAGTTTGGCGTCGGTCATAACAGGTCCCTCCGGGGTCAATGGGAGATTATGTAGCCGTATGCTGACCGATTCCAACCTTTCCGCCGCAGACGACGCCCGCAACATTGCCGCCGAGGTCGACGCACTGGCCTTGCGGCTGCAGAAATTGCGCAGCGTCATCGCCGAGGTCATTTTCGGCCAGCAGGACGTCATCGACCAGACCCTGATCGCGATCCTCGCCGGTGGCCACGCTTTGCTCGTCGGCCTGCCTGGGCTTGCCAAGACCAGACTGGTCGAAACCGTGGGCGCGGTCATCGGGCTCGACACAAAGCGGGTGCAATGCACGCCCGATCTGATGCCCGCCGATATCATCGGCTCCGAAGTGCTCGATCAGGATGAATTGGGACGCCGCCATTTCCGCTTTGTCGCGGGACCCGTGTTCTCGCAATTGTTCATGGCCGACGAAATCAACCGCGCCAGCCCGCGAACCCAATCGGCGCTTCTGCAGGCGATGCAGGAGCATCGCGTTTCCGTCGCAGGCCGCTATCATCCGCTGCCCCGGCCCTTCCATGTCCTGGCGACGCAGAATCCGATTGAACAGGAGGGGACATACCCCCTGCCGGAAGCGCAGCTCGACCGATTTCTGCTCGAAATCCAGGTCGGCTATCCCGATCTCGGCGCCGAGCGAGAGATGCTGCTCGCCACGACGGGGCCGGACGACGAGCGGCCCCAGGCGCTGATGACCGGGGCCGAGCTCTACACCGCGCAGCGGCTCATCCGCCGCATGCCCGTGGGTGAGAACGTGGTGGAGGCAATCCTCGCTCTGGTACGAAGCGGTCGCCCGGAGGTCACGCGCGATCCGCAGCTGCGCTCGGCGATCGCCTGGGGACCGGGGCCCCGCGCCAGTCAAGCGCTGATGCTGGCGGCGCGCGCGCGCGCCGTGCTCGACGGCCGGTTGTCGCCTTCGATCGACGATATCGTGGCGCTTGCCCATCCGGTGCTGCGGCACCGCATGGCGCTTCATTATACGGCACGGGCCGAAGGTCTGACCATCGCGGGCATCATCGACCGGCTCCTCGAACCCTACCGCTGACGATTGCCGCTGCCACGATGGCTCTGTTCTCGCGTTCACGGCTGGCGACAGGCACGCTTCGATCGAAAGCGGAGGAGGCTGCCGCGCGGCTGCCGGCATTGCTTATCGCTGCCGAGAAGGTCGCGGCGACGGTCGCCCAAGGGGCGCATGGTCGCCGCCGCGTCGGCCAGGGCGACGCGTTCTGGCAGTTTCGACCCTATTCGCCCGGTGATCCGACAAGCCGTATAGATTGGCGCCAGACTGCCCGGCGCGATGGCACGCGGACGACAAGCACCTACGTCCGCGATCCCGAATGGGAAGCGGCGCAAAGCGTGTTTTTGTGGCGTGACAATTCGGCCTCGATGGATTGGCGCTCGTCGCCGGGACTTCCCCACAAGCGCGACCGCGCCGGGGTGCTGCTGCTGGCGCTCGGCCTCATGCTTGCCCGCGGCGGCGAGCGCATCGGCCTGCTGGGCAGCCCTGAGCGCCCGAGCCCGGGCCGACTCGGTATTGACCGGATCATCCGCCAAATGGAACAGGGCGACCCGATCGACCCGCAGCACGCAGGTATGCCGCCTCAGGAAACATTGCCGCGCCGCGCGCAACTGATATTGATCGGCGATTTTCTTGGGCCCGTTGAAGAAACTCAGGCCATGATCGCACGCATCCTGCAGCAGGAATGCACCGGATATCTGGTCCAGGTGCTCGATCCTGCCGAGGAAGATCTGCCCTATACCGGTCGCATCCGCTTCGAAGGGCTCGAGCGGGAGGCGGCAACCTTGGTCAATCGTGCGGAGGATATCCGCGCCCGCTACGCCGACCGGGTTGAGGCCCACCGCGCGGCGTTGCGCCGCCTGACCCAAAGCGCCGGCTGGGGCTATATCAGCCATCGCACCGACCATCCACCGACGACTGCCCTGCTCGCCCTGTGGGCGGCGCTTTCGGGACAGGCCTGACCAGCGTGCTTTCCCTGCTGCCCTTCGCCTTCACGACACCTTGGGTGCTGGCTGCGTTGGCCGCTCTGCCCGCGCTGTGGTGGCTGTTGCGGGCGACCCCGCCCGCGCCAGAGGTGGTCCGATTTCCGGCAATCCGACTGCTCTACGGCCTGGCGCCGACGGCGGAGACCGCAGCTCATACGCCCTGGTGGTTGCTGCTGATGCGGCTCTGCCTCGCGGCTTTGCTGATCCTGGGTTTCTCTGGTCCGGTCTGGCATCCGGGTGCCCGGCTTGGCGGCACCGGCCCGGTCGTGCTGGTGATTGACGACGGTTGGGCTGCTGCCCGGGACTGGCCGGCGCGCCAGGCGGTGATGCGCGATATCATTACGCGGGCTGCTCGTGCCGACCGCAAGGTGGTGATTGTGCCGACCGCCCCGATCGCAGAGCGCGAGGCCGAGATGCTTGCGGCTGCGACGGAACTCCCCGCTTCGGCGGCTCTTGCCGTGATTGATCATCTGCAGCCGCGGCCGTGGACGGTTGATCGCGTGGCGGCCGCGCGCCGAATCGTTCGGGCAGGACTGCAAGGCGATGATGTCGGGTTCTGGATCGCTGATGGAATCGATTCCCCGGGCAGTGCCGATGTGATCGCGGCACTCGATCGGCTTGGGTCGCGCGGCGTGATGGCACCCAACCCTGAACAGGCGCCGATCGTCCTCGCGGCGGCGCCTGACCTCGAGGGCGATCTTGCGGTTGATGTCATACGGATGGCTGCGGATGAGACTCGTCAGTTGAACATGCGCGTGACCAGTGCGGACGGCATTGTCCTGACGTCACTCCCTGTACGATTCGAGCCTGGGCAGGCGCGCGTGCTTGTCCGTTTGCCGATGCCGGTCGAGCAGCGAAACCGCGCTGCCAGGATCGATATTGATGGCGAGGGCACCGCCGGCAGCGTGGTATTGCTCGATTCCGGCTCGCGGGTGCCGACGATCGGGGTGGTCGCGCCTTATGAGAATGGCTCCGCGCAACCGTTGCTATCGCCGCGCTATTACATCACGCGGGCGCTGGCGCCGTATGGCGATCTTAGGCGCGGCACCCTCGGCGATCTGTTGCAGCGCCCGCTGTCGTTGCTGGTTCTCAACGATGATATCGTGCTCAGCCCTGCCGACGCCCGCACGCTGGGAAGCTGGGTCGAGGCCGGTGGCGTTCTGTTGCGTTTTTCCGGCCCCAGTATCGCGACCGGCGCGCCTGATCCCCTGCTGCCTGTCACCTTGCGCCAGGGCGGGCGGTCAATCGGTGGCGCGATGTCTTGGGAGACGCCGGCCCGACTCGCGCCCTTTGCCGCCACCTCGCCCTTCGCCGGGCTCGTCGTCCCGCATGAAGTCACGGTCAGCCGTCAGGTGCTGGCGGAGCCTGCGCCCGACCTCGCGGCCAAGACCTGGGCCCGGCTCACCGACGGGACACCGTTGGTAACGGCGGCGCCGCGTGGTCGCGGCTCGCTCGTGCTGTTCCACACGACGGCGAACGCGGATTGGAGCAATTTGGCGCTGTCTGGACTGTTCGTCGATATGTTGCGTCGTGTCGCCGATCTTGGTGTTCGTCAAGGAGGGGCATTGACCGGAAGCCTCCCGCCCTATCGCGCGCTGGACGGTTTTGGGGCGCTGACCACACCGCCCGCAACGGCAGCGCCGATCAACGGCGCGATGATCGCGACGCTGGTTCCGGGTCCGGACCACCCGCCGGGTTATTACGGCACGGCTGGGGAGGCGATGGCGCTCAATCTCGGGAGCGCGCTGACGGCTCTGGCTCCGCTGCCCGCGACGGTGGAGGCCCACGGCTTCGCGCTGTCACCAGAAGTCGCGTTGCAGGCGCCGCTGCTCGGCGCGGCTGCGCTGTTGTTTCTTTGCGATATCCTGATCGGTTACGGGATCAGAGGTCTGCTCAAACTCGCGCTGATCCCGCTTGTCGCTGCGATTTTGGCGGGAGGTCCTGCCCGAGCAGCCAGTGACGAGGGGCGACTGATCGATGCCACCGCGACGATCCATCTTGCCTACGTAACGACCGGCGATGCCGATGCCGATTCGGTTGCCCGTGCCGGGCTCGTCGGCTTGTCCTGGCAATTGGCACACCGCACGGCAGTCGTCCCTGGCGATCCGATCGCCATTGATCTTGAAACCGACGATTTAATCGTCTTCCCGATGATCTATTGGGCTGTCACCGATAGTCAGGCGCCGCCTTCGCCGGCTGCCGTTGACCATATCAACCAATACCTGGCGACGGGCGGTGTCCTGCTGATTGACACCCGTGATCAGGAGATCGGGGCAGTCGGCAATGATAGACGGCTTGGACGTCTGCTTGCGGAGATCCATGTTCCGCCGCTCGAGCCCATCAAGTCCGATCATGTGTTGACCCGATCGTTCTACTTGATGCGGGATTTTCCCGGACGGTGGACCGGCGGCACGCTGTGGGTCGAGCCGCCCGACGAACATGTCAATGACGGGGTCTCGGCGCTGATTGTGGGTGCCAATGACTGGGCGGCCGCCTGGGCCAGTGACGCCAATAATCTCCCTGAGTTTCCGGTCGAGCCCGGCGGCGAGAGGCAGCGCGAAATGGCCTATCGCTTTGGTATCAATCTCGTCATGTACGCGCTTACCGGGAATTACAAAGCTGATCAGCTGCATGTCGGCGCGATCCTGGATCGGCTCGGCCGATGAACAGCGGAACAGTCACCTTCATCCCGCTGCTGCCCTGGTCCTGGCTCGGCGTATTTGGCTTCGTCCTCATCCTGCTGCTCGGCTTCGGGCTGTGGCGGCGCGCACGCGGCTCGGCGTTGCGGCTGGCGGCGGGCTTGATCCTTGCCCTCACCCTCGCCGGTCCGGTCTATGTCATCGAGCAGCGCAAGGCTCAGCCCGATGTTGCCCTTGTTGTGCAAGACGTGTCGCCAAGCCAGGAAATCGGCGCGCGCAATCGTGCCGCTGCGCGTGATGTCGCCTATCTGCGCCAGCGTCTCTCGCGGATGCCGGGGCTTGAGCTCCGGGTCCTTGCGGCGGGTGCCGCATCCGACACGGTTACTTCCGATCAGGGGACAAAACTCTTTGCGGCGGTCTCCCAAGCTCTGGCCGATGTGCCCAAAGCGCGCGTCGCCGGTATTGTCATCGTCACCGACGGCCAGGTCCACGATGTGCCCGATCCTGCGGCCCGCAGTTTCGATGCCCCGCTCCATGTCATGCTCACCGGTCAGCTGGGCGAGGGCGACCGTCGCCTGATCCTCAAGCAGGTGCCGGCGTTCGGCATTGTCGGCAAATCGGTCGAGATCACGCTGCGTGTCGAGGATCTCGGCGGCGCCGCGGCAGAGCGCCTGCGATATCCGGCGACCGCGACGGTAACCTTGCGCCGCGACGGTGGAGTGGAGATTCCGATCGAAGTGCCGGTCGGTCAGGATGTTCAGGTGCCGATCCTGATCGATCACGAAGGGGCGACGGTCCTGGAGGCGGCCGCTGCGCCCGGCCCGAAGGAGCTGATCCTCGACAATAACCGGGCTGCCGTCGTTATCAATGGCGTACGTGACCGGCTGCGGGTGCTGTTGATTTCCGGTGAGCCTTATCCGGGTGAACGCACCTGGCGCAACCTCTTGAAGGCTGACCCCTCGGTCGACCTTGTCCATTTCACGATCCTCCGGCCGCCGCAGATTTCGGATGGCACGCCGGTGCGCGAACTCTCGCTGATTCCATTCCCGATGCGGGAGCTGTTCGACGAGAAACTATCCCAGTTCGATCTCGTGATCTTCGACCGGTATCACCAGAATGTACTGCTGCCTTACGATTACCTTGACAACATCGTGCGTTATGTCCGCGAGGGCGGTGCCTTGCTGGAGGCGGACGGCCAGGGGCGTGACCGCGAGGGTGCCTCCAGTCTGGGCTTTGGGCTTTTCGATACGCCGTTATCGCAGGTATTGCCGACGGTGCCGACCGGCAGGCTGCTCGATCAATCCTTCAAACCCAAGCTGACGGCGCTGGGTCTGCGCCATCCCGTGACGGAGTCGCTGCCGGGCGCCGGGGACGGCGGGCAGAATCCGGCATGGGGGCGCTGGTTTCACGAAATCGACGTGACCCCGCGCGATGGTGACGTGCTGATGAGCGGTATCGATGGCGCGCCGTTGCTGGTCCTCAATCGCGTTGGCAAGGGTCGAGTGGCGCAGCTGCTTTCGGACGATCTCTGGCTTTGGACCCGAGGCTTCGATGGCGGCGGGCCGCAGGCGGAATTGCTGCGCCGGATGTTCTATTGGCTGATGAAAGAGCCCGATCTTGAGGAAAACGATCTGCGCGCAAGCATCGCCGGTGATCGCCTCACGATCCTGCGCAAGAGCCTGCATGACGACAACACGACTGTGACTATCAACGGCCCCGACGCGAAGCCCGTCGCCATGACGCTGAAGCCGAGTGGGCCTGGTCGGGCTGGCGCGACCTTGCAGATCCGTCGCAGCGGCCTCTACCGCATTACCGATGGCACCAGGGTGGCGCTTGCAGCGGCTGGCGCGCTCAATCCTATCGAACTGGCAGAGGTCGTAACGACGCCTGACAGAGTTGCCCCGGTTGTTGCGGCCTCATCGGGCGGTATCGTCTGGACCGGCGGCGACGCGCCGCTGCCCGATCTGCGCGAAATCGGGGCCGATGGCCCCGCCGCCGGGCCGGGCTGGCTCGGCTTTCGCCGGGGCAGGGATTATGTCGTGACCGGGGTGACCGAAACTCCGCTGCTTCCCCCCTGGATCGGCTTTATCGCGCTCGCCAGCCTGCTGTCGCTCGCGTGGTGGCGTGAGGGGCGTTAGCGTGATCGTGATCGGATAGGATCCCCCGGAGCTTCACGAACCTGCAGTTCCGTCCCACCGTGATCTGCCCTAAGCTTGACGCTCTCCATCCCCTTCAGACAGGCATCGTCATGATCACGCCAACCATCCGCTTTGATCCCACCACCGCGATTGACCCCGCTGCCAGGACCACGACCCATGAATGGTACCGCAGCCCGGATGAGCGCTTCACCACCGGCTTCTGGGCATCGCAGCCATCGCGCGACGAGGTCAATTATACCGAGGACGAGTTCTGCCAGATTCTCGAAGGCGTGGTGCATCTGACCGACGCCGCCGGTCATACCGAGATCTATCGCGCGGGCGATTCCTTTGTCATTCCGCGCGGCTTCACGGGAATTTGGGAAACGGTCGAGGCCGTGCGCAAGTTTTACGTCATCTATCTTTGAATGGATCGCCGGGTCACACCAGAGAGCGGGCGGCTGCGACCAATACCGCGATCAGCATCGCCAGGATCGGCAGGGCGCTGATCCCGAAGCCCGGCCCGCGCTTCTTCGGATCGGTATAATAGGCGCGCGCGTAGATCACCCGGCCAAGTGACCAGGTGAGGCCGCCAACGGCACCCCAGAAATCGCCGACCCAGGCGGCACACAGGCCAAGCAGGGGGATCAGGACGACGATCTGTTCGACCGTGTTCATCTGCACCCGGTAATAACGCTCGAACTCCTCATTGCCGCTGACGGCTGGGGCCTGGACGCCCGTCCGCACCCGGGCACTGCCGACATTGACGAGGGTCCAGATATAAACGGCGGCGGCCACCAGGGTCGCGAGGGACGTCAGGGGAAAGGCGTGCACGAGACCACCCGGCTGGTTAGAGATGCCCTGACGATAGCCGAATCACGATGTCGGCGATAGCACCCGTCACCCCAAATTTGGCCCATAGGTCGCGATGTTGATAACGGCAGGCCCACCCTCGACAGCCAATTCGGTGACCCTCGGGGCCGTTCGGGCGATGACCTTGCCGCGCCGTATGACGTAAAGCCGTGTTGCCCGCAGGCGCAGGGCCTCGATCGGATCGGGCGCATCGAGAACGACGAAATCGGCGTTGCAGCCCACGGCAAGGCCATAGCCTTCCAGGCCGATGACCCTGGCGGCATTGCTCGTGACCGCGTCGAAGCAGAATTTCATGGCGTCACGCCCGGTCAATTGACCGACATGAAGCCCCATATGGGCGACATCCAGCATGTCGGCGCTGCCGAGCGGATACCAGGGATCCATCACGCAATCCTGGCCGAACGCGACTGTCAACCCGGCGGCGTGAAGCTCGGCAACACGCGTCATCCCCCGCCGTTTGGGATAGGTGTCCTGTCGGCCCTGCAGGGTGATGTTGATATTGGGGTTGGCAATGACCCTGAGATCGGCCTCGGCCATCAGCGGGATCAACTTCGAGACGTAGTAATTATCCATCGAATGCATCGACGTCAGGTGCGAGCCCGTGACCCGGCCTTCGAGGCCAAGCCGCACGGTCTCGGCTGCGAGGGTTTCGACATGGCGCGACAGGGGATCGTCGCTCTCGTCGCAATGCATGTCGACCGGCATACCATTGTCGGCGGCAATCTCGCACAGCGCCCGGACCGAGGCCGCGCCGTCCGCCATGGTGCGTTCGAAATGCGGAATGCCGCCGATAACGTCGATGCCGCGTCGGATCGCGCGGGTAAGATTTTCGGCGGCACGCGGATAGCGCAGAAAGCCATTCTGGGGGAAGGCGACAAGTTGGAGGTCGAGATAGGGTTTGATCCGCTGGCGCAGCTCGGCCAGGGCCTCCACCGCAAGCAGCCTGTCGTCACAGATGTCCACATGGGTCCGGATCGCCAGCAAGCCCTGGGCAATGGCCATGTCGCAATACCGCTGCGCCCGTGTCAGGATCGCATCCTGGGTCAGCTGCGGCTTCAGATCGCTCCAGATCGCGATGCCTTCGAGCAGGGTTCCCGATTGATTGAAGCGCGGCATGCCGAGCGAGAGTGCCGAATCGAGGTGGAAATGTGGATCGATGAAGGGTGACGAGACAAGGCGCTCGCCGACATCGATCTCCTGTGTCGCGCTGGCGTCGAGTGCAGGTCCGACTGTTTTGATCAGGCCGTCAGCGCAGCCGATATCGACGCCACGGCGGCCATCTGGCAGGGTGGCATTGCGCAGGATGAGGTCGAGTGTCACGGCGTGTTCCTTATTCGAGCGGCGGATATTGCGGTTGGTTTTACCGCAAGTCGCATGCCATGTGTCGGTCACTAGCTTGGTGTCAGCGTTGCGGCGATTTTTACGGAAAGGCAAAAGATGAGCATGGCGGATCTCGGTAATGTCGTTGTCGTCAGTCACCCACTGGTCCAGCATAAATTGACCCTGATGCGGCGGGCGGATGTTTCGACCGCCGAGTTTCGGCGTTTCGCCCAGGAAATCAGCCTACTGATGGGTTACGAGGTCCTACGCGACCTGCCGCTCGGGACGGTCGAGATTGAAACCCCGCTTGAGCCGATGACCGCGCCGATCCTTGCCGGTAAGAAGCTCTGCTTCGTCTCGATCCTGCGTGCCGGTAACGGTATTCTCGATGGCATGCTCGACCTTGTGCCATCCGCCCGTGTCGGCCATATCGGGTTGTATCGCGATCCTGAGACGCTGCAGCCGGTCGAGTATTATCTGAAACTACCCGAGGATATCGCCGAGCGGCTTGTTGTCGTCGTCGATCCGATGCTGGCGACGGGCCATTCCGCCGCTGCTGCGATTGCCCGCCTGAAGCAGGCCGGTGCTGCCCAGATCAAGTTCGTCTGCCTGCTGACGGTACCGGAGGGTTTGGCGGTGCTGCAGGATCGCCACCCCGATGTGACCGTCTACACTGCTGCGATCGATCGACAACTGGATGCGCATGGCTATATCAGACCCGGCCTTGGCGATGCCGGGGATCGGCTTTACGGGACGAAATAGCCTCAGGGCCAATCCTGGGCCGATTTCAGCGCCTGCTCCAGAAGGGGGACCAGACGCAGCGCGCCGACAAGGCTGAGATGGCTGCTGTCGCGATAGAGCGCCTCGCCGGCGCTTTCGACCGGACAGGTCTCCGGTCCGCAGAGCGCATCGCGGGTCCGCAGGAACCGGGCATGCCCGGACGCGGCTGCGGCGGCTAGCCTGCCATCAACCCAGGCTTGGCTCGCGTCGATGTCAGCCCGCTTTTCCTCGATCCCTGACAGCGGGCGATGCAGCGCCCGCGCCATCGCGAGGGCTGGGGGGATTTCGGTGAACTGACACGGCGTATCCTGCAGCAGGATCGGTACGATGCTGATCCCGTTGAGGAAGGTCAGCGTCCGGCCAAGACCGTTGTCGAAGGCTGCGTGACTGCCATCATCGGAGGTGATCCCGGCAATGTTGTCGATAATCGCCCCGTTTTGACCGCCACGACCGGCACAGAGTGCGAGTGGAGGGCGTGCTTCGGCGATCTTGGCCCAAAGCCCGACCAGAAATACCGTTGGTACCGGCTGCGCCTTGAGAAAGGTGACAACGGCGGCGTTGAAATCGCGGCAGGAGACGCCCTTGGGTCCCGTCTCGGAGACGCCGAGCAAAGGTTCGCACCCTGGGTGCTGAATCACGAAACCATGCAAGCCATGTCGCCGTGCCATCGTGTCGAATGCCGGGATCAGCGCCTGGGCATGGGAATCGCCCCAGACGATGAAATCCGCTTCCTGGGATGTCCCCCAGTTGCCGATATCGCAGGTGGCGCTGGTGTGGAGATCGAAATGAGATTTGGGGTTGCAGAACTGTCCGGTGAGGTCGTGATCCTGCCGCGCCAGCGCGATGGCCTCGGCGGGCAGGCGGTCGGGAAAGCCGCGGCTGGCGCTGGTAGCCTGGCCGATCGTGAACAGGACCAGCAGGACGCCGATACCGGCGATAAGGGTCCGGGCTTGGCTCCCCATGATGCGGCGGCCGCGAATCGGTGCCTCGATCCAGCGCGTCGTCGCGTACGCGAGAGAGACCGATAGCGTCATCAGCACCAGGCGTTCCGCCAGGTCTGGTTCACGGAACAAGCCATGGCGCGCCAGCACCAGAAGTGGCCAGTGCCACATATAGAGCGGATAGGAAATCTTACCGATCCAAACCGGCAGGCGGGCCGACAGCAGGCGCGAGGTTACGGCTCGGCCGTCGCATTCGCCGGCCCAGATCAACGCTGTCGCGCCAAGGCAGGGCAGCAAGGCTGCGGCCCCGGGGAAGGGTGTTCCGGGCGTGTAGATGAGGATCGCAGCAAGGATTGCGGCAAACCCGGCCAGGGACGCGACCTCGGCCTGGATCAGGCTTGGTTTGGATGGCTTGGCCACCGCCAGCAACCCGCCGCAAAGCAATTCCCATGCGCGCGCGGGCAACAGATAGAACCCGGCAGCGGGGGCGTTGGTCGCATATGAGATCGATAGCAGGAGCGAAGCGGCGAAGACGGGGATCAGGTAGATGAGGGTGCGATCACGTCCGCGCTTTGGTGCTGCGGTCCAGCGCAGCAGCAGCGGGATGACGATATAGAACTGCTCTTCCACGGCAAGCGACCAGCTGTGCAGCAAAGGCCGCATCGCCGCTGTGCCGTCGAAATAGCCGTCCTTCTCGAAGAACCAGATATTGGTCGAGAAGAACGACGACCACAGTAGCTCCGTGCCAAGTTCCGTGAGTGGTCCAGGTGCCAGAATCACCGTGCCGATGGCGAAGGTAGCAAGCGCTACGACCAGCAAGGCCGGAAAAATGCGGCGGACACGCCGCTCGTAAAAGCCAGCGAGGGTAAAGGTCCCGCCCCGGATTTCGGCGGCAATGATTCCCGTGATCAGATAGCCCGAGATAACGAAGAAGACATCGACGCCGACAAAGCCGCCGGTCACGCCGGGGATGCCATAATGGTAGAGCACCACTGGCACAATTGCGAGTGCGCGCAGGCCATCAATGTCAGCGCGGTATTTTGTTGCGCTCACCGCCAAATGGGGCCGCCGAGGGTCTTGGATTCGGCCAAGGCCGCGCGGTCGGTCAGACAGGCGATATGGTCCATGAGCTCGGTGACCCAGCCACGACGGTCGCGCGCTACCGGCGTGCCGCCACGGGCGCGGGAGAAGATATCGAGCACGGCGCGGTCGCGCACGGAGAGTTCATTGTCGTCCTTCGTCGATTCGCGCCGCAGCAAGGTAGCGGCATAGCCGTCGAGCAGGGTTGACAAGGTGTTGCTTGAGATAAGAACCGTCTCCGGGCGTTTGCCGCCGCGATAGATCTTGCGGTGGCTGACCTCCGCGATCCGGGTGAGCTGGCTTCTGAAGCGCGACTGTGCCAGCAATTCGGGCGCCGGGTCGCCGCGCAGGATCTGGTCGTGCAAGGCGGCCCAGACGTCGCTCGCATCGGTCAACAGGGTCGCGATGGCGCGCGCACGCAGGTAGGTCAAGCGGCGCACCACGCCATCAAGCGTGCAATATACTGCGGTTTCTGGCGCCGCCATCGGCGCCAGCAGTTCCTCGGCCTCGGCAAAGGACAAGGCGCCGACTTGAACGGCATCCTCGATATCGACAATCAGGTAGCAGATATCGTCTGCCGCCTCGGTCAGGTAGGCGAGCGGGTGACGGCACCAGACATTGGGTGCCGTCTCGATCAGTCCGGTGGCCGCCGCGACTTCGCGAAAGAGCGCCAGTTCACTGGAAAAAATGCCGTATTTTCGGGCAATGGGTCGCTGGTCTGGCGGCAACCCGCCTGACCACGGATATTTGGAGAAGGCGCCAAGGGTTGCCGCCGTAAGCTGCAAGCCGCCATCGGGCTGCCAGCCTTCAAGCCGGGTCAGAAGGCGGAAGCCAAAGGCGTTGCCCTCGAAATCGCACAGCTCCCAGCGCAGTTCCTCCGGCAATCCTGCAAGTATTTCCTGCCCAATCGCACTGCCGCTCCACCACGACGCGATCGCCTGCTCGCCCTCGTGGCTGAACGGGGTCTGGCCAACGTCATGGGTGATCGCGCCTGCCAGCACGATGTGACCGATATCAGCGGGCGAGACACCCTCGACGGCGCCATGGCGCAACAGGTGCTTGCCTGCAAGCTGGCCAAGGCTCCGGCCAACGCGGCTGACCTCGATCGAATGTGTCAGGCGGTTGCGGACATAATCGCCGGGCTCGGTTGAGTCGAGGGACGGTCCGTGCACCTGCATCTTGGCCTGCAGGCGGCGGAAGGCGCTTGAGAAGACGAAGCGATCAACGTCGATCTCGAATGGCGAACGCCATTCATCCGCGGCGCGGACATCACGTTGCCCAAGCCGCTTTGTCGACAGCAGATCGCGCCAGCGCATCATGCGTGATGCGACCGTGACATGTCGCTTGTGCCCAAGCGGAGAGCGCGAGCATTTGACTTGGCAATCGGATTCAATCGTCTACCCCTTGGACTCTGTGCCGTGCCATCATACATAGAACGGACCAATAAAGGGAATCGACGGATCATGGCTATCTCAGCAAGCGAGGCTTCGGCAGCGGATTTTTCCATCGGTGCGAATGCGGCGCGGCGGATCACGCTGGTGACTGCGGATGAGCCACCCGGTTCGGCGCTGCGGATCACGGTGTCCGGCGGCGGTTGTTCCGGCTTTCAATACGGATTTTCGTTTGATCCTGCCCGCAATGAGGATGATCGGGTGTTTGAGCGCGACGGTGCCGTCGTGGTGATCGACGAGGCATCCCTGGACCTGGTGCGGGGTTCTGAAATCGAATTCCTCGAGGATCT
>CAIXXC010000242.1 GCA_903923205.1 uncultured Rhodospirillales bacterium | reverse complement strand
GATGTCCTTCTCCGAAAAGGCATCCTGAACCAACGCATGGGGATCATCGCGAATATTCGCTACGGTCGCTGGTGCTTTGACCAGCAAAGCGCAGTAAGCGAGAAGATCGACTTGATCAACTTCATTGGCGAGCATTCCTCCCAGCACATGAAACGTGCCGATGAAACGCTTAATGTCCCGTGGCGTCTGTAAGACATGGAGGGTAAGGATTTTTATGAGCGCCTGGCAGCGCTCGCCCCCCGGAAACCCTTCTGGAAGACCAAGTTCGGAACCGAGGGCAGCAATTTCCGCTGACAGCATGCGGCTCAGCTCATCGACGAATGTTAACGGCAGGGGAAGTTGAAGCTGGACGATTTTTTCGAGATAGGCTCTCCCGCGCTCTTCCCGTGCTTCCTCGCTGGCGCCTTCGCCTAAGGCCTGCATTACACGTTTCGCGTCGTAGGCCAGGACGTAGGAGATACCGGGAAAGTCGGCAACCGATCGTACCAGTTGGGCGACGGTGCGGACTTCGTGATCTTCAACGCGATCAAGCTCGTCGATGAGAATGACGATAGGCACCGCGATTTTCTGAAGCTCCTTCATCAGTTTGGCGCGCAGTGCCCCAAGACTTTCATTTCGTGACAGCCATGAACTGAGCGCATCGAAGCCGCCAGCCAAGGCGGCTCCTAAGCCCGGCTTCACAAAGTTTGCCGCTGGTGCAAGGTGTCTGCCGTATTTTGTGATGGTACTGGTGAGAGTGCGAAGGCTTTTAGCGAGGTCTGGCTTGGCGGCAATGGTGGTGATCAGCTCGTTCATAAACTCGGCGACCAGATCGTTCCGCCCGGAAACCAGCCACGGATCGAATCTCACGACAATCGCATCGCTGTGTGCTGCCTTGATGCGCTCGCTGAGGAGATTGAGAATTGACGATTTCCCGCTACCCCACGCGCCGGTAATCCCGATGACGACGCCCGTTGCTCGGCAAGTCCGAGGATCAACGAGCGCGTTTGAAAGGCGATTTACGAATGCACCACGTTCGAGCGTGTCATCGGCATCCGAGCAAATCGGCTTTTCAACACGATTCGGCGCAACGGGGAGACCGAAAGAAGAGTGATCATCGCCTTGAATAGGTGGTTGTGTGTCTCCGGCTGGTGGTTGCTGCACGTGCGCCTCCATTCCGGTAGCGCTCCGTGCGGAGCAGCCTGACTATCCCGCCGGACTGCAATTTAGGTGGTGCGGGCGGTCGGAATCGAACCGACACTCCTCTCGGAACTGGATTTTGAATCCAGCGCGTCTACCAGTTTCACCACGCCCGCGAAGGGGACAACTTATAGCGTTGTCATCTCGTTCCGCCAAGAGGGTTAATCAGGGTCTTTCGAGTCTTCAAAAGACCCTTTAGATTCAGCCAGATTTGGCTTTTTCGCGCCTTTCGCGTCCGCTTTGCGCTCTGGGGCTCGGTCGTCCGACCGCTGCCGACGGACATTAACCGCGGACGCATCGATCATGTTCTTGATATGCGCCGCGTAGAATTTCTCGATCATTTCAACGCTGGTACGACAGTTCTTGGCGATCTGATAGATGTCGGCACCCTCCATCAGACGCATCGATATATAAGTGTGCCGGAGGCTGTAGGCCGTCCGGAGATTCCCTTCGCGATCTTTCTTCATGCCGAGTTCGTCGAGAACTTTGTTCCACAACTCCCGGTGGGTATGGGGAAAGAGTCGGTCAGTGGGCTGGGGTAGCCTGACTGCAACCGACTCGTCTGTGGTTAGGTCCTTCTTTGTCTGTCGGCGATGCCGGCGACCTTCGTCAGTGATGGGTCTCGGTCGGGCAAGCAGTCTCTCGAATGGGTGGACGGCACCGGGCATGCTTTTGCAATAGCCGACGCCGCGTTTGCCGCGGACGCTGATTTCCAGAATTGTTTCGTTAGTGCTTTCGTCCTCGACGATTTCGACGTCTCGGAATTCGAGACGCCATGCTTCGTCGGGCCGAACACCGGTATTGACCATGAACAGCACGAAATCGTGCATCTGCTCGCACGCCCATTGCCAGCGCGGCTTGGGCGGATTAGCGGCTCTTTGGCGAGTCGCCCGATAGAGCTGTTTGTACTCCTCGGGCGAGAACCACGCTCGATGGGAGATTTTGCCGGAGCTTTTGTAGGGCGGCGACAGGTTGGGAATGAAGGGCAACCAGCCATGTCGTTCGGCGGTTTTGAGGACATGCCGGAGCGTCACGATCTCATGATGGATTGTGGTGCGGGAGGGCCGCATCGGTTCGCCGGTCTTTGGATTCTTGCGGGAGGTCGCGCGATGGACGCGATACTCCTGCACCATGCCCGGCGTAATTTCCGATAGTACCTTGTCGCCGAAGAACGGCTCCAGATGAACGCGGAGTCGGTCCCAGTGGCCCTTCACATATTTTGGATTCCGCTCGCCTGCGGTAAGCGCCTCGTATTCCTTTCGGAATTGCGCGGCGGCGAACTTGAACGTCTTGCCGTGCTTCAGTTCGCCAGCGCGAGATTTGCCTTTGAGGTCGAGGTACCAGTCCTCGGCAATGTCCTTGGCTTGGGCAAGACCTTCTTCCTTGGTGCTGATGCGGTAGTTCTTGCCGCCGAGAAAGGTCGAGCACTGCCAAAAGCGGCTATTGTCACGTTTGTAGACGTGAACCTTGCCGCCGAGGAGTTCGTGATGTGCCGCCATGGGAACCTACGTGCCGAAGCGCCCGAATGTGTGTTTTTGTGTAACACATGTGTAAGCGCGATAACGAGGTTCAGACTACCATAAACTGCTGAAAAATCAAGTAAAATACGAGGTAAGGCAAGGCCATGGGCTGATTTTGAGTCCGGCGCGTCTACCAGTTCCACCACGCCCGCACAGAGCCAGATCGCCGCGTTATCATCATGCCGAGCGGGTGGTGGCCCCTCGGCGTTGCGACGTTGGATGCTGCTTATAACGGACTGAAATCCTCCATGCTACGGCAAAGTGTCATGGATTGCGTCTAAGCGGGGGGGACTGATAGGGTCCTGGGGCGTTGGCCGCCGTCCTGGCGACCCTCTGCTTCCCGGATTTTTCAGGTATCATGGCTCGTCCTCCGTTAAAGACCTGGCTTATCGACCACGCACAAAAGCCCGGTGCTGTCTGGCTGCTTGCTGCGGTGTCGTTCGCTGAAAGCTCATTCTTCCCGATCCCGCCGGATCTCTTGCTGATCCCGCAGATATTGGCGCGACGCGAACGGGCCTTCTGGCTGGCGACAGTGGCGACGGTAAGTTCGGTGATCGGCGGGTTTCTCGGCTATGCCATCGGCTACTGGCTCTATGACAGCATCGGGGTCTGGATCGTTGAGCACCTGGGTTCGCCCGCCGGGTTCGAGCGCGCGAAGGCCAGCTTTACCGCATGGGGTTTCTGGTTGATCGTGGGCAAGGGCGCGACGCCGATCCCGTACAAGATTGTCACCATTTTGTGCGGGGTGATGCATTACGATCTGGCCAAATTCGCGGTTGCCTCCGTGATCGCTCGTGGCATGCGGTTCTATCTTGAGGCGGCACTACTCTACTGGTTCGGCGAACAGGCCCGCGCCTTTATCGAGAAGCGCCTGATGCTGACCATGGCGGTGGCGCTGGCTCTTCTCATCGGCGGCTTCCTGCTGCTGCATTACCTCTAGGATCCGGGGCGACGCGGACAACCATGAAACCTGAACGGCTCTCTTTCCTGATCCTGCTTGCCTGCCTCGCGGTGATAGGCGGCGCGTTCTATTTCCAGTATCAGGTCGGGCTGCAACCCTGCGAGCTGTGCCTGAAGGAGCGGATACCCTGGTATACGGCGCTGGTGGCGGCCGCCTTATGGGCGACACTTCGTCACGGCGGCTGGGTTCATCGCGGCATCGATTCCGGCTGTGCCTTTGGCTTTGCGCTGTTGTTTACCGTCTCGGCCGTGCTCGCTGGCTACCATGTTGCCGTGGAACATCATTGGGTTGCCGGGCCGGATGCCTGCGTCGCCCAGCATCTTGGCAAGATGAGCCTCGCCGATCTGACCAAGACCTTGCTGGCGACGCCGCCCGTGCGCTGCGACGTGGTGCAGTGGAGTGTGGTCGGCGTCTCGCTGGCGGGATGGAACTGTCTGTTGTCCACCGCTATGATCGCGCTATGCCTGACTGCCTTGCGGCAGCAGCGTGGCATGCGGAGACTGGGATGAGCGTGGCAGGGAAGAGCGAAAATTTCAGGACGGCAAAGCCGAGGCTGCCTGGTGACCCCTCCTCAGCCGAGGCAATCCGACGGATGATCCGGGTGGATCACGCGGGCGAGGTCGGGGCCACCCGGATCTATGCCGGACAGTTGGCGGTCTTGGGGCGCTCCCGCGTCGGCGACGAGATTCGGCGGATGGCCGAGCAGGAAATCCACCATCGCGATGTTTTCGATCGCATGATCGTGGCGCGACGCGTGAGACCGACGGCGCTGCGGCCGCTTTGGGATATTGCCGGCTTTGCGCTTGGCGCCGCCACCGCCCTCCTTGGCGAACGGGCGGCGATGGCCTGCACGGTGGCGGTCGAGGAGGTCATCGAGGAACATTACCAGAAACAGGCGGAAGCACTCGGCGATAGCGAGCCAGAGTTACGCCGCGTGATCGAGGAGTTTCGTGCTGAGGAGATCGAGCATCGCGACATAGGCCATGCTCACGGCGCCGAGTTGACTCCTGGCTATCCCGTTCTCCGGGCTATGGTCGGTGCCGGCTCAAAGCTCGCGATCTGGCTGTCGACGCGATTTTAGCCCGGTTTCTCACCCGTTTCAGTCCCAATCCAGGCGAGAAAATCAGGATTGCCGCCTGAAATCGGCAGGACGACGATGCAGGGGATTTCGTAGCTGTGAAGATCGCGCAGGCGTGTCGTCAGGCGGTCGATGCAATCCTGCGTCGTCTTCAGGAGCAGAATGGCCTCGCTGGCTTCCTCGATTGCGCCTTGCCAACGGAAGATAGCGGTCATGCCGCCAAGAATATTGGCGCAGGCGGCAAGTCCTTCCTCGACGACGTTGCGGCCGATGATCCGCGCTGATTCGAGATCCGGCGTTGTGACATAGACCAGAACGGCTGTCACGGAAGGCGGGGTGCCTTACTGCGCCGAAGCGATCGCGGCGGCCTTGCGCTGCTGCTTGCTGCGGTACATCGCCTTGTCCGCGCGCTCCAAAGCCTCGGCAGCGGTCTCGCCGCCATCGAAGGAATAGACACCGAAGGCTGCATTGACGTTGATGAAGTCGCCGTTCCAGACCAAGGGCTCGCGGTCGAGGGCGGAGATCAGCGTCGCGGCCTTATGGTCGGCCGCTTCCTGGTCGGCTTTCACCAGCAGGATTGCGAACTCATCGCCGCCAAGGCGGGCGACGACGTCGGCAAGACGGACATGGTCGATGAGGATTCGTGCCACATGCTGCAGGGCGGCGTCGCCGGCGTTATGGCCGTAGGTGTCGTTGATCTGCTTCATGCCGTTCAGATCAATATAGATGATGCTGGAGCGCAGGCTGTAGCGTTGCGCCAAGCTCAGCAGTCGCGACAACTCGCGCATGAAGGCGCGGCGGTTGGCGACGGGCATCAACGCATCTTCGTGCGCCAATTTCTCAAGATATGTCGCGCGCGCGCGGGCCTTGGTCAGTTCCGTGCGCAGCCTCAACACTTCTCCGAGCAGAGAAGAAAATGCCGTCGCCAGTTCGGGGCTAAGATCGGCGGCGTCGAGACCCGATTGGCTCAGGAACTCAGGGAGATCGACCCCCGAAGCCCGAGCCTGCAGCGCGGTCGTCCTGCGCGCGCTGCGGGTCTTTCTGTTGCCGTCAATTATTTTCAAGGCGCTTCTGTCCCCAACCGCCAGTTAACGATAGAGTTGCAGGACCGCAACATCAAGCTATTCGATCCCTGCCATCCTTCAAACCAGGACCGCCAGGCCGCTTAGCCGACGTTTACTTGATCGAAGGTGCTATTCCCATATATATGGCGCACTTCGCAGAAATGCTCAAATGAAAGGAGCAGGGGTTTGTCAAATCTTCCGACGGTTCCTGTCGCAATCGTCATGGGTAGCCAGTCGGATTGGGAAACCATGCGCCATGCCGCCTCGACGCTGACGACGTTGGCGATCCCATTTGCCGCGAAGATTGTCTCCGCGCACCGCACGCCGGATCGTTTGGTCAATTTCGCGAAAACAGCGCGCGATCAAGGATTCAGGGTGATTATTGCGGGCGCCGGGGGGGCCGCGCATCTGCCCGGCATGGTCGCGGCAATGACGCCATTGCCAGTGCTGGGCGTTCCGGTCGAAAGCCACGCCCTCAAAGGCATGGATTCGCTGCTCTCCATTGCGCAGATGCCGGGCGGGATACCTGTGGGAACCCTGGCCATTGGCAAGGCGGGGGCAATCAATGCCGCACTGCTCGCGGCGAGCATTCTCGCCCTCAACGACTCGACAATTGCCGCCGCCCTTGATGCCTGGCGCGCGGCCCAAACCGCTTCGGTTGCCGAGTCGCCGGTTTCGGGCGTTTGATGTTGTCTCCTGGTGCGACCATCGGGATTCTCGGCGGCGGTCAGCTCGGACGGATGACAGCCCTGGCGGCGGCACGATTGGGGTTCCGGACCCATATCTTCGCAACTGAGCCTGACAGTCCGGGCAGTCAGGTCACCCCGCTGGTCACGATTGGGCGATTCGACGACGCTGATGCTCTACGACGCTTTGCCGCGACTGTCGATGTCGTCACCTACGAGACGGAAAATATCCCGCTCGACACAGTAGCGACGATCCTCCCGATTCGGCCGGTGTTGCCGGGCATCGATGTTCTTCGTGTGACGCAGGATCGCTTGCTGGAGAAGGATTTCATCCGCGCCATTGGGGTGCCGACCGCGCCCTACCAGGCGATCAACGGGGTCGAGGACCTGCGCGCGGCCTTGCTCGCTCTTGAGGGCAAGGCCATCCTCAAGAGCGTCCGCATGGGCTATGACGGTAAGGGTCAGGTCGCCGTCGACCGGCTCTCCAGCCCCGAGGTGGTATGGCGGCAAATGGGCGGGGATCAGGGAATTCTCGAAGGCTTCGTTGATTTTCGCTGCGAGGTCTCCGTGATTGTCGCGCGTGGCCTCGATGGTTCCGTCGCGGCTTATCCCGTGGTCGAGAACCATCATGCCCATCACATCCTCGACCGCACGATTGCGCCGGCACGGGTTGAGCCTGACGTCGCCGCTGCAGCGGAGGCCGCGGCGCTCGGCATTGCTCAGGCACTGGACGTCAAGGGGCTGCTGGCTGTCGAGATGTTCGTAACCCGCGATCACCGTGTCCTCGTCAACGAACTGGCACCGCGACCCCATAATTCCGGGCATTGGACGATGGACGCCTGCTATACCGATCAATTCGAACAGTTGGTGCGCGCGATTACCGGACTGCCGCTCGGCAGTACGGATCGCCATTCCGATGCCGAGATGCGCAACCTGATCGGCCGGGAGGTCGAAACCTGGCAGTCCTTCCTGTCAGAGCCGCGAGCGAAGCTCCATCTCTATGGCAAGAAAGATGCCCCGGCCGGGCGGAAGATGGGGCACGTGACGACGCTCAAGCCTCGGTCTTCAGAGGCTTGAAGGGCGAAAACAGTCCACGAATGCGGCGCTTGATCGTCCCCGTGAACTTGGGGATTGCCAGAACATCGGCGATACGACGATCGAGAAAATCCCAAGTATCGTTGAGATCTTCGGTACGATCGTCGAGCCAGTACAGCACCGTTGCGCTGTAGACCGCCGCCAGCAGAGCCCGCTTGGTGTAAAAATTGAAGTCGGTTGCCGAGTCGCCGGCGCAATACCACAGGGCATCGACGGTACGATAGACGGCCTGGGGGGCTTTGGTCAGGGCGAAGGGCGGCGTGTTCAGCACGATCGCGCGGCGAACGGCCTCGCGATAGGGCGCCAATGCCTCAAGCCGCAGCCGGATGCCGAGGATCAGGCGTTGGTGCGTGCGCAGGGTTGCCAGATCATGCCTCTCAAGCGCGGCGATCATCCGCCGATCTGCCCAATCGTCAAGCCAGCGTGCGAGTTCGACCGCGCCACTCGGCAGGATCGCGTCCAGCGATGCCGTGTCGATGCCGAGCTGTGCGGCGGCATGCGTTAGTGCCGATTGGCTCCAGCCATCAAACACGACATCTGGCAGAATCGCCTCTAGCAGGGCGTCTTTCTGTGAAAAGACATCGCTATCGGTCATGGCCTTACTCCTGAGCTGGCTTCAGGGCGCAGCGAGACGGGGTGGCGCAAGGTTTCTTCGACGAAACCGAGCAGGCTAAGATCCTCCATCCGCTGCGGATAGAGATAGCCGTCGAGATGGTCGCATTCATGTTGGATGACGCGGGCATGGAAGCCTTCGGCGATCCTGTCGATGGGCTCGCCATGCTGATCGAGCCCGGCATAATGAATTCTAGTCCAACGCCGAACCGCACCGCGCAGTCCTGGCACCGAGAGACAGCCCTCCCAGCCCAATTCGCGCTCATCCGAAAGGGGCGTGATGACCGGGTTGATAACGACGCTGAGATCTATCGCGATATCGTGCTCACGCCCGGTAAGCCGCTCCAGCGGAACCTTGAACAGGACCACGCGCAGCGGTACATGGACCTGGGGCGCGGCCAATCCTGCACCACCGGCATCCTCGCAAGTCTCCATCATGTCGCGGATGAGCTGGCATATCTCGGGTGACATGGGATCATCAACAGGGGCTGCGATCGCGCGCAGGATCGGGTGCCCCATGCGCGCGATCTTGAGGATGCTCATAGCGGCATCAGTCGCGGAAGTTCAGATACTGCAGTGGCTGATCGACCTTCAGCCCCTTCACGAAGGCGATCGCCTCCTGCAGGTCGTCGCGCTTTTTTCCCGAGACGCGCAACTCGTCGCCTTGGATCGCAACCTGGACCTTCAGCTTACTGTCCTTGATATCCTTGACGAGGCGCTTGGCCAGCTCTTTCTCGATGCCTTGCTTGACGATGATCTCCTGGCGGACGGTATCGCCCGAGGCCCGCTCCAGGGTCTTGAAATCGAGGGCGGAGGGATCGACCTTGCGCCGGGTCAGATGGATTTTCAGCAACTCGTGCATCTGATTAAGCTTGGGCTCGTCATCGGCGAGCAGGGTGAGCGTATTTTCCTTGCGCTCGATCGAGCATTTCGACCCCTTGAAGTCGAAACGCGTCTCGATTTCCCGCCGGATATTGCCCAGGGCATTGTCCACTTCGGGGATGTCGGTTTTGGAGACGATGTCGAAACTCGGCATAATTCACTCGTGTTGGCTTGAAAGTAATTCAGGGGACTATCCTACCCCCGACAGGACGTCCTGGCCAAGCCGATAGGGGCTGCCCTGTCAAATACGCCCGTCTGGAACGAATGAAGCGGTTATCTTTGGACGAGCCCGCTGTGTTAATCGACGCATAGGCTCAAAGAATTCGGGATGGTCGATGGAAAGAGTGCTGGTGATCGGGGCAGGGCTCGCCGGCTTTGCCGGGGTCGTGATTGGCGCGGCGGCAAGCCATCTGGCGGCGGGTAATCCGACGATGCACGATCTGCTCGATATCGCCTCTCGCTATCTGCTGGTTCATGCCGTGGCGATCCTTGGGGCTGGGGTCTTGCTCCTCCTTGATACCTTGGCGCGGGCCAGGACGTTCGCCCGCATTTCCGGGTTCCTATTCCTGATCGGCGTGACTCTTTTCAGTGGCGGCATAACCTTGCATGCTCTGGCAGGACATCCGGTCATCGACATGATCATCCCGGTTGGGGGTGTTACATTGATGCTCGGCTGGCTTGCGCTGGCGGCCTGCGGAGTCGGCCTTGCCAGACGCCCGCGCGCTTGAACTCAAACGTCGTAACAGTCAGGTCGGCCTCGCGCTCGGCCTTGGCGCCGCGTTTTGCTGGGGCTGCTTCCCAAGCTATTTTCGCCTCTTGTCGGCGGTGTCGCCCTATGAACTGGTTGCCCAGCGGATAGGCTGGTCCGTGGTTCTTTTGGCCGTGCTGTTGCCTCTGACGGGGAAGACCCGCGAATTCGTTTCGATCTGGCGCACACCGCGGACCTTGGCCTTGCTGGCGCTCTCGGCCGCGCTCATTGCCGTCAATTGGCTGGTGTTCGTGATCTGCGTGACCACGGGTCACGTCGTCGAAAGCAGTCTCGGCTATTTCATCCTGCCGCTCGTCAATGTCCTGCTGGGTCGGATGATTCTGAAGGAAAAACTCTCGAGGCGGCAGGCGATTGCCTGCGCGATTGCCGGATTCGGGGTGTTGCTGTTCATGATCGCGGCGGGGCGGGATATTCTTTTGTCGTTGCTGCTCGCGGGGAGCTTCGGTTCCTACGGGCTTTGCCGCAAGATTGTGCGTGCCGATGCCGTGCCCGGTGTCGCGGTCGAGAACGCGCTGCTCTTGCCAGCCGCTGCCGCCTATATGTGGTGGTGTGCCACCCACGGAACCTTGCATTTCGGCGGCGCCTTGCCGGGCTTGACAGAGGCGTTGATCGTGGGCACGGGTGTGGTGACGGTTCTGCCGCTCGTACTCTATTCGGCGGCTGCCCGCCGGCTGCCCATGGCGACTCTGGGCATCATCTTTTATGTGAACCCGACGATGCAGTTCATCATGGGGGTGCTGGTCTACGGTGAACCGATGAGCCGGCTCCGATTCGCCGGCTGCATTGCCATCTGGCTCGCGCTCGCGATTTATACGAGCGACCGGAAGACCGCCGGTTAGGCGATCCTCCGGGGGATCGTCACCTTTAGACCTGTGTGGTCAGCCACTCGAGCAGCTTGCTCTTGGGCGCACCGCCAATTTTCTGCGCCGCGATCTGACCGTTTTTGAACAGGATCAATGTGGGAATGGCGCTGACGTTGTAGCGGCCCGGGGTCTGGGGATTTTCGTCGATGTTCAACTTCGCGATCGTCACCTTGCCTTCAAGCTGGGCGGCGATGTCTTCCAGGGCAGGGCCAATCGCCTTGCAGGGGCCACACCATTCAGCCCAGAAATCGACAAGCACGGGCCCGGGCGCGGCCAGGACATCCGCCTCGAACGTGGCATCAGTGACTTTGGTAGTGGACATTTCCAGTTACTCCGGGTTTCGGTCGTCGCAATAAGAATTGGGAAGGCAGGTTCCGATTGTAAAGCCTGATCGCGTAAAAGGGAGCTTCCCCATACGAGAGCCGCGCCAATACGAAAGTCGTGAACACTAGGCGACGGAAGATTTCAACGTCAAGCGGTCGTCGTGGGAGGCCGCCGTGCGCTGGATCGTGGCGACACTTTTCTAAGGCTGCTCCATACCAATGATTCCTTAATAACCTGAGACCAATAGTGGCGACGCCCCAGTCCGGATCCTGCTATCGAGAGTGACCCGATGTGACCGCGACCATCACGACTTCGCATCATACCGACCATGCCGCGCGCGCTGCATTGCTTGACCAACTCGCGATTATGGCCCGCCAGCCCGGTGGCGTCGGGGGGCACGATTTTGCGTCATTGCTCTCACTCGTCGCGGGAGAAAGCGGCTTTAAGGCGCATGCCGCGAATCACCGCACGGGTGCTCACGGCCCGTTTCAATTTATCAAGACGACGTGGCTCTCGCTTTTGCGAAGCCACGGCGCGGCCCTCGGCATAAAGCCGGAACTGCTTGCCCAGATCGTGGATAATACCAAGGGACGCCCTATGATTGCCGATCGAAGCGTTCTCAAGGATGTCCTCGCCCTGCGCGATGACCTGAGCGTTGCGGCACGGGCAGCGGCCTTTTATCTCGACGATAATCGCGCACAGTTGTCGCGTGCGCTGCATCGCGCGCCGAGCGATGCCGAACTCCGGTTGTCGTTCCTGCTTGGTGCCCATGGGGCGACGAAGCTCATCCATGCAGCGGCCAATACGCCCGAAATCAATGCCGCCTCTGTGCTGCCCCATGCGGCGGCGGCCAATCACAGCCTGTTCTACGATCGGGCAGGGGAAGCGCGCAGTGCCAAGGCAATCATGACGTTTCTGGATCATAGGTTTCACAAGGATGCGGCGAAATATGCCGCCTATGCGAAGGCCCAGGACTCGCACGCCTGACTCCAATGTTATAGACGCCGGAATGGCCTTGGCCTCGGCCTCGTGGTAGCGTATCGCTGCAGCGCAACGTGGCTGGACAGTGACTCGCGGAGCCTGAAGTTTGATTATCCTGTGTCCCGATTGCGGGAGCGCTCAGACTCTGCCGGCCCTTGCACCGATGCACCGGGCGATCTGTCATCGTTGCGGTGCCGAACTCGCCCGGAGCGGCCAAGCCCGTGTTCAGGCCATGCTTGCGGCCACCGCGACGGCGTTGTTGCTTTATTTTCCTGCGACTTTTCTGCCTGTTCTGATTGTCGAATATAACGGCCAGATGCGTGAAAACATCATCGCCACAGGTGCGGGCGCGCTTTGGGGGCAGGGGTATTGGACATTGGCGACCGGTGTATTCTTACTCACGGTCGTCATGCCGTTGGTGTGGCTCATCCTGCTGTTCGTGGTGCTTTTCGCCCTCGAAAGCGGCCGACATCCCTCTTGGCTCGGACCCTTGATGCGGCTTTGCCAATCATGCCGACCCTGGGCAATGCCCGAAATCATGTTGCTCGGCGGTTTCGTGGCCTATTCCAGGGCAGGGGCGATGGCAACCACCTCGATCGGGACCGGGGGCTGGTCCTATCTGTTCTACGCCGCCGCCGTGCTCGCGATCGATCTTCTTCATGATCGTCATGCGCTTTGGGAACGGGTCATGCCGACGCCTTCGATCATGCAGCCGCTGGGTGCCTTCGCCTGCCATGTATGCCGCTACCCGATAGAACCTGCTTCCGCCGAGGGCGCGCGGCGCTGTGCCTGTCCACGTTGTCGTGTGACGACCGGTGCGCGCAAAGAAGGCGCATTCAATCAAACCGCTGCGTTGGTCATCACGGCGGCCATCCTGTACATTCCCGCCAATCTGCTGCCTGTCATGACGGTGCTGAATTTCGGCGAACGGACGCCCAACACGATCCTGTCGGGGATTGGCGAGTTGTGGGATCAAGGGGTGTGGCCGCTCGCAATCATCGTCTTTATCGCGAGTCTTGCGGTACCGCTGCTGAAACTGTTGGGGTTAAGCTGGTGCCTCGCTATGATTGTGCGACGTTCGGGCTCCCAATTGGTTGCCCGAACCCGCCTTGTGCGATTGATCAGTTTTATTGGGCGATGGTCGAATATTGATGTTTTCACGATTTCCATCCTCTGTGTTCTCGCTGATTTCGGCAACCTGGAGCAGGTCGAGGTGGATCCCGGCGCCGTGTGCTTCGCGGCGGTCGTTATCCTCACGATGATCGCTTCGCATTGCTTCGATATTCGCATGATGTGGGACTGCATCGACCCGGGAGCGGAGTCGGCACGCGTTCATGATCCCCTAGTCCTGTGACGATCCATAACGTTCCTCATGCGCGGTCTCGCCGCCAGAAGCTTCTCACCTGGGTCTGGCTGATCCCGGTCGTGGCGGCCTTCACGGTGCTCTGGCTGGGATGGCAATCCCTAGAGACCCGCGGCCCGTTGATCACGATTGTCTTCGACGATGCCGAGGGCCTGGATGAGGGCCACACGCCGGTGCGCTATAAGAGCGTCCAGGTCGGCCTGGTCGAGAGCGTCGGGCTATCCAAGGACCTCGGCAAGGTTGTCGTGACCGCCCGCATGGACCGTCGGGTCGCCGCCAGCCTGACCGAACATGCGCAGTTCTGGGTCGTGAAGCCGCGCTTCAGCGCTTCTGGCGTATCTGGTCTGTCGACGCTTCTTTCAGGCTCTTATATCGAGATGGAGCCGGGGTCGGGTGCTCGTGAGAGCCAGTTTACGGGTCTTGAGGATCCACCGGTCGTGCAGTCGCAGGTGCCAGGGCAACGCTTCACCCTTGAGGCCAATCAGCTTGGATCGCTGGATCAAGGCTCGCCTGTCTATTTCCGTGGTCTTCAAGTCGGCGAGGTGCTCGGCGACGCGCTCCAGCAGGATGGCCGTAGCGTCGAGATCTACGTTTTTGTTCGCCATCCCTATGATCTTCTGGTCAAGGAAAATACCCATTTCTGGAACGCTAGCGGGGTTTCGGTCGGGACCACCGGTTCGGGGATCAAGGCCAATATCGGCTCGTTGCAGACCTTGCTGGCTGGCGGTATCGCCTTCGACTCGCCTCCCGATGGGGTAATGGCACCGCAGGGTAAAACCGACGCGCGCTTCAAGCTCTATGATGATCCGGCGAGCGCCGATGAGGCCGCGACCGGTCCGGTGGTTTCGTATCTGATACGCTTTCCCGGCGCTATTCATGGTCTTGGGCTCGGATCCCCCGTCGAGCTCAACGGGGTGAAGATCGGTCGTGTCACCGCATTCCACCTTGAATACGATCTGGCGACGACCGATCTTCAGACGCCTGTAACGGTGGAACTGCAGCCTGACCTGCTGCGTCTCAAGGGCGGAATGGTGGCGACGCCAGAGACCTTTGATCGCGCCTTGCATGACCTGACAGGTAACGGACTCCGTGCCCGTCTTGGCACGGCTAGTCTGCTGACCGGCAGCCTGCTTGTCTCGCTCGAACAGGTTCAGGGTGCGACCCCCGCTGTCATGACAGCAGAGAATGGTTTGGCGGTAATTCCGGCGACAGGTTCCGGCTCACTCGACCAACTCACCAAATCCGCCACCGCGCTCATCGATTCCCTGCGGACACCGCTACCGATGATCATGGAACACCTCAATCGCATTGTGGCCAATTTCGATCATCTGACCGGTTCCCCGGAATTGAGCCAGGCCACGAGCGATCTTGCCAAGACTATTGCCAATCTGCAGAGGATTACGGCATCGACGGATGTCGCGTTGCCGCCATTGCTGACGAGCCTGCGCCAGACGGCGGATGCCGCGAACCGAGCCGCAGTGGCGGCCAACCGCATCGTCGGCGGTGATCCCGTCGCAAGCGGCCATGACATGCCGGCAATGCTGCGCGAATTGACCGCTGCCGCGCGGTCGATCCGAGACCTGACGGAATTTCTCGATCAGCATCCCGACGCTTTGTTGCGCGGGAGAAGGGGGCTGCAATGACTCGCCTGTTGCCGATCGTGGCGATCTTGCTGCTTGGCCTCGCTGGCTGCGCCGGCGGGCCGCCAACCTCGTTTTACACCCTGGACCCGATCGCGCCGGGTGCCGTACCGCTGACATCCCGTGTGACCGCGCCGCTGGTGGTAACGGTCAGCGTGCCCGAGTTTCTCGATCGTGCCCAGGTGGTCCGCCGCAGTGGTCCAGACCGGCTCGCCATTGCCGCCACAGATCGCTGGGCCGCGCCGCTGGATGATCTGGTTCGCCGCGCGCTCGCCAAGAATTTGGCGACCCGTCTTTCGGGTCGGTTGGTCACTGTCGATAGACCTGATGGCGCAATGGATCCGGCGATCCTTCGCGTCTCGATTGACGAGTTCACAGCGGATGGCGTCGGTTGTGTGAGCCTGGAAGGGCATTGGAGTGTCGCTGCGGGGGATGGCCAGATCGGTATTCCGCCGCGCTTGATTCACATTGTTACGACTGCGGCCGATGCCTCGACCCCAGCTGCCGTCGAAGCAATGAGCGCCGCTCTGGCGCAGCTTGGCGACCAGATCGCCGACGGACTGCCTCGCTAGACCTTGTCGATAACGTGCTGAGGGCCGCGACTCGCCGCGATGAACGAGGCGCACAGGATCAACGCGCAGCCGAGCCACTGGATCGGTACCAGGGATTCGCTGATTCCCGGCAGCCAGCCTGAAACAGCGAGCAGCGTGGCTGAAACAGGCTCCAGCGAGAACAGGATTGCGGATTCAGTCGCCGCGAGCCGCGACTGCATCAGGCTTTGCGCCCAGAACGCGAAGGCGGTCGAGATCAACCCGTTGAAGCCGATCGAAAGCACGACACCCGGCTGCAAAGCGATTGCGAACGAAGAAGGCAGATCGCCAGGGGGATCGATTGCCAGCAAGACCCCTGACATCGCGGCCATGACGGAGATCTGGATGAACGTCATCGCCAGGACATCGTGGCGACGGGACAGGCGATCGATCGCGAGGATCATCGTCGCGAAGAGGAAGGCGCAGCCCAGGATTTCCCAGTCACCCCTGTTCCAGCCGCCCATCGGGTCGCCAGCGTTCCAGAACAGGCCGCTGAGGCCAGTAACGGCGACCGGGACGGCGATCAACTCGCTGCGATGCAGTCGGTCGCCAAAGACAATCGCCATTACCGGTGTGATCAGGACATACAACGTCGTCACGAACGCGGCTTTGGCATTTGTGGTAAATCTTAACCCGTCCGTCTGCAACCAGTATGCGGCAAAGTCAATCGCGCCGAGCGCTGCGCTCTGCCACAGTAATTTCACGGTGAAGCGCGATCGGCATGCAAGGCAAATCAATCCCAATCCAACGGCGCCGAGCGCAAAGCGCAACGTCATGAACAGGCCGACATCAATGCCTGCCTTCAGCGCGTATTGCACCGTCGGAAACGATATGCCCCAGATGATCGTGACGACGATCACCGAAATGACGGCACCGGTATGAGTAATGTGATCACGCATTTTGCCTGTGTAACGTCGCCATCAAAGAAACGCGAGATCCGGCAGTGCAGGGCTGCAACGCTTCCCAGATTTGCATCGATGTGATGCAACGTCCCTTTGCGCCAACCCAAGGACGGGACTAGGGTGCGGGCATTCTCGTAACAGCAACCGATCCTGACCGATGTCCCTTCTTGCCCAACGTCTCGACCGAATAAAGCCGTCACCGACCATGGCCGTGACGGCCCTCGCCCAGGAACTAAAGGCTGCAGGCCGCGATGTCATCGGCCTTGGCGCTGGCGAGCCTGATTTCGATACGCCGCTCAATATCCAGGAGGCCGCAATCGCGGCGATGCGCCGAGGCGAAACCCGGTACACTGCCGTTGACGGCACGCCTGCCTTGAAGAAGGCCATCGTTGCCAAATTCAAGCGGGAAAACGGTCTCGACTATAAGGTTGAGCAGGTCACTGTAGCCTCTGGCGGCAAGCAGATCATTTTCAACGCCATGATTGCTACTCTCGATGCCGGCGACGAGGTCATCATTCCTGCGCCTTTCTGGGTCTCATATCCTGACATCGTCAATCTCTGCGATGCTACGCCGGTCATTGTCTCCTGCCCGCAGGAGCAAGATTTCAAGTTGGACGCCGCCGGGCTGGCGGCGGCGATTACGCCCAAGACCAAATGGCTGATCCTCAACTCGCCGTCGAACCCCACCGGGGCGGCTTATTCGGCAGCGGAGCTTCGAGCACTCGCGGATGTCCTGTTGGACCATCCGCATGTCTGGATCCTGACGGATGACATGTACGAACATCTGATGTTCGACGGTCTGACCTTCGCGACAATCGCGGCCGTTGAGCCTCGCCTCTACGACCGCACCCTCACGATGAACGGCGTCAGCAAGGCCTATTGCATGACCGGTTGGCGCATTGGTTATGCCGCCGGCCCGGTCGCCCTCATCAAGGCGATTGCCAAGGTGCAATCCCAGTCGACGTCGAATCCCTGCTCAATCAGTCAGGCTGCGGCGGTGGAGGCCCTGAGTGGGCCGCAGGATTTCATTGCCGTCCACAACGCGGTGTTTATCGAACGCCGTGATATGGTTGTCGAACTTTTGAACGCCATACCGGGGATTTCTTGTCCGAAGCCGGACGGGGCGTTTTATGTCTACCCATCCTGTGCGGGTGCGATAGGCAAGCGCACTCCTGACGGGACCGTGATCCAGACGGACGATGATTTCGTGTCATATCTGTTGAAATCGGAGGGCGTGGCTGTCGTTCAGGGTTCGGCATTCGGATTATCGCCACATTTCCGGATATCCTATGCGACGGCGACCGAACTGCTTCGTGATGCCTGCGGGCGGATTGCGAAGGCCTGTGCCGCGCTATCCTGATCGGCCAGAGCCGTTAGGGAAGGGTGGCCCAAGGTACCCCGGCGGCTTTAGCGAGGAATAGGATGATGTTGACGCGGCGTTTAAAAGGTTGGGAAATCCCGGAATCCGAGGCAACACCCGAGGCTTTGTTCGAGGGGCGTCGGGCCTGGTTGAAGGCCGCTTTGGGTGGCATGGCCCTGACGTCGCCACTCAGTATCGCCCTGACGTCTCCGGCGCGTGCCGAAGCGGCTGCATCGGGCTATCCGGCGAAGGCGAACGGCAGGTTCGCGCTCGACCGACCAATCTCTGCGGAGCGACTGGTCGAGTCCTATAATAACTTCTACGAGTTTGGCTTCGAGAAGACGGTCGCGGGCGCTGCACAGGCGCTGAAGCCCGATCCCTGGACCATCAAGATCGACGGTTTGGTCGAGCGTGAGCAGACGCTGTCCTTTGATGATCTACTGAAGAAGATGACCCTCGAAGAACGGCTTTATCGCCATCGTTGCGTCGAGACCTGGTCCATGGCGGTGCCCTGGACGGGGTTCCCCGTGAAGGCCCTGGTTGATCTTGCCCGCCCGCTTTCCGGGGCAAAATATTTGCGAATGGAGACGTTCACGGATACGAGCATCGCCCCCGAAGAAGGCGATCCGCTCTACCCGTGGCCCTATGTCGAGGGCCTGACCATGGCCGAGGCGAACAATGATCTTGCCTTCATCGCCACAGGAATTTATGGCAAGCCTCTCCCAAAGCAGAACGGCGCGCCAATTCGGCTGGTCGTGCCGTGGAAATACGGCTTTAAATCCGCGAAATCACTGGTGAAATTCAGTTTTGTTGCCGATCGGCCGGTAGGTTTCTGGGAGGCGCTGCAATCGTCGGAATACGGTTTCTGGGCTAATGTAAATCCGGCGGTGCCGCATCCACGCTGGAGCCAGGCCCGTGAGACCCCGCTCGGCTCCCTGATTCCTCGATCCACATTGATTTGGAACGGCTATGGTGAATTCGTCGCCGACATCTACAAGGGACTGGAAGGTGAGCGCCTCTTCGCATAAACGGATCTTTGGTACACGATCTTTTAAGATGTGGTTGCTATACTTTCGGCGACAGAGTGAAATGCGTCGATATCGGCGCGTCTTTCGAGGATTTCCGGGAAAGGCTTCAGTGCCCGTACCCATGGTGAAGCAGGATCATTGTCGATGAGCATTTCAGGAATTGGTGCCGGTCCGGTTACACCCGTTTCGAACCAGGTTGCGGCGCCGGTCGTAACCAAGGTTCCAGCGACATCGCCGGTACAGGTGGCGGCTGCCGAGAATAATGCTTCGCAGCGTCCTCAGGGCGTTGCCAATCAGGCGCCGCCAGCCAATAGCAGCAACCAGCCGCTCAACGCCCGCGGCCGGGGTCAGATCGTTAATCTTCTGGTCTGAACACGAATGCCGCCCTTCCCTTAGGGCGAGCCGGATGATCGTGGCGCAGCAACTGTTGTGCCCGGGGCATTGCTCGGCATTCCGACCCATACCTGGACCGGGATATTTCCAAGGCCCGGGGGCTGCGACACGGGGCTTGGCGTTGGCTTTGGTGTTGTCTTCGGGTCGAGATTGCTGCTGACGATCCGCCAGGGATCGTCCCCCGTTCTGCACGCGACGACTGTGCCGCTTAATTGCCCGTCTTGAAACGAAACGGTTTCGGCGACACCGCGGCATGTTTGGCCCCCGTCGCTTGGCCGCTCGCTCATCGATTTGAAGGTGCCCCGATGACCAGAATTGATGTTGGACCAATCCTCCTGCGCGCCAGGTGCCGCCGCGAGGACGCGATCGAGTGCGTCATGCCGTTCTTGCTGATCCGTGTCGTCGAGCGAGGATGCAGAGGTAATATCCGCCAACGCGGGACCTGCTAGTGGGAGGCAGACAAAGAGCCCCATTAAAGCCTGAAAGAAAAACGGTAAGGATCGCGGCCGAGTTGCCATCGGTTCTCCTGACTTTTTTGCGTCATTCTGGGCAGCGGGACGTGATGTCTACGAATGCAAGAACTCGCGCGCTTGAACTCCGGATAGGCGCTTGCGCAACCCTTCGTGACCCACTACCGTGAATAGCATATTTGTTCAACTGTCCACTCAAGAAGACGGCTCTACGGTACCCCTCTGGATGGCTGATTCACAACAAGAACCAAGATCGTCGTTTCGAGCGCTTCTACTCGAGGACCATGACTTTCAACGTCAGGTCGGCGCGGAGGTTTTGCGGTCATGCGGAGCTTTGGAAGTCTACGAGGCTTCAGATGGCCTTGATGCTCTAGCTGTGATGCACGAGCTCACTGAGCCAGTCGATGTCTATGTATGTGATGTCAATATGGCCGGGATGGACGGGATCGAGTTCCTTCGCCAGCTTGGCGCCCGCTCTGACGGAAGTTCCGTGATTATCGTCAGTGCCGTCGATCCTTCTATCATTCGAACCGTTGTCATGATGGCCCAGAATTACGGCGTCCGGATCGTCGGTGCAATTGAGAAACCGTTGACCCCGGAAAAGC
This sequence comes from uncultured Rhodospirillales bacterium, assembly GCA_903923205.1. Taxonomy (GTDB): domain Bacteria; phylum Pseudomonadota; class Alphaproteobacteria; order ATCC43930; family CGMCC-115725; genus CAIXXC01. Next base: position 198 of record CAIXXC010000242.1, on the reverse strand, counting down.
TGATGCCGTTGCTCGCCCGGCTTAATCGTCAGCGGCGGCTTGCTGAACGCAGGAAGCTCGATTTTCTCAACCCTGAAGAACTCAAGCGAGCCCTCAACGCTCGCGAGTTCGTGCCCTATTTCCAGCCCCAAGTTAGCCTGAAGGACCGAAGTCTGGTGGGCGTTGAGGCATTGATCCGCTGGATGCATCCTGTGCACG
>CAIXXC010000241.1 GCA_903923205.1 uncultured Rhodospirillales bacterium | reverse complement strand
TCCTCCAGATCCGCACAGTTCGGCATCGGCTGCCACAATCGGTGGCGCGCATCCCGAACGTTTTTTTCGACCTGCCCCTTCTCCCAGCCTGAAGCGGGATTGCAGAACTCCGCGTCATGCGGCGCGACAATCAGGATGAGAATGTAGCGACAATCAAGATGAGAATGTCGCTTTTGGCGTGACGAAGGGAGGGCGGAGCCCGAACTGAGGAGCGTCGAAAGCGACGGCGAGCGCTCAAAGGCGCCGTCTGAAGGTCTTGGCGACTGGGATATTGGTCAGCCTCCCCCTTGGGAGGACTGATTTTGCCCGGCACACATGTCACCGACTGTCAGATGAGGCTTTTCATGAAGTTCCGAAAATCCAACCCACTCAAGATTGCTGCGGTTAAAGCGGGCTTCAGTCCCGCCACCGGCTATCGCCTCGGCAAGGATCCCGGGCTTCCTTCGCAGAAGCGGGAGCCGCGTGGGCGGCGCCGGGCGGATCCGCTCGCTGAGGTGTGGGAGGGCGAGGTCGTGGGCATGTTGCAAGACGCGCCTGGGTTGAGGCCGGTGGCGATTTTCGACGAGTTGCTCCGCCGACATCCACTGCTGAGCCCTGGAATGCGCAGGACTTTGGAACGGCGCATACGGGCGTGGCGATCACTGAATGGGGCGGAACGGGAGGTGATGTTCCGACAGGAACATCCACCGGGACGCATGGGCTTGTCCGACTTCACCGACACGAGCGATCTTGGCGTTAGCATCGCCGGCGAACTGCTGGCGCATCGTCTCTATCACTTCCGTCTGCCCTTCTCCGGCTTTGAATACGCTAATGTGGTGCTTGGGGGGGAAAGCTTTATCGCGCTGGCGGAGGGGTTACAAAACGCCCTATGGTTGCTTGGCGGGGCGCCCGAACAGCATCGCAGCGACAGTCTGTCCGCTGCCTTCCGCAACCTTGATGGTGATGATCGTATTGACCTGACCCGCCGCTATGAGGCGTTTTGCGGCCATTACGGCATGACGCCGACCCGCAATAACGCCGGTGTGGCGCATGAGAATGGCTCGATCGAAAGTTCGCATGGCCATTTGAAGAAGGCTCTCGCCGATGCGCTGTTGCTGCGTGGCTCTCGCGACTTCGATGACCTTGATGGATGGCGAGGCTTCGTCGATGAGGTCGTGGGGCGTCACAACGCGCGCAATCTCAAGCGGATTGATCTGGAAAGGTCCGCGCTCAAGGTCCTGCCAGCGCGTAAAACAGCCGATTATGAGGAAGTCCGCGTCTTCGTAACCTCATCCAGCGCTTTCACCTTGCGCAAGGTGTTCTACACGGTTCCCTCGCGACTGATCGGTCATCGCTTGCTGGCCCGCCTCTATGATGATCGGCTTGAGTGCTTTCAGGGCTCGACGCCTCTGTTCACCCTGCGGCGCGGTCGCGCAGGTCCCAATGGCAAGCATGGCCATGTCGTCGATTATCGACATGTGATCCATTCGCTGCGACGCAAGCCCATGGCGCTGTTGAACCTTGTTTATCGCGAGCAGCTTTTTCCAAGGCGGCCTTATGCGAAGGCTTTTGAGGCATTGCTGGCTAAGGAAGGAGAAAAACGAGCTTGCCGAGCCATAGTTGGCTTGCTCGCGTTGGCCCATGAAAGGGCCTGCGAGGGTGAACTCGCGCTCGCCATTGACGCAGAACTCGAAGCTGGCCGCCTGCCAAACCTCAAGATCCTGAGCGAACGCTTCGGGCCCTCCATCAGCGCCGCGCCAACTGTCATCATACATCTACCATCGCTGGCGGCCTACGACGAGATCGCTGTTGTTCGGGGAGAAGCGGCATGAATGCCAACGATGGAAAGATCGACGCCGCGCGCCTTGAGTTGCTGCTCGGCGAACTGCGCTTGCCGGGCGTCAAACTCGTCTGGGCCAAGTTGGCTGCGACGGCTGACGCGGAGGGCTGGCCAGCCGCGCGCTTCCTTGCATCCCTGGCCGAGCAAGAGATGGTCGAGAGAAGTCGTCGCCGGTTTGAGCGGCATCTGGAAGAAGCCAGATTGCCGCCCGGAAAGTCCCTGGCGGCATTCGACTTCGCAGCAGTCCCGATGATATCCAAAGCGCAAATCAACGCACTGGCCGCCGGCGACGCATGGCTGGATAAGGGCGCAAATCTCTTATGCTTTGGTCCACCCGGCGCCGGAAAGTCGCATTTGGCTGCTGCTCTGGGTCTCGCACTCATCGAAAATGGCAGGCGCGTCCTGTTCGTCAGAACCACTGATCTCGTCCAAAAACTCCAGATCGCCAGACGCGACCTGGTCCTTGAGGCCGCGATCACCAAGCTGGACAAATATCAACTGCTGATCCTCGATGATATCGCCTATGTCACTAAGGATCAGGCCGAAACGAGCGTCCTCTTCGAACTGATAAGCGCCAGGTACGAAAGGCGATCATTGATGATCACCGCAAATCAACCATTTGCCGAATGGGGAAGGATCTTCCCTGACCAGGCAATGACCCTCGCTGCAATCGACCGCCTCGTGCATCATTCCACGATCCTCGAAATGAATGTCGATAGCTACCGTAGAAAAGAGGCGATCGAAAGCTCGCGCTCCGCTGACCGACCTCCATCTAAAGCGACAATCAAAAGCGCAACCTGATTGTCGCTCCGCGACAATCAAACAAGCCAATAAAAAATCCACTTGCATTACAGTCGCTCCGCGACAATCATCACAAAGCTGCGACCGGAAACGATCATCCTGATTGTCGCGCTACTATCATCCAGAATGACGCGCTACAAGCCCCGGCGCATGGGCGAGAAGGCGCTGACGGCGGTGATTCAGGAAGCCTACATCCAGGGCGTCTCGACCCGCTCCGTCGATGATCTCGTCAAGGCCATGGGCAT
>CAIXXC010000240.1 GCA_903923205.1 uncultured Rhodospirillales bacterium | reverse complement strand
GTTTACCATCGCCTTCAATTGCGTCGCCCTACGCTCTGAGAACCGGTTCCTGCTGCCTCAGTCGGTCTTCCTCGCGTGCTACATCGGCATCGCCATAGAGAGAGTTATCAGCAGCACGCGACCCTGGGTGCGCCGTCCGGCCTGGGGCGCGATCCTTTGGCTCTCCCTGGTTGCCTTTTCGCATTGTGCTGCCATCGATGCGGCCTTTGCCTTCGACTCGCGGTACGATGCCGAGCAATGGATGAAAGCCGCGACTCGACCGGGAGACACAATCGAGGCCTATGGGCTCAACGCGTTCCTGCCCCGCTTCCCTGTCACGGCGAACGTGTCGCGCCTTGATCGTAAACCACTCAAGCTCCGCAATCCCTTGCCGGGCGTTACCGAGATCGATCAGCCCTTTCCCGCCGTGTCAGCCAGGAATCCGCACTATCTCGTCATCAACGGATTTTGGGTCGAGCCCTATCTGCAGACCAATAGCGCAGAGCCAGCCAACGGCCGGATCAGGCAACGGGCCCGGTCTTCCGTGGCCGAAGAAACCGAGAACTGCAAGTATTTCACGGCCTTGTTCGACGAAACCCTGCCCTACCAACTTGTCCATGTTGCCCGCTTTCGACCGGGACCCTGGCCATCCTTGGAAGGGTATGAGAGCCTGGCCCAAACCATTTTCATTTTTGAGCGGATCGAGGCGCCAGCCAGAACCGGGCCTGAACCTGCGGGAAAAATTCGGCAACAGGTCATGCCGGTACCGAAAACGATGCCAGTAAAGCCAGCCGTTAAGGACATGCCGGGGGAATTGAAATGAGTGAACGGGTCTGCACGCGTGGCAGCATATCCGGGTGCCTATGGACATGCTGGCGTCAAAAATGCTTTCATCCGGGCCTGATGTATATCAAGACATCCGGTGCGCCAGCAACGACGTCACAAAGGTTCTAAGGATCGCCATGTACCGAGTCATTTCGTCCGAGCACGTAGGGTCATTTGCTTGCGGGCCGGAATTGTCGGGCAATGAAACATCACTGTGCGTCTCTTGTCGATGACCAAGGATGAGCGGGGGTCACCGCTGAAAAAATCTGACCATTCTCTTGCCGCCTTTGCTGATCGTCGGATTCGGCTGGCTGGCAGTGCGATTCTTGAGACAAGCAATCCCTGGTTCGTCCCTTTGGACGGATTGCAGCAGGCTGCACGTCAGCGCGGCTCATCATTGGTCAGCTTCGCGAATTATGATTACCTTGGCGTATCGGGCCACCCCAATATCCGTGACGCAACCCACCACGCGATCGATGATATCGGCGTCGGTGCTTTGGGTTCTCGCCTCGTTGGTGGCGAACGCCTGATCCATGCGGAGTTGGAAGAAGCGCTCGCAAAGTTTGTCGGCGCTGATGCCTGTCTGACGCTGGTGAGCGGCTACCTGACGAACCTGTCGACGATCTCTCACCTGATGGGACGCCGCGACCTGATTCTTTATGACGAACTGAGCCACAACAGCATCGTATCCGGCGTGATGGGTGCGAAGGCAGCATCGCTTCAGTTCCGCCATAACGATATCGACCACCTCCGCTCGCTTTTGCTTGAAGGGCGCACGAAGTACCGAAACTGTCTGATCGTGGTTGAAGGGCTCTACAGCATGGACGGGGATTTCCCCGATCTGCCGGGGCTGTTGGCGCTGAAGGAAGAATTCGGTTGCTGGCTACTTGTTGATGAAGCTCATTCCATTGGCGGTCTGGGCCTCAATGGTCGCGGTGTTAGCGAGCACTTCGGCGTCGATCCGCGTCGCATCGATATCATCATCGGCACGCTGTCAAAGACCTTTGCCTCCTGTGGTGGCTTTATCTGCGCCCAACGCTCGGTTCTGGACTGGATGCGTTTCACGCTCCCGGGCTTTGTCTACAGCGTCGGCCTACCGCCCGTGATCGCCGCAGCGGCCCATGCAGCGTTGGAACTCGTGATCGCCGAACCAGAAAGAGCGGCAACGCTCCACCGAAATGCGGAGCGGTTTCTCCATCGTGCTCAGGACGCCGGCCTCGCTACCGGTGCGGCGATGGGTTACGGGTTGGTTCCGATCCTATTCCCGGATCTGGAAAGCACCTTGAAATGCTCGGAATTTCTGATGACACACGACATTTATGCACCGCCGATCGTGCATGTCGGGGTGCCTAAGTCAATGCCGCGAATCCGATTCTTTATCTCGGCAAGCCATACCGCCGAAGATATCGACCGCACTGTCGATGCGGTCGAGACTTTCTTCGCAAGCAGCATTCCAGGCTTCAAGGTCGCCCCGGCCGCGACAACGACAGTCGGTCGTCAGGAAAGCGCCTTCTCGTAGAGCCTGTAACGCTTATAGACAGTCGCGCCAATCAGCTTGAGCATATGCTTCATGCGGTAATTGGTGTCGAGAATCCACGACAGTTCCGCGCGCTCGATACCGCGGGCAGCATGGCTACGCGCTGTCTGCTCGATAATCATCATGGCCAGGCCGGCGCCGATGCGGGAGTTCTGCCATTTCTGGCGAACACCCATCATCGCCATCCTTCCTGAGCGCGTCCCGGCCACCTTAAGGCGCCAGATCAACTTGATGATGCCGAACGGCAAAAGGCGCCCCTTAAGATCGCGGATTGCCTCGTTGAGGTCTGGCAGTGTCAGGGCGAAGCCAGCCGCCTCCCCTTCATATTCCGCGATAACGACAGCCTCAGGGCGCAGCAGCACCTTGAAAACAGTCGCCATGTCATCGATCTCCGCCTGAGTCATCGGAACGAAGCCCCAATTTCCCGACCAGGCGTCGTTCACGATATCGAGCAGGATCGAAATTTCTGACTTGAAATTCTTCTTATCCATGCGGATGTGCCGAAATTGGAACGCGTGCTGTTCCTGGGTCCGCTCGATAATCCGGGCCATCGTCGGCGGGATGTTGAGATTGTTGAGATAATCGTACGCCAGCAGATCCTGGATTTGGCCATAGCCGAGCGCCGCTATGTGGCCCTGATAGTAAGGCAGAGCGTGTGCCATCAGTACGGCTGGGGGGCGATCGAAACCTTCGATGAGCAGGCCAGGCTCGTCCCACATCGAAAAGCTGACCGGGCCAACGCAGCGCAGCATACCCTGCGCCTTCAGCCAGGCTTCTGCCGTTTCGAGCAGTGCGGCAAAGACCTCCCGATCATCGATCGCTTCGATGAAACCGAAATGTCCCGTGGCGTCCTGATAGCGTTCAAGATGCAGTGAATCAACCTGGGCGGTAATACGGCCAACGGGAACCCCATCGCGTGTCGCCAGCCAGAACGCCGCTTTCGCATGATGAAAGAACGGATTGTGCTTAGGATCGAAATGGATGCCGCGCTCCAGCAGCAAAGGCGGCACCCAGTTCGGATCATCCTTGTAGAGGCGATGGGGCAGGAGATGGAATGCCCGCCACATCGCTTTGCCCTCGACCGGCGTGACAACCACCGCAGCACGAGAGTGAGTCATGAGTGTGGCTTGTGACAATTGAATCTCCTGGGTCCAGTCGGAAAGGGTAAGCAGAATAAATGATTAAGGAAATCGGCGTCGCAATTCAATTGCGGCGCCGATTCCCGACAGCAATGAGCTTTGCTGGCAGTCATGGAAAGGCGAGTCTACTGGAATCGCAGCCATCAAGCGGCGATGCGCCGTTCCCAACGCGTGATAGGGCAGATTCGGCAACAGATGATGGACAGCGTGGAACCTGAGCCCGACAGGCGCCCAAAGTACGCCAAGCGTTGTAGGGAAATCGTTGGAATCAAGGACCTGCTCGTGAAAACCAACGCCGTGGCGCGTGCCCGAATATTTGTGCGCGAGCAGCGTACGCAATGCATTCACCGCGAATATCCCACTGACCACACATTCGGCTTCGATCAGGCGGGCGACAGAAATGGAGCCCGTCGCGACTCCCAAGACGATCGCCACGCACCATCCGAAGCAGGCAATCTCCTGTGCGATCCAGCGAACCGGCATTTCTTTCTTGGCGATTTCGCGTCGATGCGCGCTATCGATGACAAGAGATGAGGCGTAGGCTAGGACCAGTGCCCGCAGCGAAGGGAAAATCGGCATCAACGGTGCCAGGACAAGAAATCGAAACATCAGGGCGGGCAATACGAGGGGAGATATTGCAAACAGCATCAGTGTATAGCCGACCGGCAAGCGCGGATAGGAAAGGTATTCACCGTCACGGCGCGTCCCATAGGTTCGCTGTGCGTGATGGCTCTTGTGCTCGTCATAGAAATATGACGGGAGCAGGAATGGGATACCGCATAACACATCCCAGGTGACCCGGAACGCCCGGAACCGGTTCAGCGGCTTGTGCGAAAGTTCGTGCGTAAAGATGACCGCGCGGTATAGAGCCAAGACGGCGACGCTATAGAAGAAAGCCCCGGTTGCAGAACACGGGTTATGAACCGGAAATAATCCGAAGGCGCCATATCCGACAGCGGCAGAGAGCAGAAAATCAAACCAATATATCGGCTGCCGCGGCCTGTAGAGATCCACCATGAGGTCGCGCAGAGCATTCCTCTCGATACCGAGGCAGGCTCGCGTTGGATCAACGGGCACCCCCGACTGTCCCGCCACATCACCCCGATTACCGTCATTCAGCGCGACCGACATTCAGACTCCCACGGCGACAAGCTTAAGCCGGCAAATTAGTTCAAGCGGAACCGCGACGCCAGCCTTGGGGCGTCAGATCCGCGCGATGAGGTCACGATGTCGCGTCAGGTAGGAGCGGCTCAGGACATCCTGCTGGACGCCATAGCCGATCTCGCCATCATGGTTCCAGCGCTGAAATGCCTGCGTGTAGACCATGGAAGGAAAAGGCGCCCAGGGTGAGGCATTGATTGTCGCTGCGGTAAAACGGAAAACCTTGCCACGCATATCGGTGGCTTCGAAGACATTCGACATCGGCATGATGCCTCTGCGCTCCGCCTGACCGCATGCCGAGACCAACCCATAAACCTCGCCATCTTCCAGGACATAGCCACTGATCAAGGCACCGAAGGATTGGGTTCTTGCCGGATCCAGACCGAAGAAGGCGTGCACGGTAAGAGCTTCGCCGAAAGAGCCGTGGATCCAGGTGGCGTTACCATTGTCACGCTCCTTGCGGGGTCCCCAACTCCGATCAAGAGTGTCGACATAATCGATGCGATAGACCTTTCCCCGCAGCCGGGCTTCGCCGGTGATCCGCCCCGTGATCTCGTAATGGCCTGAAAATGCCGCGCCGCCCCAGCCTTGGCCAATTCGGGCAGCCGCCATCGGATCCATATCAGGGTCATTCATGTCGAACGGCGCCATGAGCGAACGGAATTCGACATGAATCTCCGTGTCCTCGATTCCGACATAATCGATCCGATAATGCCGCAGAGGTTCAATCGCCTTGACCGACAAACCATTGGGGAGGCTGTAGTCCAGCAAGGACTGCGGGCACGGCAGGTGCTGCTGGTTGTCGACATAGAGTTGCTCGTCCCAACTGGTCGCGATGCGGTCTTGTACCGTCACATCGCTCATGCAGACACCAAGACGGGGCCTTGTCAGAGTGTAGAAACTGCCACTGATCCGCGCTTCCGGAATAGCGAACGGGAAAAAATTGGTCTCGCACCAGTCATAGGGGGAACTATCCGAGAACTGGAATTCGGCTTCTTCTGGACGAATCATCTCTGCACCGCGATTTCAGGTTGCCGCCTTGGCATCGAGTTTTGACGGTATTCGTCACCCTTGTCGAGGCGCCGCTGAACGATCACCTCGCCGTAGGGATGAAAAGCGGCGGCGCCTTCTCACGAGACGAGCACAATCTTGCCTGGGTATCGACGGGTCAAAAGGGCCGTCATTGCAGCTGC
>CAIXXC010000239.1 GCA_903923205.1 uncultured Rhodospirillales bacterium | reverse complement strand
GGTCGCGCCATCGGCGAGTTGCATAAACCATATTCGCAACCACTTCGACGCCATTTCGCAAACCGACGAGGTAAGGCAGCTGCGGGAGCGGAGCTTTGAAATCGTCGAATTCCTTCATGATATCTTGAAGGTGGAGTCATTTCCGTGGGCCGAGTTTCCGCATGAAATCGGCCTCCACAATAGCTGCAGCGCGCTGCGGGCGCTCAAGACAGCGAACATCTCGGAGTTCGGCGGCGATGCCTTTTCCAAACCGCTGGCCCTCCTTGCCAAGGTGAGGGGGCTGACAACCGCCCTGCCGTCGCGGCCCGATGAATGCTGCGGCTTCGGCGGCACCTTCTCGGTCTTCGAGGAACCCGTCTCCGCACGCATGGGATACGACAAGGTGCAGGATTTTGTCCGGTCCGGTGTCGAGTATGTTGTATCTGCCGATTCCTCCTGTCTGATGCATCAGCACGGTTGTGCCAGTCGGCTCGGGCTCAGCCTCAAATTCATCCATATCGTCGAAATTCTGAATGGAGCCCGGTCTTGAGCCGGGTGGACCACGCCGTCCTGGCAAAGGATTTCCTGGCGCTCGAAGCCAATGCCGAGTTCCACGATCGTCGGCTGTGGGAACTGCGGATTAAGCGCGACCAACAGATGGCGATGATCCCGGAATGGCAGGAGCTGCGCGATCGCGCCTCGGCGATCAAAGAACATACCTTGAGCAATCTGGACCGCTACCTTGAGGAATTCGAGGCCAATGCACAGCGCAACGGCGTCAACGTCCACTGGGCGCGCGACGCCGCCGAGCACAATGCCATCGTCCATCGCGTCCTCTCGGAGCGCGGCGTGCGCACCCTCGTGAAGTCTAAATCGATGCTCACCGAAGAATGCGAGATGCGGCCCTATCTCGAGGAACGCGGGATCACGGTGATCGAAACCGATTTGGGTGAACGTATCCAGCAACTCGATGATGAGCCGCCCAGCCATATCGTGATTCCCGCCGTCCACAAGCTGCGGGGTGATGTGTCGAAGGTCTTTGCCCGCACCATCGGCAGCGAGCCCGGCAATGAGGACATCCATTACCTCGCCAAGAGTCAGCGTGATGATACGCGGCCCTATTTCCTGAACGCCGAAGCGGGCATGACCGGTGGCAATTTCATTGTGGCGGAGACGGGAGCGGTTGTTACCGTTACCAATGAAGGCAATGCCGACCTCAGCGCCAATGTACCGAAACTTTATATCGCCAGTGTTGGCATAGAGAAATTGGTGCCCCGGCTTGCCGATCTCGCGATCTTCATCCGATTGCTGTCCCGTTCTGCGATCGGTTCGCCGATCAGCCAGTACACCTCACATTTTCGCAAGCCGCGTGAGGGCGGCGAGATGCACGTCGTGCTGGTCGATAACGGCCGCAGCGACCGTCTCGGGATGGCAGATTTCTGGACCTCGCTCAAATGCATCCGCTGCGGCGCCTGCATGAACACTTGTCCGGTGTATCGGCGAAGCGGCGGTCTCAGCTATCGAGCCGTTTATGCCGGCCCGATCGGAGCCATTATCGATCCAACCTTCGATTTGCGGAAGTATAGCGAATTGCCCTTCGCCTCGACGATGAACGGCAGTTGCACCGAGGTCTGCCCGGTCAAGATCAATATCCACGAACAGATCTACACGTGGCGCCGGGTTATCGCCGAACAGCGGCAACTGCCCTTCGTCAAACGAGAGGCCATGCGGATTGCCGGACGCATCTTTGCCAGCCCGAAGCTCTATCGCCTTGCCCTCAAGCTGCAACGGCTCGCCGCCAACGGATTGCCCCGCTTTGCCATCTACACGATGCTCAACCCCTGGGGGCACCATCGCGAGGTTCCAGCACCTCCGGCGCAGACGTTCAACGCCTGGTATCGCGCCAACAGAAAGGCACGCGATGAGCAGTCGTGAGCTGATTCTGAAGACGATCCGACGCAATCGTCCTGCGATCGACGCACCTCTACCAACTCCGATCCCCTTCACCACCGCCCCGGTAACGATGGCGTTGATCGAGCAATTCCGAACGGCACTTGCGATCTATGGCGGCAAAACACTGGAACTCCCGGCTGGAATGTCCGTCCAGGCGCTGATCGACGAACTTTATCCAGAGCGCCCGGCCTTGTGTTCGGCAACCCGCGAGATTGTCGGCAGTCATCCAATCCCTGCGGTCAATAGACCGCAGGAACTCGCGACGATCGAAATCGGTGTCACGCGAGCCGCGTTCGGGGTCGCCGAGACTGGATCGGTTTTTCTCAGCGAGACTGAACTCCAGGTCAATGCGCTTGGCTACCTGGTCCAGCATCTGATAATCCTGCTCGATCCCGCAGTCATGCTCGAGACGCTACAGGAGGCCTATGCCCGGCCGGAATTCAGGACAGCGGGCTATGCCGTCTTGATGACCGGGCCTTCGGCGACAGCGGATATAGAGGGTGTTCTCATCAGGGGTGCTCAGGGCGTTCGCAGCCTTACGGTCATTCTTTGTCCGCGCGCGGGGTAAACCGTCAGCAGCCCGGCTTCGGCAATGCCTCGATCGACTTCAACTGCGCCTTGATGACATAGTCGCCATAGTCGATCGACATCTCGCTGGAGACGCCATTTTCCAGCATGTGCATGCCCAGCGCGTAATCCGGTGTTGGCTCCTTCGAGGCATCGGAGAAAAAAGCCAGCCATATCGGCCAGTTACGGCGTGCGAGCAACGACGATTTCACATCTCCCGCCAGGGCCGCAGCATTATCCTTTTCGGTCTTTCCAATTACCGCACTGACCTGAGACGCGCCGTCCACCACGGAGCCATCGAAGACGTTGGCGGCGAGATAGTTCCTGCCGGAAAGGCCGGCCTGGATCAGGGCAAACGTATGGGCGGTCGGGAACAATGTCCCTGCAGCGAGGGTGAAGCGCTGGGATTTCGGCTTTTCGAACACCGCGACACCGCTATGGTCCTTGGCAGAAAGTTTTGCCGAACCACGGATATCCTGATCGAGATTGCCGTTGCGGGTTTCGCGATCGTTGAAGCGAAAACTCGTCCCGTCCTTGCTTTCCCAGGTCAGATAGTTCGAGGTGAGTTCAACCGGCGGGTCCTGTTGATAATGTATGACCAGCTTATAGCGCTGTTGTACAGTCCAGCCATCGCAGGCATCACCCCATTCGTAATAGAGTGTCCCCACCGCGCCATCAACCGAGCTCGTTGAATCGGCGTGATCCAACGTCATGGTATAGAGCGCGCGATGCGCCGATGCCTCCGCGGCGACGGGCGCAACCGCAGGCGCAGCCGAGGCAACGGAAAGCCCGATCGCGATCACCACGGAACATATCGAGATTGCCGTACCGGCTCGCGTCATCCGTGTTCGTCCCTGTTCTGTCGAGATATCGAACGGAACTCTAGCCCGCCGCCCAGCGAAAAGCGACGCGCAATTCCGCTGTTCCGCGTCGCCTGAGGCTATGCGCCCTTACCACGTACCGGCGGCAATGAGAGAGCGATATGAAGTTCCTTCAGCCGTGCCGGCGGCACTGGTGCCGGCGCCTGCATCAGCAGGTCCTGGGCCTGCTGATTGAGGGGGAAGGCGATAACTTCGCGGATATTTGGCGTCTCGGCGAGCAGCATCACCATGCGATCAATTCCGGGCGCAGCACCACCATGCGGCGGGGCGCCATAGCGAAAGGCGTTGACCATCCCACCGAAGCGAGCCTCCACTTCGGATACCGGATACCCAGCGATCTCGAAGGCTTTGAACATGATTTCCGGAAGATGATTGCGGATCGCACCCGAACACAATTCAATGCCATTGCAGACGATGTCGTACTGGAAAGCGTTGATGGTCAATGGGTCCTGATGGAGGAGCGCGTCGAGGCCGCCTTGCGGCATCGAGAACGGATTGTGGCTGAACTCGATCAGGCCAGTATCCTCGTTAAGCTCATACATCGGGAAATCAACGATCCAGCAGAACTTGAACAAGCCTTCCTCAACTATACCACGCTCACGCCCGACTTTCTGCCGTGCTGCACCAGCAAACGCGATGAACTTGGACGGCACTCCGGCAACGAAAAAGACAGCATCGCCATCGCCGAGGCCAAGCTGTTCACGAACCGACGCCGTGCGCTCAGGACCGATATTCTTCGCGACGGGGCCAGACCCCTCGCCCTCCTTGAAGAAGATATAGCCCAGACCAGGTTGGCCTTCACCTTGCGCCCAGGCATTCATCCGATCACAAAAGGCCCGGTTGCCGCCGGTCGGAGCCGGAATCGCCCAGACCTCAACCTTCGGATTGGCCTCAATCATGCCCGCGAAGACCTTGAACCCCGAACCCCGGAAATGTTCGGTAACATTCTGCATCTTGATAGGGTTGCGCAGATCCGGCTTGTCCGAGCCATAGGAACGGATTGATTCGGCGTACGGAATGCGCGGGAAAGGCGGCGGCGTAACCGGTTTTCCCTTTCCGAACTCGGCGAATATACCGTGCAGAACGGGCTCGATTGCCGCAAACACGTCTTCCTGGGTGACGAAACTCATTTCGAAATCGAGCTGATAGAACTCGCCCGGCGCGCGGTCGGCGCGCGCATCCTCGTCGCGGAAACAAGGCGCGATCTGGAAGTAGCGATCAAATCCGGCAACCATCAGAAGCTGCTTGAACTGTTGAGGCGCCTGAGGCAGCGCATAGAATTGTCCCGGATGCAGGCGGCTTGGCACCAGGAAGTCACGGGCGCCTTCGGGTGAGCTCGATGTCAGGATCGGGGTCTGATACTCCATGAAGCCCTGGTCGATCATCCTTTGGCGGATCGACGCGATCACCCTGGAGCGCAGCACGATCGCCTCATGAATTCCCTCGCGGCGCAGATCGAGGAAACGATACCGGAGGCGCATTTCCTCGGGATATTCGGTGTCTGCGTTGACCGGGAACGGCAGCGTCTCCGACTCGCTCTGAACCGAGATCTCTCCAACCTGTACCTCGATCTCACCGGTAGCGAGTTGCGTATTGATCGTCTCGGCTGACCGGGCAACAACCTTCCCGGTCACCGTTATAACGCTCTCGAGTCGAAGGGATTCGGCAAGGCCGAACACAGGGCTCGAACTATCGACGACGCATTGGGTGATACCGTAGTGATCACGTAGGTCGATAAAAAGCAGTTGTCCGTGATCGCGCTTGCGGTGGACCCAACCGGAAACGCGCGCAGGCTGCCCGGAATCGCTCAGTTTCAGGGCGCCGCAAGTATGGGTCCGGTAGGCATGCATTCTGGGTGGCCTTGACTTTGGAACATTAAAAAAGAACCGGGCCCGGGGAGCACGTCGCACCCAGGTCGGAACGCGGGCTACACCACAGCGCGGCAGCCGTTTTGTCAAGCCAGAGGTGGCGAAAAGCAATCGCCGGACAGACCCGCGCACCGCGAAATCCTCCGCCGCTGCGGGCGGTTGTGATACAAATGCAAAGTCTCCCTCTTCGGACTGCACCAGGCCCGTGATCGATCCCGAAACGCAACAGATGCCCACCCAATTGCCGCTGCCTGCCGGCTTCCTCGAACCAGGGCAACCGCGAAGCCTGCCCGAAGAAGTCCTCATATCGGCGGAGACTCGGCAGGAGCCCGTTGCGGACACCGCTGTCGATGAACTGATCCGGCATTTCCGGCGCGTCGAGTGTCGGCGCGCGATCGCCCATAAAGCAGTTGCTGGCAGGCTAACCCGGCTGGGGCGGTGGCTTGAATCCCTGGCGCCACGAAACAGAGAACAGAGCACCGTCGCGTTCTGGCCGCGGATCTCGGTCGTCGTGCCCGTCCAGGAGTTGGACCTACTGCCCTATGACACGATCACTTCGCTCCTTTCGCAAACCTATCCTGATCTCGAGGTGATCATCGTCTCACCCTTCGATGTGACGGAAATCGAGCGCGCATTCGAAGGGCACGACACGCCGATAATTCCTCTTTCGATGTCTGATGACTCAGGCCTGGTAACAGCCGTGCGCCTCGGCTTCGCCCGCGCGAGCGGCGAGGTTTTGTGCTGGATGATGCCAGGGACGACGGTTCTGCCGGGCGTGCTCGGGCACGTCGGCAAGCATTTTCGCGCGGTCG
>CAIXXC010000238.1 GCA_903923205.1 uncultured Rhodospirillales bacterium | reverse complement strand
TGTCTTCCGATACCGCATGGATATCACGGGTCATTGAAAGATTTCTCGCCCCTCGAGACATCGGCAGCAGAAAAAACCGGACCAAGAGCGCGACTGATCAAGAACGCACAACCCGTTCCGCCATAGATTACGAAACCGATCCAAAGCGGCGCGGCACTGGGGGTGGGGGCACAATAGAGGAGGAAGGAGGCCAGGCTTGGCCATAGGAGATAGTCTGCCGATGTGACCGTCAGAAGAGGGATCAGCCAAACAAAATACCAGGCGTAATGGGGCGACACAAAAAAGGTGAACGCGATCGCAAGATCCCTTATGCGCCCGAACAGTTTGGTCGGTTCGCTCGCGAAGCAGCGTATGGCGAGGCACACGATCAGAACGCCGCCGGCGGCAAAGTAGCTCCCGCTCGACAGCGGCATCAACCGATGAACCGCGTCCAACAACCAAAGGCCGCTGCCACTCCCGAGCTGCTCCTCCCGGGCATAGCCTGGAAGGTAGCCAAAAACGCCTAGCCCGATCCCGAGATAGGGCACATAGGCAAGTGGGATCAACGTTGCCATCACGAGCGGCAATCTGAAATCACGGCGCCACCACGAAGCCCGGCCCCACAGGCCCGGCGCGAGGATGAGCGGAAAGAACTTAACCAACGTGGCGGCAGCCAGCGCAACACCCACCAAGCTCTGGCGCCCGGCCGTCCAAGCCCAAAGCGCAAGCGAAATAAACGCCACAAGCGCCGCATCGATATGGCCCGAGCCTGCGATCTCCCAAATCGGCAGCGGGTGCCACACATAGGCGAGCAGGCGTTCGCGCGGCTGCCCGCGGGCGCGCAGGACGCGATAGAGTGCAAAAATACCAATAGTCTCGAGCAGCAGCATCACGGTTTTCATCGCAAAGCGGTTGCTGCCGCCCAGTTGCGCCGCCAGATAGATCCACTGGGCGACCGGCGGATAGATTGTGTGGGCCTTTGTCGCGCGGTTGATGTTCGGCCATATCGCTGTGTCGCGAAGGGCCGTCAGCGCAGGGTCGTTGGGGACGTATCGATAGGGATTGATCCCGGCAGCCTGGACCCGTCCATCCCAGACATAGCGGAAAATATCGGTCGACAGGAAGACCGGAGACGCGGCTGCTATAATCCTGACCACGACCGCAGCGATAAGTATCAGCGCGAACGCGCGAGGCGGCGCCGTTCGACGGATGAGGATCAGCGCGCCGACATAGAGGCCTCCTTCAAGCAGCACGCACGCGACGAAGGCATCGATCCGGCGGGCTTCCTGTGCCCACAGCCCTGCGATCGAGAGCGCAATCAAGCCGGCTGCGATCATCGCGAGCCGCCCAAGGGAGAAAGCCTTAGGGTCGGTCAAGCGGGTCTCTAAGTTGTGGGTTCGGGCAGAGACAGCCCAAGATCAGTATCATGCGCACTTAGTTCGAAAAGCAAGGCTCGGCTATGATGTGCTGGCCAGCCGCCCTCGTAGGGTCCCGGGGTGTCTGGGTCGAAGAGTTCACGGGCGAGGATGCCTAGGGTTTCAATATCATCCACATCGTACCAGGTTGGCAGCGCCATCACCTCAAGGCCGATCTCGGCGGCCCGCGCGAGACTCTGCTCATAGACCCGCTCGGTGCTCCAGTCGATGTCCTGAAACAGTCTCGGATGGAAGTGCTTGAGGCCGATCAGGTAATAACCGCCGTCCGCAGCCGGGCCGAGCACAACACGGTCACCGGAGCGCGCGAGCAGGCGAGCGGCTTCGACGAGATACCTCGTGGGAAGAGTCGGGCTATCGGAATTGATCAGGCACATGCTCCCGTATCCGGCGTCCAGGATATCGCGAGCCGCATGGATCAGGCCCATCCCAAAGCCCGCTTCGCGTGGTTGGATCAGACGGAAATCAGCGGGCAACACAGTGTCGAAAAATGCCTCTTCCCCGATTGGGTGATAGGCCACCATGCCCTGGATCGCGATTTGTTGCGCCGCTGCGGTAATATTGGCGCCGATGTCCCGCAGGAACGCGGTGTTGAGCGCTGCTGCGGTGTCGAATCCCAAAGGCGGCACAAGCCGCGTTTTGCAGCGCCCGGGGTGCGATGCCTTCGCCATGATCGCGATCCCGCACATGGTTTCCCGCGCGTCCGGTCCTGGATCGGCGATGACGCGCATCGTTAGATCCCGCTGAACCAGTTATAGCCGCGATCTTCCCAGTAGCCCCCAGGGTTGTCATCCCGAACCGAGATTTCGACAATGAATTTCGGATTCTTGAAGCCGAGTTTGGTCGGGACCCGGATCTTCATGGGATAACCGAATTTGCGCGGCAGGGTTTGATCGGCGAATGTCAGTGCCATTAGGGTCTGTGGATGCAGCGCGGTTGCCATGTCCATTGAACTCGAATAGCCATCGGCACAGGTGAAGCCGACATATTTTGCCGAGGTGTCGGCGCCGACCTGGCGCAGAAATCTGCCCAAAGGCACGCCGCCCCATTTGCCAATCTTGCTCCAGCCTTCGACGCAGACATGGCGCGTGATCTGCGATTCCTGTTGCATGGCATTGAGTTGAGCCAGCGTCCAAGGGCGTTTGTCGGCGATCTTGCCGTCGAGCCGCAATCGCCAGCTTGCGCCGTCGATCACGGGCGCCTTGCTTTCCGGGTAGAAGGCGTTGAATCGGAAATTATGGTCAATCTCGCTCTCGGCGAATGTCGGCGCGAGTTTGTTGGGGTGAAACAGCCAGGCCTGAACGCGGTCGTTCCAGCGCGATATGCCCCGCAGGACACCATCGACGGCGTCGCTGTCCGTGACATCGCAGCCGGTCAGCAGGGTCAGTGCACCAAGGCTGAGGCCCTGACGCAGGAAATGGCGGCGCTCGAGATCGCGGACAGCCGGATGATCGGCCATGACGATCCGTTTGTGATTCTTGATCAGGCTCATCGCCCGCCCTCCGCTTCCAGGACATCAAGGGGAACATGGCCGCGCCCGGTAATCATGGGTGGCAGCACCTTCGGCACCAACGCGGTCAGGCCGAGATGAACGACAAGGAACAGCACGAGGCCGCACATCCCGAAGAAATGAATCTCGCGGGCGTTGTCGTAGCCACCGAACAGCGCGGTCAGCTCCTGCAACTGGACCGGTTTCCATATCGCGAGCCCTGAAAGCAGCATCAAGACGATACCCGCGATCGCCGCGATGTAGAGCAGCCTCTGCACCTGATTGCGGACGCCGAGCCGGTGATCGAGGCGGCCGGTTATCGCGTCCGCGACATCACGGGCCACACCCTTCGGCGACAGCGGGAGCAAGGTTTTGCGGAAATGGCCAGATATCAGGCCGTAACTCAAATATCCGGCACTGGCCGCGAACATCAGCCACATTGCCGCGAAGTGCCAGAGCAACGCCCCCGCATAGCCGATATCACCATGCCGATGCCATGCCGGCGACGGACTGCCGCCAAGCGTGATCCCGGCCGGGAAGGTGAAGCCGAACAGCGGTGCATTGTTATAGATTTTCCAGCCGCTCCCGATCATCAGCAGGATCGCGATTGCATTGCCCCAATGGCAGAGGCGAACGATCAGGGGATGGATGGTGACGAGACGTGTCGGGCCGTCGGCCTGGTCATGGCTCATGGCTGGATGCCTTTCTGTTGGGCAGATGCGGATGCCACCGGTGTCTTTGTTTCTGTCTCACGTGCGATTCTGATCAGGGTCGAGATGATCCGGTAGGCGGCCTTGATGCTGCCGCGAAACGTGCCGGCGACCTTCGAATTTCCGGCAAATCTGCGTCGATAATCGACCGGAATTTCAAGCACATGCAGCCCCCAGTGGGCAGCCCTCATCTGCATTTCCAGATTCCAGCCATAGGTCATTTCACGCATGCCAAGGCGATCGAGATCGCGGGCACGAATGGCGCGAAAGGCGCACATGTCGGTGTAACGGGTCCCCGAAAGCCAGCCGACTGCCCGACCGATCAGCAGGCCGGCGACAATCTGGTGCAGGCCCATGCTGCCCTTCTCCCGCTTGCCCAGCACCCGGGAGGCGATGACGAAATCATGGGTCCCTGCGATCAGAGGCTGCACCAGGTTGGGTATGAATTCGGGATTGTCGCTGCCATCGCCATCCAGGAACACCAGGATATCCGCCTCGGCCATAGCCGCACCGCTTGCGCAAGCCCGGCCATAGCCGCGTCGGCTCTCGACAAGAACCTGTGCGCCGGCTGCTTCGGCCTCGGCGACTGTAGCGTCCTTGCTCCCGCCATCGACAACAATCACGGTATCGACCCATTTCCTGGGCATCTCTCGAACCAGGGGCCCAATGGCGCCCGCCTCGTCGAGTACGGGGATGATTGCGGCAATCCGCGGTCGTCCCGATGCCATGGTCACAAGCTCCAGCGCAGGCCGCAACTGGCGCAAGCTGAGGGTGGCGTATCCGAGAGCAGGGCCCGACGGAAATCCTGGTACCCCGGACCATTCCAGATTTCGCGCAACGACTGGCTGGTCGCGTTGCCCAAGGTGAAGCTGTCGTAGCCTCGCAGCGAAAATGGCGCGATGCAGCAGGGTATGGCGCGGCCATGGGCCGTGAAATACATCAAGCTCCATGGCCGTCGACAGAGCGACCATGGGCGCTCGTCGGTGTTCCGTTGCAGGCTGGTGCCCGGCTCGGTTGCGCCGGAAGCGTCGAAATTGATGCCGAGTTCCGCCGCGATCCGCGACGCCTCCGTCACCTTGCGGCTTTCCTCGCTATCGAGGCTCTCAAACAGGGCCGATTGCGCGCGCGCGAGCCCCTGACCATCGGCAAAATAGACCAGCCGCTGCAGATGGACGTCCTGGATGCCAATCTGGTGGGCGAGGCGGACGAAATCCGGCAACTCGTCAATGGTTTCCTTCAGTCCCGTCAGCCAAAGCGAGACTCTCGGGCCGCCCAATTCCTCGTCGCGCTGGACCTTGATGAACCGCGTCAGATTGCGGACGATCCGGTCGAACATGTCTTTGCCGCGCACAAGCGCGAACGCCTTCGCCTCCGCCGCGTCGAGCGAGACCCGGATCTCGTCGAGTCCCGCAGCGATCAGCGCCCGACCCTTGGCTTCCGTCAGCAGGGTGCCATTGGTATTGAAAAGGACATAGACCCCCCGGTTCTTGAGGTGCCGGACCATCCGGGGCAGATTCTTGACGAGCATGGGCTCGCCAACGCCGTGAAGGACTACGCGCGCGATATTTGGGAACTCGTCGACGATCCGGGTAAACAGCTCCCAGCTCATATCCGCAGGCGGCTCAAGCTCCTCGAAGGTCCTTGGGCAGGTCTCGCAGAGAAGATTGCACCGATTTGTGACCTCAATATAGAGGCAGACGGGATCGGCCACCCCTGCGGTTTCGCGGGCCTCGCCCACGGCCTCGAAATATCTTTTGGGGTCGACCGTTGTTGTGTTGCCGTCCATCGTGCCGCCATCGAGAATTAATCGGCATCCTGAATTGAACGCCGCGTCTTAAGCTTACGAAGTAGGCCTGTGCTTGGTTACAGCAAATATATCGCGCGGGGATTTCCTGACGACCGCAGATTTAGGATGCGGGTCGCTGATGGCGACCTTAGGTCAGACCGGTGCCCCCGGAAAGCACAACTCGCGGCGGGCTCGCCATTCCGGTCCGACGAAGTTGATGATCAAGGTTCGGCGGATGCCCTTGATCGGACGCTTGGCAAAGCCATGCCAGGAAATTGGCGACGGAATAAAAATGGCCGCAGAGTTGGGGTAGGCGGCGGGTCGGCTGATCAACACCCCTTCCGGGGACAGAAAATCCGTGCCCCAGGCCTCACTTCCGGGACTATCGGAAAGATAGATCAGCATGGTGAACTTTTTCGCCCCGATATCGGTATGCGGCTCCAACCAGAAGCCGTCCGTATCGAGGCAGTATTCGATCCGCAGGGATGTCCCACGTAGGCTTGTCCTGGTCCGGGATTCGATGGCCGCGACCGTATCGGGGTCCTGGAACAGTTTGGCAAGGCGGTCAGCGACGACGAATCGCTCCCGTGCCGCGACGCCAAAAAACAGGCGCTTGGCGTTGTGGGTCTCGCGTCGACCAGCGGACTCCCCCGGGGGTGGCGACCCAAGGTCGAGATCGCGCAGCGAATGATAGAAGTCAGTCGGTAGTGTGTCAGCGAGCAGCCAATGCGGGAAAGGCGTGTCGTCCTGTTCTGATGCCGACAAGGCGTTGCGGAGATGGGTCGCCGCAGCGAGAGGCGAGGTCATCCTTTCGCCTTTATCGGCAATAGACGCTTGATCCCGGCCGAGACAGCGTGTCGTCGCAATTCGCGGCGGGCGGCAGCCGGGCTTACCATCCAGTTGAGCATGATGATGCGCCGGACGCCTTCGTACGGCGAATGGCCATGCCAGGAATTGTCTGAGCGGCGAAAAGCCAGCAATGTCCCCTTCATCGGTGGGGCTTCGGTCAGCATGTCATCCAGACTGTCAGAACCTCGCAGGAAACGGAGGCGGCCGCCGATTGCGGGCCATTCCGGCTCCAGATAAACCAGCGCGGTCACCCTTTTGCTCAAGCTGTCGGTGTGAATTTTGCCATCCTCAAGACGACAGCGCGACCGCAGTGTGATCATCAGCGCGGCAGGATCCAGATCGATATCGAACTTTTCGGCAAAGAGCCGGGTAATTTGCGGATCGTGGAAGCCGGCGAGCATCCGACCCAGCGCGTCGTGTGGATCGCGCGCGGCCGCAGGTTCCACCCCACCATGGGCCGAAATCGGGAAGACAGCACGAATGGCCGTTTGCGCCGCTGGCTTCAGGAATTGAGGGACAACCAGATAATCGAAGGGAGTACGCACCCTTGGGGTCGTGACAAATGCCTCGAGATCAAGGTTGTCGAGGGCATTTCGATGGCCGTTGCCGCCGGGCTGGCCCATGTTGGTTCCTCGCCAGCGTTTATCAGACAGCGCGCGAATGGCGCTGAGTGCCGGGGCTCAAGTAGGTGTCGAAGACAGCGGCAATGAGGCGCACGAAAGGCTGGCCTTCCGTCGTCACCCTGACGACGCTGCCATCCCAGGTCACGAGGCCGTCGGTGATGTGCTCATCCAGCCGCTGAATCTCGCTCGCGAAGATCGTTGGCGCCGCATCGTGACGGGTGGTGATCGCTGCCAGGTCGGCGCTGAAACCGCACATCAACGAATTGATGACATCGCGCCGCAGCCGATCGGTCGCATCGATCGCGATACCGCGTGTCGCCGCCAAGCCGTCGCGGCGAACGGCTTTCGCATAGTCCGCAGTTACCGTGATGTTCTGCAGATAGCCCTGCGGATAGGTGCTGATCGCCGATGCGCCAAATCCGATCAGAATCTCCGCTGGATCGGTCGTGTAACCCTGGAAATTCCGCCCGACCACGCCTGCCTCCGCGGCTAGCGCCAGGGTATCATCGGCGCGAGCATAATGATCGAGCGCGATCGCGCGGTACCCGGCCTTGACGAAGGTCTCGTCGATCGCGGCCCGCTGCGCGAAGCGGTCGGCGGCATCGGGCAGGGCAGCCTCGGCGATCAGATTTTGATGCTTCTTCATCCACGGCACATGGGCATAGCCGAACGCGGCGATGCGATCGGGTGCCAGCGCAAGGGTCATTTCTGCGGTATGGCGCGCGCTCTCGACGGTTTGGAACGGCAGGCCGTAGAGGATGTCCAGATTGATCGATCCGATCCCGATCTCGCGCAAACTATCGACACAACGCTTGGTCATCTCGAAATCCTGGATCCGGCCGATTGCGCGCTGGACCCTCGGCTCGAAATCCTGGACGCCGAGGCTAGCCCGATTGACCCCCATTTCGGCAAGCGCCCCGATCCGTGCGGTATCGAGTGTGCGCGGATCGATCTCGACGGCGATCTCTGCCGTATCGAGGATGAGGAATGTCTCGCGCAGTGCGGTGGTCACGGC
>CAIXXC010000237.1 GCA_903923205.1 uncultured Rhodospirillales bacterium | reverse complement strand
ACCGGTCAGCGTCAGATGCGTGTGTTCGGCTAGAACGTGCTTGCGATGGCCGTCGAGGTCTTCGGCGATCTGGCGAATCCGCTGTTGCTTCAAATCGTCAGTGACGGGGAAGGGGAAGGGGTCGAAGCAGCGGGATTTGACGTAGACGGCATCGCCTTCGTACATCCCTATTTTCGCGGAGTTCGCGACGTACCAAACGCGGTGGATATTGGAGCTGAGTACTCCCAGAAGAAAGGCATCTTCTGCAGCGATCACCACGATCTTGTTATCAGGCAGAATCGCCGCGTCGAGGAACTGGAAGACTCGATGCTTGGCTGTCTCGACGGTCGCGATATATCGGGGAAGTTTTTCGAGCGCCGGTCGAAGCTCCAGGCGAGGCTCACCGAAAATCCACCAATTGTCGCGATATGAAGCTCGATTATTGCGATCCCGTTCGGGCTTAACGCTGGCCAAGAGGTGCTGATACACTTCTGGATAGCTGAGCCTGATCTCTTCTGAGGCTAGTCCGAGCATATCGATCACCATCACATCGCGAGGGCGTGCCGTCAGATCCCGTCCATTGCGATACTCGCGAATGTGCTTCTCAAGACCGGGCCGACGCCCAAGTCCCAGACACTCGGCCTCGGAACGCGAGACGATGAAACCTGCGCCATGAAGCTTCACGCCGGGAGAACAGATTCCTTCGTTCGCCTGCAACGCGTCGGCCCGAGTAACATCCACCCCGACCGTCAAATCGGAATTGATCTTTCCTGGATGATCGACCAGTTCCACCTCTGGAGCATCGCTGTCGAGCGCGGCCTCGTGGGTCACCTCGCGCAGGATGCCGTTTTTCGATCCGGCCTCGGCCACAGTCATCGCGATCCTTACCGCAGCAGCGTCTCGATCGGCTTTGGTCCAGGGATGGTCCGGAATTGCCATCACCAGCGAGATCGGTTCCTTGGCGGCAAAGAACGGCTCCATGACCTTGCGCTGGAACACCTGAGAGATGGAATTGGTCGTCACGAAGCCGAAGCGGCGCAGCACGGTGCCCTTCGCGGTCAGCAGCTCCGCCGCATGTTTCCACCAGTACATGACGAAATCTGCGCTGTCGGTCTTGCGGCCATTGGCCTGCCACAGCGCCTCGGCATAGCCGTCGCCGAGGCGCTCGCGCAGGTCCTTGCCGCCGATGAAGGGCGGGTTCCCGATGATGAACTCGGCTGCCGGCCAGAAGGGACGGCGGGGGTTTGGATAATGCTCGCCCCCGGCGACCACCTTCGGTACAGGCGCACCATCCCAAGTCAGAACGGCGTCGCGGTTTTCGATATTGCGAAAGGCGCGCAGGATCGGCTCCGACGGCGGTGCTCCCCGCGTGCGGAAATGCCATTGCAGATAGCCGATCCACAGCACGAGTTCGGCAATCGCGGCGGCGCGGGGGTTGACCTCGAGACCCAGGAATTGATGCGGATCGACGGTATGGCCTTCAAGGGCGGCGAAACTCTCCTGCCCGCCGAGGGAGGCCAGCGCCTCCAGCACCTCGCCTTCAAGCCGCTTCATCAATTCGAGCGCGACATAAAGGAAGTTGCCGGTGCCACAGGCCGGATCAAGCACACGGACCTGACACAGGTGCGCATGGAACCCCGCGATGCTGGCAATGGCCTCGGCCTCGCGACCTTCGCCCTTCTGCCGCTCGGCGGTCGCCAGGGCCTGGTGCCATTTCGCGCGCAAGGGCTCCAGCACCGTGGCGACGACAAGGCGCTCGACATAGGCGCGCGGGGTGTAGTGGGCGCCGAGGCGTTTGCGCTCCGCCGGGTCGAGCGCCTGTTCGAGCAAGGTGCCGAAGATTGCGGGCTCGACCTCGCGCCAATCGGCGTCTGCGGCGGCAAGCAGGGCGCCAATCTCCGCGCGGCCGAGACTGCAGACATGACGGTTCTTGAAGAACTCGCCATTGAAGCGCTTGACCTGGGCCTCCAGCGCGAAGGCATAGCTGCCCCGGTCCATCGCCTCCCATAATTGGCCGACGAGATGCTCGAACTTGTCGGGCTCGGCCACGCATTTGCGCAAAAGATCGCGAAATGAGGATTTCGGCAGCAGCTCGACATCTTCCGCGAACATGGTGAACAGGCAGCGCATCAGGAACATCGCCACGTCATCGGCCGGGGTCCGGGGTGACTCCAGCGCCTTCGAGACAGAGGCCAGACGTCGGGCGATTTCGCGCGTCACCAGCGCCGATCGCCGGGCGGGGTCGAGCGAGTGCGGATTATCCCAGATCGCCTTCAGCCGCGCCCGGACCGCAGGCTCGCGGAGGTCCTGCAGATAGATGCGAAAGCCCTGACGGTCGGGGAACTGGGCGTAGTTCTTGCCCTGGCCGGTGAAGTCGGCAAAAACTTCGATGACATGGCCGACATCGCAGACCAGGACAAAGGGTGGCCAACCATCACCCGGGGGAAGGCAGCGGGCGTAATTGACCGCCTGGGCCCTGGCTTCGAACATCAAGGTGTCCCAGGATTTGCCCGCTCCGCGTCTGCCACGGGGCGCGGCGTCGGGAGACATGTCGGACGGCTCTAGCGGCATGGCGGCCCTGGGTCGGCTCTGCTTGGCTTCCAGGACGAAGCTGCCGCGCTTGTAGAGATCGATCCGGCGGTGGCGGTGGCTGCCATCGCCATTGGGCTCGTTGACCAAACGCTCGAATACATAGGCGTTGAGTTCACGGTCTGAGCCCGCAGGGTCCGGGTGCGCGACACCAATGATGTCGCATAGCTCAGTCAAAAACAGCGCGTAATTGGCGCGCTCCTGTCCCCCCGTCTGTTCACCCCAGCGGGCGATGAAGCTTTCAACTGTTTGATCGTTCATTGCCAGAAGCTTAAGGGGCCACGGCAGGATCCTCAACCGGAAAGAGAGTTCGGTCCCATCTACAATTTAAAAATAGTGCCACTAAGATTAATAAAACACAAAATAGGTCGAGAGGGTTATCCGCAGGTAATTTGGCTTTGCCAGTTTATCATTTCTAAACAATTCTTCTTTATTATAAAACATGTCAAAGTATTTCAGTTCCCTGCTATTCACCGCTCAACATGCATCTTTCTTGAAACTCCGTACCTTCAGTGAGGCGAACATGTTCAATCTCAGCTTCAAGGCCGGCCTTGTCGCCGGTGTGGCCCTTCTCTCGATCTCCCATGCCCAGGCAGCTTCGGTGCTGTCAGATAATTTCGACGCGACGTCCTCGGCAGGGCTCAATCAAACCAGTTTGACCAATTTCGACGTGTCCTCGGGCTCGGTCGATGTGATCGGCAACGGTTATTTCGATTTTCACCCGGGCAATGGTCTTTATGTCGACCTCTGCGGCACCACATGGCAGTGCGGCGCGTTGACGACCAAGCAGAGCTTCGGTCCTGGCACCTATAAGA
Source organism: uncultured Rhodospirillales bacterium (assembly GCA_903923205.1). Classification (GTDB taxonomy): domain Bacteria; phylum Pseudomonadota; class Alphaproteobacteria; order ATCC43930; family CGMCC-115725; genus CAIXXC01. The sequence goes on along the minus strand of CAIXXC010000237.1, from coordinate 14 downwards.
TCACGCTTGGTCTT
>CAIXXC010000236.1 GCA_903923205.1 uncultured Rhodospirillales bacterium | reverse complement strand
TGTTGTTTTCCCTGCAAGGTGGGGATCTGCCAGTTCCCCCTTTCAATGGACCGTCGCTGCGCTGGTATGGTGCCGCGTTCGCCGATAGCCGTTTGGTCGGCGGCTTCGCGAACTCACTTGGTGTCGGTTTTTTGTCTTCGGCGCTTTCGGTCATCACCGGCTTTCTGGCCGCTTATGGGGTCGCCCGTCACGATTTTCGCGGCAAGGCCTACCTTCAGGCTATTATCATTCTCCCGCTTGCCGTTTCCTATCTTCTGATCGGGATGGGATTGCTGGTCGCGGCTTCGGCGATGGGGTTGCGGCCGGGCCTGTGGATCGTCGTGATCGGCCATGTCGTCATTAATATGCCACTGGCCTTCGCAATCTGTCTGGCCCAACTCGGCGAGCATCAGCGCAAGATAGAGTTGGCCGCCCGTGATCTCGGCGCCTCCAGCGCGCGGGTTCTGCTCACCATTACCGTGCCAATTATTGCACCGGCTTTAATAGCCGCCTTTTGCCTCTGCTTCACACTTTCTTGGGACGAGTTTATCATTGCTTTTCTCAATACACGTTTTGACGTGACACTTCCTGTGGTCATCTGGAGCTTGTTACGGGGTGGCCTTAACCCGGTCACCAATGCCGCAGGGTCGTTCATCTTCGTCTTTTCCGTCGCACTCATCGTTGCCGTTGAGGCCCTTCTGTTGAGGAAACGGCGATCATGACGATGCAGATTCGAACTGATCTTCCGCACCTGGCCGTGACCCGTGTCAGCAAGATCTATGGTGCGGTCGCCGCACTCGACGATATTTCACTGTCGGTCGGCAGGGAGGATTATGTGGTCCTTCTTGGGCCTTCAGGGAGCGGCAAAACCACCTTGTTATCGGTTGTCGGCGGCTTTACCACGCCCGATACTGGGTCCATACGCATTGCCGGGAACGATGTCACGGCTCTGCCCCCGGCAGCGCGGCCGACGACGACCGTCTTTCAGGATTACGCGCTCTTCCCCCATATGTCGGTATCGCGGAACATCGCCTATGGGTTGGTCGTCAGGGGAATAAAACCCTCGCAGCGGCGCCTGCGCGTCGCGGCGGCACTTGATATGGTCGGGCTTGCCGATTTCGGCGATCGCGGGGTCCACGAATTGTCCGGGGGGCAACGCCAGCGTGTGGCACTCGCTCGGGCGCTTGTCGTGGAGCCGGAGATCCTCCTGCTCGACGAACCACTTGGTGCGCTTGACCTTAATCTGCGTCGTCAGATGCAGGACGAATTATTGTCTCTGCAGCGTCGGACCGGAACCTGTTTCGTCCACGTTACCCATGATCAGGAAGAGGCGATGGCCCTTGCCAGTCTGGTTGTTGTGATGAACAAAGGAAAAATTGAGGATATTGGCCCACCTCAACGCGTTTATGCCCGACCGGCAACGCGTTTCGTCGCCAATTTCATGGGAGAGAGCACGGAGATATCTGGCCGCCTAGCGGATCAAGATAATGCGGCGACGGCACTTGGAACCATCCCGGTCATCAATGTCTGGGGGGCACGCGCCGGCGAGGACGTTTGTATCGTGATCCGGCCGGAAAACATCCGCATTGACGCGACCGGCAGCGTCTCATTGGGTACCGTAGCGGTCCGCGACGCGCTTTACCAAGGCGCCTATTACCGGGTTCAGGCAGTGCAAGAGACGACGGGGCAGGGGTTCATCCTGCGCTTGCCAGCGTCCGCGTTGCCCCAGCATGGACAAGCTTTGACGCTGTCTTGCGCGCCATCCGATCTCGTGGCGGTTCCTGCCTGACATGGATTCCGTAAAGATCGTCGCCGCCTCTCAGTGGTATGAAACACTCCGCTTCGCGGACGACATCACGCTGATCCAAGAGCCATGGATCAAGCCTTTCTATCGTTGCAATATGTGGCATGTTCGCGGTCGTGATGGAGATTTGTTGTTTGACAGCGGGCTTGGCGCGGTGTCCTTGCGCGCACAGGTTGCCTTGGTGACCGAGCGATCTTTGCTCTGCGTCGCAAGCCATACCCATTTCGATCATATTGGTTGCCACCACGAGTTTCCCGCCCGTGCAGTCCATGTTGCCGAAGCCGCGATTTTGGCCGATCCCAGACGGGAATGGACTCTGTCGGACCGGTACGCGACGGACGAGATGTTCGATGCGTTTCCGGCCGGTTGGGACGCTGCCTCCTATCGGGTTCCGGCCGCTGCCGCGACCCGGGTCCTGCACGATGGCGACATCATCGATCTCGGCGATCGTGTCTTTGAGGTTATCCATACGCCCGGCCATTCTCCCGGTGGCATAGCCCTCTTTGAAGCCCACACTGGGACGTTGCTCTCAGGCGATCTTGTTTACGATGGGCCATTGATCGATGACGCGTATCACTCCGATCTCGGCAATTATGCGGGCTCGCTGCGTCGCCTCGGCGCCTTGCCCGTGAACGTTGTTCACGGTGGTCATTTCCCGAGTTTCGGTCGCGCCCGGCTCGGCCAGCTTATCAATGCCTACCTTGACGGGCGGCGCCAGCCAGGGTGTCATCTTGCTACGGGGGCAACGTCATAGCGCCTCGCCTGGATACGATTGATCTGCGGCTCTTGCGGGTCTTTGCGGCAGTTGTTGAGGCTCGTGGCTTCACCGGCGCCCAGACTGCCCTTAATATCGGTGCGTCGACAATCAGCAACCAGATTTCCACACTGGAGACGCGTCTCGGGGTCAAACTGTGCCAGCGAGGGCGGGCAGGGTTTCGCTTGACCGAGGATGGCGAGACCATATTTGCCGAAACGCAAAAGCTGTTCGGGGCGATCGACGGTTTCAACCTCCGCGCCAGCTCGCTGCGTGGACTGATGCAGGGTAGCCTGGCGATCGGTTTGCTTGATAATACGATCAGTGATCCGAACGCCGTTTTGAGCGACGTCCTTGGTCACTTTGCCCGCGTGATGCGTGACGTTCAGGTCTCCATCGAGATACGCCCGCCCAATGAGCTGCTGCGCGAATTGAATGAAGGCCGGATTCACGTTGCGGTGGGCAGTTTTCCCAAAATCCTCCTCGGATTGACATACGTGCCGCTGTATGAAGAGAACCACGGGTTTTATTGCGGCGTCGGGCATCCTCTTTTTGCCATGCCGGGACAAGAAATCACGATGGATCTGATCCAGCGCCAGCGCTTGATTTCCCGCGGGTATTGGGGTGCTCGTGATATCCGCCATTTCCAGACGGCGCGTGCCAGCGCCACGGTGAATTCGATGGAGGCTGCGGCGCGGCTGATCCTTTCCGGCGAGTATCTGGGCTACCTGCCGGATCATTATGCTTTACCGATGCTGGAAAGAGGGCACATCAAGCCTCTCTTGCCGCAACATCTGACCTACACCGCCCCATTCGAGCTTGCCTATGGCAAGTCGACGCGAGAGTCGAAGCCCGCGCAGGTTTTTGTCGACCTGGTTCTTGAAGCCTTCAAAGCGCCGGCGGAGGCCCGCAGGCGCCCAGGGCAGTGATCACTCGGCCGCTGCGGGTAGTGGCTGTGCCGGCGGCCTCCAGCGCAGAATCGGATGCCGTGCCGCCGCAGTCTCATCGAGTCTGCGTCGGGGGGTCAGCACCGGGGCTGCACGAAATTTCTCGATGTCACCACTCCGGGCATCTGCGGCAAGGTGGATCAGAACGTCAATGAATTGATCGATGCTCTCCTTGCTCTCTGTCTCGGTCGGTTCAATCAGAAGTGCGCCATGCACCACCAGGGGAAAATACATCGTCATAGGATGGAATCCCTCGTCGATCATGGCCTTGGCGAAGTCCAGCGTTGTTACGCCTGTGCCCTCCAGGAAACGATCATCGAACAATGCCTCGTGCATACAAGGTCCATCGAAGGATGGTGTCAGCGTGTTTTTCAACCGCGCGAGAATATAGTTCGCATTCAGGACAGCATCGTCGGAGACCTGGCGAAGCCCGTCAGAGCCGTGGCTCATCATGTAGGCGAGCGCCCGCACGAACATGCCAATCTGGCCATGAAAACCTTTGAGCCTACCGAAGGAGTCCGATGCAATGCCCGAAACGTGTTCGATGAGGTCGAATCCTTCCGGGCCGTGGACGACCCAGGGAACCGGTGCGAAGGGCGCGAGGCTCGCGGCCAACACGACCGGACCGGATCCCGGACCGCCGCCGCCATGAGGTGTCGAAAAGGTTTTGTGCAGGTTGATGTGCATCGCGTCGATACCGAGGTCTGCGGGCCGGACGCGCCCGACGATGGCGTTAAAGTTCGCGCCATCGCAATAGAAATAGGCGCCGACCGCGTGGACCGCGTCGGCGATTTCCTTGATCTCGGTTTCAAACAATCCGCAGGTGTTCGGATTCGTTACCATGACGGCGGCCACATCCGGCCCTAGTTTGGCTTTCAGGGCGCTCAAATCGACACGACCACGACGATTCCCCGGAACGGCCTCTACGGTGAACCCACAGGCCGCTGCCGTGGCGGGATTCGTGCCATGGGCAGATTCCGGCACGAGGACGCGGGTTCGCGTCTCGCCGCGTGCGTCAATCGCCGCGCGGATCGCCATAATCCCGCACAGTTCACCGTGCGCACCGGCCGCGGGTGACAGGGCAACTGCGGGCAGGCCTGTCAGCGTTTTCAGCCAATGCGCCAGGCTGTCCATAAGCTCAAGCGCGCCCTGAACCGTCGCAATCGGTTGCAGCGGATGGATGTCGGCAAAGCCTGGCAGTCGCGCCAACTTCTCGTTGAGGCGCGGGTTGTGTTTCATGGTGCATGAACCAAGCGGGTAGAGCCCACTGTCGATGGCGTAGTTCTTCTGCGATAGCCGCGTGAAGTGGCGGACCACTTCCGGCTCCGACAATCCCGGAAGCCCCATCGGCTGCGTGCGGGAAAGCGAGCCGAGGCGGCTTCTATGGGCGGGTGGCTCGGGAAGATCGACCCCACTTCGGTCTGA
>CAIXXC010000235.1 GCA_903923205.1 uncultured Rhodospirillales bacterium | reverse complement strand
GTGGCGCTGCGCTTGAGCGCCTCCATCGGCATATTCATGACCGCAAGATGATCGGCCATGAAGAAGGCGTCGAACCGGCCCTGTTCAAGCTTCTGAATGAAGCGCTTGAGATGGCCGAAATTGAAGTTGGCGTCGGCGAAACCGCCCGGATAGCGCCACGACGCCGTGTGGATGCTGACCGGACGCATGAAAGCGCCGAGCCGAAGTTGCCGAGACTGTGTCATGTCCAACCTGCCGCCAGAGAGTTCACAAATAATAGTCGATCATAACCAGAAGCAATAACCACCGGCAAATTCGCATTCCCGACCGGGGCAAGGCCGCTGGACGCCCTCGCCGCGCCAACATATGTTAGGTGAACCCAGCTTGAATCAGGGGAAGACAAGAAAAATCATGGACGCCACTCACCCATACGTGCGCGACCTGGATCGTAATACGGCAAACTACACGCCGTTGACACCCTTGACATTTCTCGAACGGGCGGCAGGCACATGGCCGGATCGGACAGCGATTATCCATGGTCGGATGCGACGCAGTTGGGCAGAAACCTATTCGCGTTGTCGGCGACTTGCGGCAGCGTTGAGTAGATCGGGGATCGGTGCAGGCGATACAGTGGCGATTCTCGCCGCCAACACACCGGAACTCTTCGAGGCTCATTTCGGCGTGCCGCTCGCAGGCGCCGTCCTGAACGCCATCAACACGCGCCTTGATGCCGAGGCGATCGCCTTTATCCTGCGCCATGGTGAGGCGAAAATTCTGATCACCGATCGCGAATTCGCAAAGACCGCGCGCCAGGCGATCGCGCTTTACGCAGCGCCGCTGATCGTCATCGATATCGACGACCCTGAATGGACCGGCGGTGGCGATCTTCTGGGCATTTGCGACTACGAAAGTTTCCTGTCGGGCGCTCCCGCGGAATTTCCCTGGGTTTTGCCGACGGATGAATGGGACGCCATTGCGCTCAACTACACGTCGGGCACCACGGGCAATCCGAAAGGGGTCGTCTATCATCATCGCGGCGCCTATCTCAACGCGGTCTCCAACGCGCTGTCCTGGAGCCTTGGCGATGTCCCGGTCTATCTGTGGACCCTGCCGATGTTTCATTGCAACGGCTGGTGTTTCCCTTGGACGATGGCCGTCAGCGCCGGCACCAGCGTCTGCCTTCGCCACGTCCGCGCCGAACCCATCCTGGACGTGATTCGGCGTGAGAAAGTCAGTCATTTCTGCGCGGCGCCGATCGTCCTCAACATGCTGAACAACGCCCCGGCTGACCTCAAGCTCGGCATCGACCACAAGGTGAAGGTCATGACCGCCGGAGCCGCGCCACCCGCCGCAGTGATCGAAGGCATGGAGGCCATGGGCTGGACCGTGACCCATGTCTATGGCCTGACGGAGACCTACGGTCCGGTCATCGTCTGCGTCTGGCATGACCGCTGGAATAGTCTGCCACCCGCCGAGCAAGCCGCGCTCAAAGCCCGCCAGGGCGTCCGCAGCCCCATGCTTGAAGAGATCATGGTCGCAAGCCCGGACACCCTTGAGCCCGTCCCACGAGACGGCGTCTCGATCGGTGAGATTTTCATGCGTGGCAATACCGTGATGAAGGGCTATCTAAAGAATCCGGTGGCGACGCGGGATGCCTTTCACGGTGGCTGGTTCCATACCGGCGATCTCGCGGTCTGGCATCCGGATGGCTATGTCGAGATCAAGGATCGATCCAAGGACATCATTATCTCCGGCGGCGAGAACATCTCCAGCATCGAGGTCGAGGATGTTCTCTACCGCCATCCAGACGTACTCGAGGCCGCCGTCGTCGCGCGGCGGGATGAAAAATGGGGTGAAAGTCCCTGCGCTTTCGTCACCTTGAAGCCCGGCGCAATTGCGACCGAGGAAAGCCTGATCGCGTTCTGCCGCGACCATCTCGCTGGCTTCAAACTACCGCGTAAAATCGTCTTCCAGGCAATCCCAAAGACCTCAACCGGCAAGATCCAGAAATACGTCCTCCGACAACTGGCGCAGACGCTTTAATCCCGCCGCAGTCGCCGGGGAACGTGTTCTTAAATATCGAAGAACACCGTTTCCGGGTCGCCCTGCAGGAATATGTCAAATCGATAGACCGGCATGCCGTCACCGGACAGGCGTGTCGCGACGAGGGTTCGACGTCGCGCCGGGTGCTCAATCGTCAGCAGGACAGGGTCGGCGACCAAGGCAGCCTCATCCTCGGGGAAATACATGCGCGTGTGGAGATGGATGTTGATGCCGCGGGCAAAGATCGCCAGCGTCACATGCGGTGCCTGCGGACGCCCGTCGCGCCATGGCACCACACCCGGCTTCACGGTTTCGAAGGACCAGATCCCACCAGGGCCGCCCGTTGGCGCACGGCCCCAGCCCTTAAATCCGGGCGCGTTGTAGTGGCCGGACGGATCGGCCTGCCATAATTCGATGATGCCATCGGGGATCGCCGCACCGGTGCCGTCATAGATTGCGCCCTCGATCCGGATGACCGGGCCTGCGGTGGCAAGAATATGCTGCTGTTCCTGGCTTCGGGTCTTGAGCCCGGCAAACCCGGGCACGGTACCGATATGAATATAGGGCCCTCCCGTCTGGGACGGCGTCTCCTTCAGGATATGCGAGGTCATCGCGATAGGTCTCCTTGCCCTCAATTGCCGGCGGGGCGGTTTTCGAAATAGGTCGAACGCTGGCCCCGCAGCACGATGTCGAAGCGGTAGGTCAGGCAGTCGAACGGGACCTGATGTTCCATGTCGAGGCGGGCGATCAGCCTTTCCACCGCCGCCCAGTCGGGGATCGTGGCGACGATGGGGCAGCGCGCGATCAACGGGTCGCCTTCAAAATAGAATTGCGACACAAGTCGCTGGACAAAGGCATGACCGAAGATGGAAAAATGGATATGGGCCGGGCGCCAGTCGCTGCCATTGTTCCGCCAGGGATAGGGGCCGGGGCGGATGGTGCGGAAGTGGTAATAGCCGTCAGCGTCGGTGACGCAGCGACCACAACCGCCGAAATTGGGGTCGAGCGCGGCCAGATAGGTATCGCGAAGATGGCGGTAGCGGCCACTTGCATTCGCCTGCCAGACCTCGATCAAGGTATTGGCGACCGGACGGGCATTTTCGTCGAGCACACGCCCATGAACGATGATGCGCTCACCAATCGCCTCACCCGATTCCGCGTAGTTGCGGATCAGATCATTGTCGAGCGCGTCAAGATGTTCGGCGGAAAACACCGGACCGGTCCGCTCGCTGATGCTCTGTTCAAGCGAGACCAGGGCGAGCCTGGGCGAGCGCAGAATACTGCTCTTGTAGCCGGGGGTATAAGCCGGAGGATGCATCCTCCGGTCACGCCGAAAAAACTCGCCATCGAACGCCATGATCTCACCCTCGTCGCCTCGTCAGCCAGATAGGATCGATCAGGCTCTCATATCCAACGAAAAATATCACGCCGAGCAATCTGTCGCCTATCGCTTCGATAACGGGAGCTTGCCGGAATGCTCTTGGCCATGCTCCTGTGATTGCGGCAAGATCGCCCCTACCACCAGTTCGAGCAACGAATGACGGGCCCCTTTACCCTCCTCTCTCCAATGTTCGGCGACCCGGCGATCGATGCCTGTTTCGATAATCAGAGCCACCTCCAAGGTATGCTCGACTTCGAAGCCGGACTAGCGCGGGCGGAGGCAAAAGCCGGAATCATACCTGCCAAGGCGGCCTCTGCGATCGGCCCTGCCTGTCGGGCGGAACTCTATGATATCGCCGCGATCGCAACGGCTGCCGCCCGATCCGGCAATACCGCGATCCCGCTGGTGAAGGCACTAACGGCGAGGCTGTCGGAGACAGATTGGGACGCCGCGCGTTGGGTTCATTGGGGTGCAACGAGCCAGGATGCGCTCGATACCGGTCTGGTTCTACAATGCCGCTCAGCGCTCGCCTTGATCCAGAACGACTGGATCCAGCTTGAGGCTGGTTTGGCCACACTTGCGGCGCGCTTTGCCACGACCCCTGAAATAGGCCGCACCTGGCTGCAGCACGCCGTTCCCATAACGTTCGGCCTGAAGGCAGCAACCTGGCTCTCCCAGACGATGAGGGTTGGCGATCGTCTTGCCGAAGCCGAAGCAACTGTCGCCGTGCTGCAATTCGGCGGTGCCGCCGGAACACTGGCGTCGCTTGGCAACCAGGGCTTGGCCGTCGCTGAACTTCTGGCGCATGAGCTCTGCCTCGACTTGCCGGACCTCCCCTGGCACGGCCAGCGTGACCGGTTCTGCGAGCTTGCAGGCACCCTTGGCCTTGCCGCCGGCGTCCTCGGCAAGATTGCGCGGGATATTTCGCTGCTCAGCCAGACGGAGATCGGCGAAGTTGCCGAGGCTGGGGAGCATGGCAAGGGTGGATCATCCACCATGCCGCATAAGCGTAATCCGGTCGGCTGCGCGGTTGCGCTGGCAGCCGCTCAACGTATCCCCCATCTGGTCGCGACCATGCTTGCGGCACAGACCGGCGAGCATGAACGCAGCCTCGGCGCCTGGCAGGCGGAATGGGAAACACTCCCGCAGATTTTCCGACTGATCGGTGGCAGCCTGCGAAACACGATCGAGGTCGTCGAAAATCTCGAGGTCGTTTCCGCGCGCATGGCGGCGAATATTGACATCACAAAAGGTCTCGTGCTGGCCGAGGCCGTCACAATGGCCCTTGCCGAGAAGATTGGCCGGGCCGAGGCCCATGAGATGGTTGAGCGGGCGAGCCATCGGGCGATCGCGCAGTCGTTGCCGCTTGGCGAGGTGCTCTTAGCGGACCCGGTTGTTACCCGACACCTGATCCCGACCAGCCTTCGCGGCCTCCTGGATCCGGGCCAATATCTTGGTCAGTCTGCAAATTTTACACGCCGCGTGCTTGCGACTTTTCAGGCGCGCCAGTCAATCAGGGAAAGAAAAGCATGAGCGAAGTTTCTCAATTCGCCGAGGTCAATGGCACACGCCTTCACTATCGTCTGGACGGCCCGGCCGGCGCGCCCGTGCTGATGCTGTCGAATTCGCTCGGCACCAATCTAGGCATGTGGGATGGACAGATGTCGGCGCTCACGACCCGCTACCGGGTCTTGCGCTATGACAGTCGCGGCCATGGCAAGTCGGCAGTCCCCCGTGGCGGCTACACGATCGATCAACTCGGCGGCGATGCGGTTGCCTTGCTCGACCATCTTGGCTTTGACAAGGTTGCTTTTTGCGGTCTTTCAAAAGGCGGCATGGTCGGGATGTGGCTTGGTGTACATGCTCCAGAGCGGGTGACGCGGCTCGCGCTGACCAACACCGCCCCACACATGCCTCCGGCTGAGCAATGGGACGCCCGGATCAAAACCGTCAGCGAACAGGGCATGACCGCGATCACCGAAGGGGTCGTCGCACGCTGGTTTACGCAAGTCTTTCAGCTTCGCGCGCCGAGCGAGGTTGAGCCCATTCGAAAGATGCTGCTGACCACCGACCCGGTTGGCTATTGCGGCTGCTGTCACGCCATCAGGGATATGGATCAACGGGCTGATCTCGGGCGGATAACGGCGCCCGTCCTGGTGATCGGCGGCACGCAGGACCCCTCGACGCCACCCCATTACTCAGAAGAAATCGCGCGCGGTATTGCGGGATCGACCGTGGTGATGCTTGAAGCCGCGCATCTCTCAAATATCGAACAGCGCGAAGGCTACACGGCGGCCCTGCTCGCCTTCCTGGAGGACTAGGACAATGACGGACGAGGAACGGCTCACGCAAGGCACAAAGCGCCGCCGCGCGACACTCGGCAATGCCTGGGTCGACAAGTCGATCAAGAACCGCAACCCCTTCAACGCCGATTTCCAGGACCTGATCACCCGCTATGCCTGGGGTGATATTTGGACACGTGGCGTCATCGACGACCAGACCCGACGTCTGTTGGTTCTGGCCCAGATGATCGCTCTCAATCGCGTCGACGAGTTCAAGCTGCACCTGCGCGCGGCGATCACTCATGGTGTACCAGTCGACGTCATTCGCGAAGTTCTGATGCAAAGCGCGGTCTATTGCGGGGTTCCTGCCGCCAATACCGCCTTCCACTGGGCAGCGGAGGTGTTCGCCGATCTTGAGAACGAGGCTTGAGTGAGCCCCTTAGGTAGTTTCCGAGGGTGGCGATTATGTCGCAAGCTCCCTAGTTGGGAAGACGCTGCCGCTTTGTGAGTGTTCCGGCAGCGATTTACCGGCATGGATATAACAAGCGTCGATGACAGGCCTGCGCATCCTTCTTGTGGAAGACGACCTCCTGATCGGGCAGTTGGTTGGCGAGATGCTGGAAGAGATGGGGCACGAGATTTCCGCTATCGTGACAACCGAGGCAGCTGCCATCGATGCGGCTGCTGAGTATTCCCCCGACCTGATGATCGTCGATGCCCGTTTGGGTGACGGCAGTGGGATCACGGCGGTGGAAACCATCCTGACGACGGGCTTTATCCCGCATATCTTTGTGAGCGGTAATATCGCCAAAGTTCGGCAAGCGCGACCTGATGCGATCCTATTGGAAAAGCCGTTCCGCGAGGCTGAACTCGCGATCGCCATTGCGCGCGCCATGCCGCGAGATCCCACCAGGATCATCTCGTGACCTCGCGGGCACGCGCGAAGCAAGTCCTGCTGAAGGCTGGCGCGCTCAGACGTGCAATCTTGAACAGCACGAACATCTCGAGTATCGCGACCGATACGACGGGCATCATCCAGAGCTTTAACCGGGGCGCTGAACGTATGCTTGGCTACTCAGCTGCCGATGTAATGCACTTCATCACGCCGGCAGATATTTCCGATTCGACAGATTTGATTGCCCGCGCGGCAAGCCTAAGCCTTGAGCTCGAAACAACGATCACACCCGGCTTCCAAGCTTTGGTGATTAAAGCGTCACGCGGGGTCGAAGACATCTACGAGCTATCCTATATCCGCAAGGATGGCAGCCTGTTCCCGGCCGTGGTGTCGGTGACAGCCCTGCACGATGATGGCGGGACAATCATTGGCTATCTGTTTGTTGGCATGGACAACACCGCCCGCAAACGGATCGAAGCCGAACTAGAGCAGGCCAAGGCGGTCGCGGAAAGTGCCAGCCAGATCAAATCC
>CAIXXC010000234.1 GCA_903923205.1 uncultured Rhodospirillales bacterium | reverse complement strand
GAGCCCATCGCCGATGCCGTTCGCGGCATTCTCGACGGTCACATTGTCCTTGATCGCGGTATTGCGGAGCGCGGCCGTTACCCCGCCATCGATATTCTGCGCTCGATCTCGCGAACGATGCCCGGTTGCAACAGCGATAACGAAAACGCGATCGTTAAGCGGGCTCGCGGCATCCTCGCAACATATGAAAACATGGCGGAATTGATCCGGCTTGGCGCCTATCGCCGTGGCAGCGATCCTGCGATCGATCTCGCAATCGAATATTACCCTCGTTTGGAAGGGTTCCTCAGCCAGGCACCACGCGAACATGCGTCGTTGGCTCAGGGCTATGACCAACTCGCCTCGATCCTCGATGGAATTGATCCATGAAGTCTCTCGGCAGCCAAGTGCGCATCCACAAATGGAACGTCGATGAGGCGCGCCGCCGTCTCGCCGACCTTGAAAGCCTCGCCGCAAGATTGGCGGGTGATCTGGAAGGGATCGATCTAGAAATGGCGAGAGAGCAGCAGATCGCGGGGTTGCAACCGGACGCTGCGGTCACCTATCAGGCATACATCGCGTCCGCCAGAAAGCGTCGCGAGAATTTGTGCCTCTCGATCGAGGAGACGCGCACCCAGATCGATCAATCATGTGACGAATTGCAGGAGGCATTCTCAAATTTGAAAAAATTCGAACTTGCGGCCAAGGCGATGGAGGCACGGGCCCAAAAGCTGCGCGATGCCAAGGAACTCCGAGTTCAGGATGAGGTCGGCCTCGCCATTCATCGACGCCAGCGGGTCTGACCCTCAGGAAGGCGATTGTCGCGCCGACCGTGTTGGCGTTTTCTGCGGGGTGTAGGCAATCGCGGAAATCGCGTCGAGCGATTCACGTGCCAGAACGAGAGACTCGATCACGGCCGCAAGAATTTCGCGGGGCGCCATCACCCCTTTGAGTTCAAGAATACCACCGACACGCAACGCTTGCGTTCTGGTAATTTCCCAGATCAAGCCCACCGCTTTCAGATGCGGCAGCAACGCCAGGATTTCGGCACGCCGGGTGCGGCTTTCCTGGCTATAGGGAAGAAGACCAAAGTCGCCAAAGAATGACAGCCGGAGCGTGTCCCCCACTGTCACGGCCTGCGCCGTATAGGCGCGCGCCCGAAAGTCGAAACCAAAATTGAACGAGACCGGTTCTTCGCGCCGCGAAAGCTGACCTTCCGGCGACGCTTCGAGATGATACCCCGCCGCCTCTCCTTTACCAATGAGTAAAGCGGCACGCGCGATCCTGGATGACGTTTCAAACCCTGCTGCGGTCATCGCATGCCTCTTTTCTTTTGGGGTAGCCAGCGGCTCGGCCAACCATTTTCTAATCCAGCAGGGGCTCGTCGAACGGTCTGCGCCCCTCACGATCATCGATCTCGATCACCCAGAGATCAGGATCGCGGTGCCAGTGTCGTTCGATATAGCCGTCTGCCTCGGCCTCGGTGATCCCTTCCTTGCCGCTACCATGGAACCAGGCCCGCCGCCCCATGGCGTCCCGCGTCTCTGACAGCACCCAGCAGCCAAATTCGCGACGGTTCTGTTTGATGAGAATGGCCCCGCTGGAAGGATCACCGCGCCGGACAAGCGTCGCCGAAATGCCAGAAATATCGGCGCGACGAATGCAAGCCTTGACCCATATCGCCGATTGCAGTCTCGGATCGGTCAAGCTCTTCGGCCCCTGGCTTAGCTACCAGCGAGTTTGTGCGTAGCCCCGGCCTGCTGATAGAGCCCGCGCTGATTAACGGTCGTCTGGAACTTGTTGGTGATCCCGACCACGGTTTCCGCCCCACCAAGAAACAGGAAGCCATCATTGCTCAGTTGCCTGCTCATCCTTTCCAGAACGATCGTCTTCGTCGGCTGATCGAAATAGATCAGAACATTGCGGCAGAAAATCACATCGAAATTTCCAAGCGAGGAGAAATCCTCGAGCAGATTGAGCGGCCGAAAACGTACCATGTCGCGGATCGATTGATCTATCTGCCAACGATCACCCTGCTGCTTGAAGTATTTGACGAGGTATTGGATCGGCAGTCCCCTTTGGACCTCGAACTGTGCGTACTGTCCGGCCTGCGCTTTGCTCAGAATCTGAGTCGATAGGTCGGTTGCAACGATATCGATATTCCAACCCTGCAGCTTTGCCTTTTCCTCCTTGAGAATCATTGCCAGAGAATAGGGCTCCTGCCCACTCGAACAGGCGGCCGACCAAATCTTGATACTGCGGGTCGCCGATTTGGTCGCGAGCAAATGCGGCAGGACCACCCCCTTAAACTGGTCGAACGGTTTGACATCACGAAAGAAGAAACTCTCGTTCGTTGTCATGGCCTCGACCACGTCGCGGACCAGCGCATTATCCGGCCGGGAGCGCAACTTCATCGTCAATTCTTCGAGGGTCTTAAGATTGTGCTGACGGGCAACCGGCAAGAGCCGACTTTCCAGCAAATACCCCTTATCCTTGGTTAGATTGAGGCCGGAGCGGTCGCGTATCAGCTTTGCGAGGAGGTTAAAATCATCGATGTTCATAGACCTACCCTCGTCACGAGCCGCCGAATGAGTGGCGCGATTTCGGTCAATGGCAACACCGCGCTGCATAAACCAGCGGTCGCAACGGCGCCAGGCATACCCCACACAACGCTGCTCGCCTCATCCTGTGCGATAATGGCGCCGCCGACGCCGACCGCCTCTTCCGCACCCTTCAGACCATCCTGACCCATCCCGGTCAGTATAACCGTCAGTACCCTCTTACCATAGAGCTTGACGAGGCTTCGCAACATTGGATTAACCGACGGTCGGCAGAAATTCTCGGGCGGCGTCTTCAAAAGCTTGATGACTGGCTGTGATGCGGAACCTTCGATCGACATGTGGAACTCGCCTGGAGCGACATAGATTTTGCCGCGTTCAACCGCCATGCCTTCGGCGCCTTCGACGGTGGGGATACCTGTCGCCCGTGCAATGTGTTCGGCCAGAATGGTCGTGAATGTTGCCGGCATATGTTGCGTGATCAAGATGGGCTGCGAAATCTTGCCCAAAGCAGCCAGCATGGTGAACAACGCCTGCGGACCACCCGTTGATGAGCCAATGGCCAGAACGTCGGGGATTTCTCTTGGCATCGCCCGGAGGCTGATCGGTGCCTTCACTGTCCCGGCGGCAGGAAGGGCGGCCGCTCGAGGTGCCCCGAGACGAGGTGCGATAGGTGTCGCGTGGTTCGGAGCGACAACCGGTGGCAGGCGACTGAAAAGCGACCCACTGGCACGCGCTGGCGCCGTGACCGGGGCAGGGCCGGCTGCCGCGACGCGCGCGGCCGCAATGGTCGCTGCCGGCGGCACTAAGGGACTTGCCGTCGCAGCATTCGGTCGTGGTATGCCACGAATCCGGCGCCGGCTGGCCCCGAGCGCTTTGACTTTTGAGAGTAATTCAACCTTGAAATCATTGCCGGCCGTCAGCGCGACCGTCGTCGTGGGCTTGGAGATATAATCTGCGGCACCCACCGAGAGCGCCTTCAGGCTGATCTCGGCATTGCGCCGCGTCAGGGTCGAGGCGACGATGACCTGGAGGTCGGGCTGGTGCTGAACAAGGTGAGGCAAAGCGGTCAACCCGTCCATAACCGGCATCTCGATATCGAGGATGCAGACCTCAACATCATTGCGCGCGAGCGCATCGATAGCCATCTGGCCGTCCGCAACCGTGACCACGACGCGGATATCAGGATCGGCATCAAGAGCCCGCGCGATCAGGCCGCGAATGACAGCGCTGTCATCGCAAACCATGACCCGGTAGGGGCCACCTCCAAGATCCGATGGGGACGCATCTGCCACGCGCGGTCGCTCCGTCACAACAACCCGACTTGTTGGAACTTTGCCTGAATAATGTCGCTGTCAAATGGCTTCATAATATATTCGTTCGCGCCGGCCCCGATCGCCGCCTGGATATGGGCGATATCGTTTTCCGTCGTGCAGAAAACAACAATCGGCTTGTCACCTTCCGGCCATTGTCGCAATTCGACGAGAAATTCAAGACCGTTCATGATCGGCATGTTCCAATCGAGCAGGACCACATCGGGAAGCCGGCGCTTGCAGGCTTCGAGTGCCAGTTTGCCGTCCGCCGCCTCTTCAATCTCGAAGGAGAGGTCCTCGAGGATTCGCCGCGCAACCTTGCGAACAACCCGCGAGTCATCGACAATCAGGCAATACTTCATATTCCGGTCTCCCACCAATTTAACACCCGCAGCGTCTCAACTCGCTGATACGCCTAATTCAATTCCACCTTGACCGCAAAATCGAGAGCACGCCCCACGTCGAGTATTATCAGAAGATTTCCATCAAGTCTGTGGATGCCGACGGAAACCTCTCGCCAGGTCGGGTCGAGCGTGGCTGGATTCGCCTCAAAGGTTTTCGCCGACAGACTGAGGACCTCGCCGACGTTGTCGACGAGAAGGCTGTAGAGCTCGCCGCCCTGATCGACGACAACGCTCATCCCAATCTTGCCATCCTCAAGCGGATTAAGACGAAGGCGGCGTCTCAGGTCGATCGCAGTAACGATCCTTCCGCGCAGGTTCAATGAACCGGCGACTTCCGGTGGCGCAAGCGGTACCCGGGTGATGCGCTGAGGTCCGAGGACGTCCTGGACCTGAAGCACAGGTATTCCGAACATCTGACCATCGAGAAAGATCGACACATAGTCATGCGATACTTCGGTCGCAATTTTGGGCAGCTTTTGACCGGCAGGAACGAGTTGCTGGCTCATGCTGCGGCTCCCCTGGGCATGTTGAATGTGGCTGAAATCGTGCTCAGCAAGCCATCGCGATCGAATTTCGCAATGTAGTCGGTAAACCCGACCTCACGACCGAGTTCCAGATCGTGGGTGGACGTATGTGAGGAGAGGGCGACTATCGGCAAGTCGCACCACCGGTCGGTACCGCGGACGGTCCGGGCGAATTCGAAGCCGTTCATGCCCGGCATCTCAATATCGCTGATGATCATGTCGTAATCGTCCCCCTGGTCGTAAAGGGTAAGAGCCTTATCCGCAGATTCGACGGCATTGACGTCATAGCCAGCAACCGACAGCAGGGGCGCCAAGAGGTTCCGAAAGAATGGCGAATCATCGACCAGCAGGATCCGCTTGAGGCGGTCGCCAGGCGCCCCCTCTTCGTTGGGAGGTGAAGAAAACCAATCGTCAAAGGCCTGCATCAGGAAGTAGCCGGTATCGATGACGTCGGTCGCGCGACCTGCGATGATCGCACTCCCAAGCACGCCAGGACGGGCGGAACCGAGCTCAATATTCAGGACTTCCTCAACGATATCGAGGATCTCGCTGACAATCAGACCCATTGAGCGTGTCTGATCGGAGAATACAAGGAGTGGCTGACGACCTTCGCCGCCAAAGTCGATACTATCGCCAATCGGCACCAGTGGCATGAGCTTGCCGCGATACTGGATAATCGGCTTGCCGTTGGAAAATTCGATTTCGCTGCGGTCGATTTCTTCCAGCCGCGCCACCAGAGCGAGCGGCACGGCTTTGACCCCGCCATCACCGGAATTGAACAGGAGAAGCGACGCCTTCTGGGCAGCTCTCGAGATCCGCTGATGCGCCGCCTGCTCGACCGGGGCGCTCCCGTGGGCTACGACCTCCCCCGTCGCCGCGGCGATACCGTTGGGATCGAGGATCATGATGACCGCCCCATCACCAAGGATCGTATTGCCCGAGAACATCGGGATATCACGCAGGATTGGGGCAACAGGTTTGACAACGATCTCCTCGGTATCGAAGACACGGTCAACAATGATGCCGAAGGAATATCCACCGACCTGGGTGACGACGATATAGGTTTCCTGGGCTTCCTCGCTCTCCCGACCGATCCGAAGCAACTTGTCGAGCGCCACCAACGGCAGCAGGCGATTGCGGAGCCGCAGGAAAGGCGCGCCATTGACGCGTTCAATCTGTGTCTCGCTCCCAGGAGCGGCGCGCACCAGTTCGACGACGCTGATTTGCGGAATGGCAAAACGTTCCGAGGCGCATTCGACGATAAGCGCAGAGACGATCGCGAGGGTCAGCGGTATCTTGATTGTGACTGTCGAGCCCTTGCCGAACGTACTCTTGAGATCGATCGTTCCGCCGATCTTCTCGATATTGGTGCGGACAACATCCATACCGACACCGCGACCGGAAACACTTGTCACCTGGGCCGCAGTCGAAAACCCTGGCTTGAAGATGTACTGGTAAACCTGCTGGTCCGACATCTGCGCGATCTCGGCCTCGGTCGCCAGACCGTTCTGCAGCATCTTCTTCTTGATATTGACAGTATCGAGACCTTTGCCGTCATCGCCGATCTCGATAAGGATATGGCCTCCCTCGTGATAGGCGTTGAGGACGATGGTGCCGGTCTCGGGCTTGCCGATGCGGGCGCGGTCAGCTGGTCGCTCGATGCCATGATCTGCTGAATTACGGACCATGTGGGTCAGCGGGTCCTTGATCAACTCCATGACCTGACGGTCGAGCTCGGTTTCCGCGCCCTTCATCTGCAGGTCGATCTTTTTGCCCAATTCGAGAGAAAGATCGCGGATCAACCGAGGCAACTTCGCCCAAGCATTGCCGATCGGCTGCATCCGCGTCTTCATGACGCCTTCTTGCAGTTCCGTCGTGACATGAGACAGGCGCTGCAGTGAAACGGCGAACTCTGAGTCCTTGTGACTGCGAAGGATCTGCATCAACTGATTACGGGTCAGCACCAGCTCGCTGACCATCGTCATCAGATTTTCAAGCAGATCGACATTGACGCGAATATTGGACGCGGCAACAGCAGAATCCTTGACCTCAATCGCCGGATCGCGTGCTGCGCCCGGGGCTTCCTGCGTCAGCGGGGAATCAACAAGCGACGGCAGCTCGTGATTTTGTGGCGCGGGAACGTTTCCGATTGCATCGAAATCGGGCTGTTCCGCCATAACCACAGGCGCCTTGACGGTTGCCTGCGCTGGGGCAGCGGGCGCCGCCGTCTCCACCGGGGCAGCAGCAGCGGTCTCCGCAGGGCCCGAAATCTTGCCCTCGGCGAAGTCGTTAAGCTGCTTGATCAGGGCCGTGTCGTCGCCTTCAGGCTCTGCCTCTGTTGCCTCAAGACCGGCAAGAATCGACTTGATGCAATCAAGCGACGCCAGGATCAGTGTGATCGCAAAGGGACCGACGATGATCTCGCCGTCTCGGATGCGGCCAAGCACATTTTCCGAAGCATGGGCAACGCGTTCAAGCCGGGACAGTCCGAGGAAGCCGCAGGTGCCCTTGATCGTGTGCACGATCCGAAAAATATTACTGAGCAGCGCCGGATTGTCCGGATTCTGCTCAAGCCTTACCAATTCGAGGTCGAGCGTGCCCAAGCCCTCGGCTGTCTCCGTCAGAAATTCACTGAGCAAATCATCCATGGTGCTAGTGTCCGCCAATTTTCGTCGTTGTGCGTCTTTTCGCGCAGTGCGCAGCATCAGGGTTATATCGGCCCGATGCGCTGCATCACCGTCCCCTCAACCATCGACTGGATTGATTAAGAAGCGGTTACACGTGGCGCCACTCATTGACGTTTCTGGCAGAATCGCCCCTAAGGCCCGAGCGGCCGCGCGACGAATGAAACGCAATCAGGCGCCGTTGCATCGTATTCGATGACGCGGCCTAATCGTGCAGCCAACGCAGCGGTGAAAGCCGTCTGTACGGTTTTCGGATTGATTTCATCAATCGCGAGAGCCGGCGAAAGCAGCTTTTTGAGATCACCGTCAATCCGCGCCCCTGGCCCCTGTGCGGTCACCATGAGACCGTCGCCCCAGGATGGTGCGATGACACCGCCGCGAGGCAGCGTCGAGGAGGCCAGCAGCAGTAGGTTCATCGCAAGCTTGGCGAATTCATCAGGAATCTGGGATGCAGCGGCCGGCCATTCACATCGGCATCTGCCCTCTTTGAACAACTCGACCGTCGCCTGACGCGCCACATCGACCCCGACCGACGAAAGCGCGCCGTAGGCGATGCGGTAGAACTGCAAACGCCGCGATGCCTCGCCGGCGCTTTGGCCGATCAGCGTGGCGGCATCTGTGGCAAAGCCCGCGTCCTCGGCAAGAATTTCGACCCCATTGGCAATTGCCCCAATCGGGCTCACCAGTTCATGACAAAGCCGCGCCGCCAGTGCTTCGCCAATTCGCAAATCCCGCAAGCTCATGGGCGTCCCTTCCGCTTCCTGTTACAGCGAGATATTATCGCCTCGAGGCCGTCCCCTACGAGCCAGCTCAATTCTGAGGAAAACGAGAATATCGGTTTTGCAGGGTGACTCAACGAGAGACCTGGTTACCATGAATAATTTTCTAACTCCGGGTTGTTGGGTTCGCCACCCACAGCAACCCGATTGGGGGCTGGGACAGGTCCAATCCGCGATTGGATTGACGATAACCGTGACATTCGAACATGCCGGCAAGCGCGTCATCAATGCCGAAGTGATCACTCTCGAAGAAGTGGGAGACGAAGATCATCCGCCGCCACAGGATCGCGACTGACGTAGCCCCGATTGATGCCTGTTGGACGCCCGCATGGTGCGATGCGCCTTCGCGCCTTGTGCAGGCTCGTACAGCACGACATATTGAGCCGATGATCGATCCCTTTGGCCGTACCATCAATTACCTGCGCGTCTCGGTGACGGATCGCTGCGATCTTCGCTGCGTGTATTGCATGAGCGAGGACATGACCTTCCTGCCCAAGAGGGAGATCCTGTCGCTGGAAGAACTCGACCGCCTGCTTGGCGCCTTCATCGCCCTTGGTGTGCGCAAACTGCGCCTGACCGGCGGCGAGCCTTTGGTACGCAAGAACGTGATGTGGCTGATCGAGCGTCTCGGCCGTCATCTTGAGAGCGGCACACTTGACGAGCTGACCCTTACCACCAACGGCACGCAACTCGCCAAATTCGCCCGATCCCTGTTTGCTGCCGGAATTCGTCGTATCAATGTTTCACTTGATACGCTCGATCCGACCCTATTCCGGCGCATCACCAGATGGGGCGATCTCGATCAGGTCCTTGAAGGAATCGCCGCGGCAAGGCTCGCCGGGCTTGAGATCAAGATCAACACGGTCGCCCTGAAAGGCCAGAATGAAGACGAGATCGACGATCTCGTCGCCTGGTGCGGGCGCGAAGATCTCGATCTATCGCTGATCGAGGTGATGCCCATGGGCGAAATTGGGTCCGAGTCCCGGCTCGACCAGTATCTACCGCTCTCGCTGGTCCGCTCACGCCTGGAGCAACGCTGGTCGCTCGACGAGACTGATTACCGCAGCAGCGGCCCGGCGCGCTATACCGTGGTCCGCGAAACTGGCAAACGCCTCGGCTTCATCACCCCGTTGACGCATAATTTCTGCGAGAGCTGCAACCGTGTTCGTCTGACCTGTGTGGGTCGCCTCTATCTCTGCCTCGGCCAGGAGGATTCCGCCGACCTCAGAGCGCCGCTACGCGCCTCAGGGGACGATGGACAGCTTCTGGATGCCATCCGCGCTGCGCTGCGCCTCAAGCCCAAGGGTCATGACTTCATGATCGATCGTCGCCATCCCGGAGCCGCCGTGCCGCGCCATATGAGTGTGACAGGAGGCTGAGATGGCAGAACCCCACCCAACGTCCGACCGCCAGCGCATTGCGGTCGTCGCCTCCGATACCGACCATGCGCGGGAGGGTCTCGCCGAGCTGACGGCCCGCTACCAGACCGTCGCGCCCGAGCATGCCGATGTCATTGTCGCGCTTGGCGGCGATGGCTTCATGCTGGAAACGCTGCACCGCTTCCTCGATCTCGGTGCCCCGATCTTCGGCATGCATCGCGGCAGCGTAGGCTTCCTGATGAACGCCTATACGCCCGAAGGATTGATGGATCGGCTCGCCCAGGGCGACCTCGTGCAGCTTCATCCGCTGGAAATGCGGGCTACCTCGTTCTCGGGCGAGACCGTGACGGCGCTGGCCATCAACGAGGTCGCGCTGTTGCGCGAAACCCGGCAGATGGCGAAAATCCGCATCACCATCGACGGCGTCCGTCGCCTCGAAGAATTGATGTGCGACGGTGTCCTGGTGGCGACACCAGCGGGCAGCACCGCCTATAATCTTTCCGCCCACGGCCCGATCCTGCCGCTCGGGACCGACGTCCTGGCCCTGACCCCGATCAGTGCCTTTCGGCCAAGACGCTGGCGGGGCGCGATCCTGCACCAATCCGCCGCTGTCCGCTTCGAGATCCTAGAGCACGAGAAGCGCCCGGTTAGCGCCGTTGCCGACTCCGTCGAATTGCGCGGCGCCCGCTTCGTCGAGGTGCGGGAGAACCGCGACGTGACCCTGAATCTCCTGTTCGACCACGAACACAATCTTCAGGAGCGGGTGCTGAAGGAACAATTCGCGAGCTGACGAGGCCGTAGACGCGCGGCGGACCTACTAGGCGGTGCTTGATGGTTTCCTGAAAGACGTCATGGAGACCGCGCAGACGGATGCGAGCACGACCGCGAAAATCCCGATCGTCTGCTGCAGCGTCAAGACCTGGTGCAAAATCACAAGGCCGAACAAGGCACCAAACGCAGGCTCCAGGCTCATCAGAATGCTGAAGAGGCCCATATCGATCCGGCGCAGCGCCATCATTTCCAGCGAAAACGGGATAAGGGGCACCAGCACGGCGAGGCATGCGGCAGCGGGAAGCTGCGCCCAGGATAACTGGGACGGCGTGATCAGAAGCGCCAATGGCAATGCAACAAGGGCGGCGACGATGAAAGAAACCGAGAGGCCGTTCTGATTCGGGAACAAGCGGCCTACGTGCCGGGCCAGAACGATGTAGCAAGCCCAGCCACAGCCCGCCCCCAAGGCAAAGCACGCGCCGATCGGGGCAATAAGCCAGGTGCCGTGACTGTAGGAAATGGCCGTGACGCCAAATGCCGCGAGGGCCGGAAGCGCCAGCCTTGCCCAGCCCTTCAGCGCGATAATCGCGATTGTCAGCGGCCCGAGAAAATCAATCGTGACGGCAGGCCCCATCGGGATCAGGGTAACCGCTTCAAAGAAGCTGAGCGTCATCAACGCCATTGTCGCCCCAAGGGCGAGCACGCCCAGCCATTGACGCCGGTCGAAGCGGGTAATATCGGGCCGCACCAGCAGCGCCATCGCCACAGCCGCGCAGACCAGACGCTGGGCTGTGATCGCGAAGGAACCATGCGCCTGCATGACCGGCACGGCAAATGCCGCGCCAAGCTGGACGCTGAGCATCGAGCCGATGGTAAGGCCGGGCCCGGCCAACCACGACAATCGCTTATTTCCCACAATCACACCGTTTCAACCGTCACGGCCGACAACCTATCAACCTGTCTGCGGCAATGAAACCGGTCGTCGATGCATTCGCCATCGAATTCGCTATAATAGTGCGCGGGCAAAGACCGCGCAGAGACTTAAAAAAAAGGGGGGTCAGATGAAAGTGCATATGATAGCGACGGCAGCCATCATGCTCGGGGTCTGGTCCGAATTGCCGCAAATAGCTGCCGCGCAGCAGGCGCAGCATGGCCTGACCCGACCCCAGACCGAGGTCCCCGTGCCGGATAGCGCCGGCCTGTTTTCAAGCCCGATCGCGAGCTTCCGCAAGCAGGTTCGACCCCCAATCGACAGCCTGCCCCTGCCGCCGGGCTTTACCCGCGAACAACTCGCCCTGGGCGACCGCGTCTTTCACGGTGAGGCCGCGAACGGCCAGTGCAGCAACTGCCACGGGATCGACGGCGCCGGTGGCCCGCGTGGTACAGATCTGAAGGCCGGCAATCTCGCCTGGTCAGACGGCTCGGTCAGCGGGATCAAGGGCGTGATGATGCACAATATGGCGATTCAGCCAGGCATGGACGGCAGTCTGAAGCCGGCGGATATCGAAGCGGTCGCTGGCTATGTCTGGGCCATCGGGCGGAAGACCCAAGCCAGCCAATAGCCTCATTCCTCCCTGGGCTGGAACACCATCGCGACACCATTCATGCAGTAGCGAAGACCCGTCGGTGGCGGCCCGTCTGGGAAGACATGGCCAAGATGACCGCCGCACTGGCTGCATAGAACCTCCGTGCGAACCATCCCGTGGCTGCGATCGGTTATCGTCGCGACCGAGCCTTCCACGGGCGTGGTAAAGCTGGGCCAGCCGGTGCCGCTCTCGAATTTATGATCGGCGACGAACAGAGATTGGCCGCAACCGGCACAGGCAAAACTGCCCTTTCGCTTTTCGTAATTGAGGGCGCAACTCCCTGGCCGCTCGGTGCCGTGACGGCGGAGCACG
Organism: uncultured Rhodospirillales bacterium; assembly: GCA_903923205.1. GTDB lineage: Bacteria > Pseudomonadota > Alphaproteobacteria > ATCC43930 > CGMCC-115725 > CAIXXC01. The sequence continues at coordinate 614 of CAIXXC010000234.1, read as the reverse complement.
TGATATTGCTCGGGCGTCAGCAACTGCCGCCATTCCTCGTCGCTGCGCGTAATGGGAAAGCTGGTCGTCGAATTGGTCATCGTCTTGCTCCGCGATGCGGCCTCAGGGTTCTCGCATAAATGGTCTCCAGCCCCAAAGGAAGCAAGTTCGACAAAAAGATTCGGACAGGATTTCCCCCTTTCGTCGCTTGATCCTGATCAATGTTCAAGGCGACGAGGCTGGCTAGGCTCCTGCCCATGATCGACGCGATACTCCTTGCCAAACTGGACCGGGCGGTCCCACGCTACACCAGCTACCCGACCGCCCCGCATTTCTCGCCAAATGTCGCCACGGCGGCACAGGCCTCCTGGCTTGCGGCGATCCCGCAGGACAGTCCGCTGTCGCTCTATCTCCACGTTCCGTTCTGCGACCAGCTTTGCTTCTTCTGCGGCTGCAATACGGCGGTCGTGCGTCGTGACGCCCTGAAATACGATTATGCCGAACAATTGATCCATGAGATCAGGACGGTTGGATCGCATCTGGGGTCACGCCGACCGGTTGCCCACATCCATTGGGGCGGCGGCACGCCGACTGCCCTGCCGGCAGACGCGCTGATGGCCGTGACCACCGCACTG
>CAIXXC010000233.1 GCA_903923205.1 uncultured Rhodospirillales bacterium | reverse complement strand
CGCCAATGCCGCAGACCTGGAACAGATCGCTGCGACCGATACAGCCGAAGTCCAGGCGCTGAGCGGCTGGCGTTATGATATTTTCGGCAAAGACGCCCTTGCCCTGAAGCACGGCAAGCTGGGCCTGACGGCACAGGGCAAAAAAATTCTTGTCGTCGATCTTTAGTTAAAACGACATCTCCTTGAGTGTTGATCGGGTGATAGAAACGCCTTGTCGACAGATTGTTCCAGTTATGTTCTTTTTCGTAACATATTCCTGGTTGAGAATATGTCACGAATAAAACCCGATATAGACTAAATCCGGGCCTCCGCCTCGCAGCGGCAGGCGATCCAATTGCGGCCAGTTGCGCGAAAACGGAGGCAAACGTTACGGTGTTCCATTTTGTCGAGATACACCGCGACGGAATGCTGGAATTAGGCACACCGGAGGTAGAGCCCGGCGAGGATGAGATGTTTGATGACGAAAAGGTGGAAGATCCGTATCGGCGGGAGCCGCGCAGCGGCAATATCGAGGCGAAAAATCGCCTGGGACACTATCGTTGATGGGCCCCCGTCACCAAGATGACAGCGGCACCCAGGACGCAGAGGGAAGCGCCGACAATGTCCCAACGGCTGGGCTGCACACCCTCGACAGCCCAGAGCCAGAAAAGAGAGGTCAAGATATAGATGCCGCCGTAGGCAGCGTAAGCGCGACCAGCAAAATCCAGGTCGACTCTGGTCAGAAGCCAGGCAAAGGCCGCCAGTGACATCACCCCGGGCACGAGCCAAAGGATAGGCTTCCCCAGACGCAACCAAGCCCAGAACGAGAAACAGCCGCCGATCTCGGCAAGAGCAGCCATCACATAAAGCCCGATCGGCCAGACCAATGCCTTCATGCGCGCCGCCGTTTGGGCGGCTGTGGGTTGTTGGTCTTCAGTGCCGTCTGGCTGCCCATTGTGCGGCCCAGTGCTTCCAGCCGACGCTGCACCGCCTCGCCGGTATAGATCGCCGTATGCTCCGGAATTGAGAGCACGACACGACCATTTTCGAGTGCCAGTCCTGTGTCATGGATCAGACCCGGCGCACCACCTGTCAGGGTATAGGCGAGCCGGAAAGCCTGACCAACAGCCCTGGCGCGGCGCAAGGACTCGCCATCGAGAAGGCGACCGACTTCAAGCAGGATAGGGTCGTCGGCATCGCCGCCGTAACGTGCATGGATCGTTGCTGCGACGAAGACGCGCCCGGCATGGTCGATCCCTGGCAGCGGCATGCGCAGACAGCGCATGAAGGATTGCTGAGGCCGGTAGTCCGGATGCTCGGCCCAGCCGATATCCGACAAGATGGCGCTCGCCCGGCGCAGCCGCCGCTCCGCGACTGTTTGCCCCGGGAAAAGCGGATCCGTCCAACTCAAGATCGTCTCGCCATCGACGCCGAAACGCGGATTGGAACGCGCAACCTGGGTCGCGCTGACGATGAGCGGATCCTGCCCCTGCTCCTTGGCAGAAAGCAGAGAATAGAGATAGCCCTCGCGCAGACCGGTCGCACTGAAGACGACGTTCCTGGGTTCGGTTGCACGCAAGAGCCGCAAGAGCACATAAGCAGAAAGCGGCAGTGTCTCCGCGCGCCGGCGGGCTACCCCGGTTACCTTATCGAGCGAGCGTCGACTCAGGCGGCTGACGAGATCGAGGAAGCCCTCCAACTCATTCCGGCTGACCTGATAATGCTGAATCATGTGCAACGGATAGTCCGTCTGCTCCATGTGCATCCGCGCGAGTGATCGCCAGGCACCGCCCACAGCATAGAAATTCCGCCCCTGCCCCAGCTTCAACCAATCAACCGCCGCGATGGAACGGTCGACCTCTGCCCGTGGCATCGAGTCGTCAAGTGTGGCGCCAAGGAGCCGTAGTGGGCCAAGCGGCAGGCTGGTCGCGCGAAAGACAATGCCAGGCCCGGTCGTCACCAGTTCGACACTGCCACCGCCCAAATCGCCGGTAATCCCATCCGCGTCCGGGATACTGGCGTGCACGCCAGCGGCGGCGAGCCGTGCCTCTTCCTCTCCAGAGATCACCTCAATCCTCACCCCGCACATCTTCTCAAGCATGGCGACAAAGGAGGGGCCATCCTCTGCATCGCGTACCGCCGAGGTAGCCAGAATGTAGAGATTGGCGACCTCGAGACGCCGCGAGAGCGCGACGAAGCGTTCAACATTGTCACGCGCCAGTTCGACGCCGGCCGGATTGAGCTTGCCAGTAAGATTAAGGCCACGGCCCAGAGCGCACATCACCTTTTCGTTGAAAAGGATCTGGGGCGCCCGATTGTTGTGATCATAGAGCACGAGGCGCAATGAGTTAGACCCGATATCGATCACGCCGACGATATCGCGGCGGGTCTGCTCGAAGGTCGGCCTGACGGCGGAACGCCCGGCAGAACGGGTCACCTTGGGGCCGTTCAAGTATGCTCCACGAGAACGCGTTGAACGCCGGTGCCGTCGGTCTTGCGCAGAGCAGATCCTCGCCCCGAAAGGCTCGGATTGGTCATAAAATACGCCTGAGCATTGGCGGCACCCGGTAGCGCGGGAACACGGGTATAGACACCATCACCACCCAGGGTCCAGCTCTGCGCTTCATCATGAAGATTATGGACAAGAATTTCGTTCAGGACCTGCTGATGCACGGTGGGGTTCTCGATTGGCACCATCGCTTCGACGCGACGATCGAGATTGCGCCCCATCCAGTCTGCCGAGCCGATAAACACGAGGGCATTGCTGGACGGCAGCGCGACGCCATTGCCAAAGGCGTAGATCCGGCTGTGTTCAAGAAACCGGCCTACCAGGCTTCTGACGCGGATGTTTTCTGACAGACCGGGAATTCCAGGACGCAGGCAGCAGATTCCGCGGATCACAAGATCGATCTGTACCCCGGCGCAAGAGGCACGATAGAGGGCGTCGATCACCGCTGGATCAACCAATTGATTGAGCTTTACCCAGATCGCACCGGGGCGTCCCAGCTTGGTATGGGCGATCTCTGCATCGATCAGTGCGATCGTCCGAGAGCGCAAATTAATTGGAGCGACGCCAAGTTTTTCCAGTCTCTCCGGCGTCGCGTAGCCCGTGATGAAATTGAACACCCGACCGGCATCGCGGCAGAGCGCCGGATCGGTCGTGAAGAAGGAGAGATCGGTATAAACCTTGGCGGTGATCGGATGATAATTGCCAGTCCCAAAATGGACGTAGGTCTTTAGACCACCGCCCTCACGCCTTACCACCAACGATATCTTGGCGTGAGTCTTCAGCTCCACGAAGCCATAGACAACCTGAACCCCGGCACGTTCGAGGTCGCGCGCCCAACGTATATTGGCCTCTTCATCGAAGCGCGCCTTCAACTCGACCAAAGCCGTGACCGACTTGCCAGCCTCTGCCGCCTCGATCAGTGCATGGACGATCGGGCTGTCACTGCTCGTGCGGTAGAGCGTCTGCTTGATCGCCACCACGGCAGGATCGCGCGCTGCCTGTCGCACGAACTGCACCACGACGTCGAAACTCTCATACGGGTGATGGACGATGATATCCTTCTGACGGATCGCACCGAAGCAATCACCAGCAAAGTCGCGGATCCGCTCCGGGAACCGCGCGTTATAGGGCATGAATTTGAGGTCCGGCCGTTCGTCTATAATCAGTTGCTTGGTATCGACGAGGCCGGAAATGCCTTCAAGATGAAACACGTCCTCGGCAACCGCGCCAACCTCTTCCATCAAAAAGCGGGCAAGGTCGGCGGGCATCTTCGCCTCGACCTCAAGATTGATGACGTGGCCGAGCCGGCGACGCTTCAGTGCCGTTTCAAAAAGCCGAACCAGGTCTTCGGCCTCTTCCTCGATTTCGATATCGCTGTCGCGAAGGATGCGAAACGTCCCCTGTCCGCAGACCCGGAAGCCAGGAAATAAACGCTCCAGGAACAGCGAGACAACTTGCTCCATCGGGATCATGCGGACTGCATCACCAGGCAGTCGCACGAAACGACCGACCGACGCCGGAATAAGGAGGAGCGCCTGCATCCGTTTTTCTTCATGCAGTCGCTGCAATTGCAGCGCCAGACCAAAGCCAAGATTGGCGATAAAGGGGAAGGGGTGAGCGGGATCGACCGCGAGCGGAGTCAATAAGGGGAACACATCGGCCATAAAGCGGTCTTCAAGCCAGGCCAGCTCGGCCGGCGACAAATCCGGGCCGCCAACGACAGCGATACCGTTCTCTTTCAATTCCTGACGGAGACGACGATATGTGCGCTGTTGCGCCTCGATCAGCGCCCGTGCCTTGCGATTGACCTCGACGAGCTGCTGTGACGGAGTCAATCCATCCTGACTAGGCGTCTCAATTCCAGCCGTGATCTGACCGCGCAGGCCTGCAACTCGCACCATATAGAATTCATCGAGATTATTGGCCGAGATCGACAGAAAACGCAGCCGCTCAAACAGCGGATGATTGAGATTATCGGCCTCCTCAAGCACGCGCTCATTGAAGGCGAGCCAGGACAATTCACGATTAATGAACCGCCGTGGCGTTTTGAAATCGACCTTTGGTTGGCGCGAAGCAAGAGCACGGGGCAAGGACAAACTCTCCGAGGAAACGGTAAACGAGCTACGCCGGCAAGATACCCTGCGACAAGGCAATAGTCGACCTGCAGCGGGGCGCAAGCGGGGGCACAGATAAAATTGTCATATAAGTTTAAGGGAATTGACCCTCCCCCGGCACAGTTTCCCCAAGCGCGCGGTTGTTCAGGTCCGGTGCCCGATTATGTTAGCCGCGCACGCGCCGCACACGGATCATCGCGTCGAACCGCTGCGCCACCGCCGGATCACGCCACAGCAGGATGATCGTCGCGAACAAACCGCCATGGAGCAATGCGGCGCCGAGTTTGAGGTGGATCATGCCCCAGATGAGGCCAGGACCAACGGCCATACCCATCACCGCGACAGCATAGCTGGCAACGCGCAGCGGCGTCGCTGGTGCACGAAGCCGCCACGTCACGGCCGCCAATGCCAAAACGGCCATCATTCCTTTGAGCACGGCCATGAATCGCAGAAGTCGCGTGAGATCTCCGCCGGCATGGGTGATTGCTTGGGCAATGTCCTCCGGTCGATCCGCCAGAAGGCCTGCTGCGGTCGCGAATATCGCGACGACCAGGATCATTACCCGCGCCACTGCCGGACTGGTCGTTGCAAGCCCGTGCCGCGCAATCTCGTTATGAAGACTTGAGGCCAGAGTCATCATTTATCTCCTGTGTCGGTATTCGAGCGCTGCCGATCAATACCTGGGTCCAGAAGCGCGGTTTCCGCAAGATCATGCTAAAAATAGCAGTATCGCGTCTCAATTTTAGATTTAACTTATCGTTAACTGTATTCTCTTGCGAGAAATGGGGTAAGATCTGTTTCCGCATTTAATCAGGAAGAACGCCCCCTTGCCAGACCAGATTGAGCCTGCCGGCGATCCGTCACACGGCGTCGCAATCGATGATCGCTTCCGACTGCGCCAGCTCTTGCTGCATTGTCTTGGTCTGCTGCACCACGCCGGTGCTGCAAGTGAAAGCCAGCAGCAGTTGGTCCACGAGATCGAGAGTTGGGGCAAAAACCTGGACCGACTTACACGTGACACCGCGAAGCAACTGGAGAGCGCGAGTATCGCGATTACGCAGCTCGCCGAGAATGTCAACGCCCATACCCGCTCCGCCACGGACGAGCTGCGTGTCGGCCTCAACGGCACCAGCCACGCGCTCAACGCGCAGGCCGGCAAGTTCGCCAAGGTACTCGACGATATCGCAAAGATTGGCAACACCGTAAGGATGCTCGCGCTGAACGCGACAATTGAGGCGGGGCGGGCCGGCGATGCGGGGCGCGGCTTTGCTGTTGTTGCGTCGGAAGTCCGGTCGTTGGCGCAGAGCACGCTCGCAACAGCGGACAGCGCTCGCCAGGAGGTTCGGCTGGACGGTGTCCAGGCCGAAATCGCCCGGTTTCGCGCCTCGGCAGAGCACGCCATGGCGACGCTGTCGCAGACAGTTGAGACGGCAAATCGCGGCTTGCTCGACACGTTCGAGCGCACAAGGCTCGAAATCACCGGAGCGACCGAGCAGAACCGCGTTCTATGGGAAGCCCTTAGTGGCATTCAGGTCGCTGCCGAGCGGATCCGCGGCAAGGAGGACCGGGTTCGTGGTCTCCTAGGCGGCGCGACCCGCCTCTGGGACGATGACCACCCCGCGCTGACCCTTGAATTGCTGCTGCGACCAGAACAGATCGAGGCCGATCCATGTTATGATCGTCTCGACGATATACGCCGTCGTGGGATCCTGCGCGTTGCCATTGAGCCGGATTTCAAGGGCCTCTCCTTCCGAGCACGCGGCGGCAAGCTCCAGGGCTTGGACGTAGCTTATGCCGAAGCCTTTGCCGCGTGGCTTGGCGTACGTGTGGAATTTCTGGAGCATCCGTGGGATCTGTGCTGCGAATTGCTTCAAGCCGGGGCTACCGCCGGCGCTCCCAAGGCGGACCTCGTCTGGAGCGCGCTGCCGCCCAACGAGCGTTGGCGCGGTGTCGCCTATTCGGAGCCCTATACCTATTTGCGCTACGTCCTGGCGCGACGCAGTGGCGACAATGCCATCCGCAGCCTCGCCAGTCTCGAAGGCAAAATTCTCGGCTGCATCAACGACCCGGCCGCCTTTGCAAGCCTGGAAGCGGCAGGGCTGCGTTGGGCCCAGAATCAGGGCAAGCCAGCCGGCAAAGTCCGTCTGGCCAATCTAGTCGCCTATGCCGACCAGGGCCGTATTCATGACTGCCTTGCCGATGGTTCGGTCGATGCCTTCGCCGTCGATAAGCCGATCTATCACTGGGCCTGCACCAATCCCGAAAGCCCCTGGTATCGCAAGATCGAGCTGTTGCCAGGCAATCTGACACCGGAGCCCTGGTATTATGCCGTTGGCGTCGCCGATGCGCCCTCCTCGTATCGCCTGCTCCGCGCAGTCAACGAATTCATCCTCAGCTTCAGGTCCAAGCCAGAGCGCACCGAGCTTGAGCGCCTCTGGCAGGGCGAGATTGTCATTGGGAAAAGCGGCTATCAGGATGAGCCGGGAGGCTTGCGGGGCGAAGCCGATCTGGCGCGCGACCATGGGAACGTGAAGGTTTTCGGCAGTTAGACGGTCGTCTCTAGACTGTTTCCCGCGATACGAAACCCGTCGCCCCGTCATCCAGGGCCGGAAATGTCACGACTTCGGTAACGCGAGCGCTGGTAGGGCCGATTTGGCATTGCTCGATGAAACTTTCCACGGCTTTCGGCTTACCGATGCACAGGATCTCGACACTGCCGTCATGGCGGTTGCGAACCCAGCCTCTTACTGACCAGCGCCGTGCCAGATTGAGCGTCCAATAGCGATAGCCAACGCCCTGAACCCGGCCCTGGATGAGGAGACGCCGCGCGATCTCCGTCATTGCTCTCGTCCGGCCCGATGCAGGACCATGAAGCGATCACCGTCACGAATCTCGGCGCGGATCGCCGCCAGACGTTCGGCCGCCTCGTCGTCGACCCCCCATCTCTCCGCCTGGAAAACCTCGTCAAGGAGCGCGGCATCCGCCGCAGTCTTGCCATCGATCTTCTGGTCCCATAAGGCGAGCGCCAGCACGAGCGAGCCCATCAACCCGGTCAGGTCAGCCACAGCCGTAAGGTCAAAGAGATCGAGTGCGGCAACCACGTTCGCCAGCGCCCGCGTGCTCGCCTCTGGCTGTGCAATCGCAACGATCCCCTGTGTCACCAGAAGCGGCGCGTCAAAGCGGAGGGTCGCCCAGTCGAGCAATGGCTGCCAGGCCCCCGCTTGCAGTGCGACCAGTTCATCGGGCAATTCAGCGCGGTAGCAGAGCAGGTCCGAGTCGGCATAAGCTGCGGTACCAGCGATTACCTCCGCCCGTCGGGTCGACACCCGATCAATCGCCGTCGCAGCGAGCTTCATCAACTGCATCGATGCTGGCTTGATTTCACCCTGCTGCGCCTGCCATTCGTCCGCGATTGCCTCGGCCAAAGGTAGCGACTCCAGGACCATCGGCCGTTTGCCAGGCGTCTTCAGGGTTTTACCGTCAAGAGTGACCGCGAAACCATCGGGGGTCGAGGCAACGCCAGCGCTTGTGTAGAAGACCTTCATCGTCGCTAGAGGTCCAACGCGCCGAAGGGATCCTCCGCTGGCTCGCGCGGGAAGCCGAGAAACTCCCATGTCTCGCGCATGTGCGGCGGCAGCGGCGCCGTGACATGGAGCACCGAGCCATCGGGGCGTTGCAACTCGATGGACCGGGCGTGAAGATGCAGCTGTCGCCGTCCCCCTAACCCTTCGATGGCGGCCTTCTCGCCGCCATACTTGCCGTCACCTAGAATCGGTGTCCCGATCTCGGCACAATGCACGCGCAGCTGATGGGTGCGACCTGTCAACGGCAGCAAGGCGACCCAGGCCGCACGCTGCGCCAAATTCTCGACCACGGAATAATAGGTGATGGCATCACGACCATCATCCTCGTCGGCGATCACCTTCTCGCGGTCTCCGGTCATCGCCTTTGCGATCGGCAGATCAATCTTGCCGCGATGCGGCTTCGGCACGCCGGCCACCACGGCCCAATAGACCTTACGCGCCGTCTTGTCGCGAAAGGCCTTGGTCAGCCATTGAGCTGCCTTGGTCGTGCGAGCCAGCAGGATGACGCCGCTGGTGTCCTTGTCAAGGCGATGGACGAGCTTGGGGCGTTCATCATAATCGAACATGAAGGCGTCGAGCATGCCGTCAAGATGCTTCGTCGTCCCCGTCCCGCCTTGGACCGCGAGCCCATGCGGTTTGTCGAGGGCGATCACCTCTGCATCACGGTAGAGGATCATCGATTTGAGATCGGAGATTTCGTGCGCGGTGAGCGGCTTCGGCGCGCGAGGCGCACCGCTCGGCTCAACCGCGGTCAGTGCGGCATCATCGAGCGGAGGCACTCGCACAACCATCCCAGGCTCCAGGCGGGTCGCCCCCTTGGCACGACCGCCATCGACGCGGACCTGACCAGTGCGCAGAAGCTTCTCGAGCCGACCATGGGTTAGACCGGGATAATGTCGCTTGAACCAGCGGTCGAGCCTGGTTTCACCCTCGGACTCCGTGACCTCGACGAGGCGGACGCCACTCATTTTCGTATTCCTTCGTTCATTCTATTGTATTCTGCCGCGCGCGCCGCAGCTTGTCCCAGTAATCGAGCCGCTTGCGGATCTCCCTCTCGAAACCCCGATCGATCGGGTCATAGAAGCTCTCGCGCGCCATGCCTTCGGGAAAATAATTGGCCCCCGAAAACCCATCCGGTGCGTCCGGGTCATAGGAATAGCCTTCGCTATAGCCGAGGCTCTTCATCAACTTGGTGGGTGCGTTGAGAATATGGGCCGGCGGCATCAATGAGCCGGTTGCGGCCGCTGCCTTTCGGACACGCTTATAAGCGCGATAGGCGCCGACTGATTTCGGCGCCGTCGCGAGATAGATGACCGCCTGCGCAATCGCCAGTTCTCCCTCGGGCGAGCCAAGCCGCTCATACGCGTCCCACGCGGCGATCGCCTGCACCAGGGCATTGGGATCAGCCAACCCGATATCTTCAGTGGCAAACCGCGTCAGCCGGCGGATGATGAACAAGGGATCCTCGCCGCCCTCAAGCATGCGGGCAAACCAGTAGAGCGCTGCATCGACGTCGGACCCGCGCAGCGACTTATGCAGCGCACTGATCAGGTTATAATGCCCCTCCTGCGCCTTGTCGTATAAGGGCGCACGCCGTTGCACCGTCTCCATCAGCGCCGCCGTGTCGAGTGGGGGCATATCGACCGGCATCCCGGCCAGCACCTCGATCAGATTCAGCAGGTAACGGCCATCGCCATCCGCAAGCGCCAGCAGGGCGGCGCGCGCATCATCTTGCAAAGGCAACTTGCGGCCTGTCTCTGCCTGGGCGCGATTGATAAGGTCGTCGAGCGCGGAATCGTTCAGCCGTTTGAGGACGAAAACCTGACAGCGCGACAACAGGGCGCCATTGAGTTCGAATGACGGATTTTCCGTCGTTGCCCCGATCAGGACAACGGTACCGTCCTCGACATAGGGCAGGAAACCATCCTGTTGCGCTCTGTTGAAGCGGTGAATTTCATCGACGAACAGCAGCGTTCCGCGTCCCCCCTCCCTGCGCTTGCGGGCGGCGTCGAAAACCTTGCGCAAATCGGCCACGCCCGAGAACACCGCAGATAAGGGCTCAAAGGCGAGATCCGTCGCATCCGCAAGCAACCGCGCGATCGTGGTCTTGCCGCAGCCGGGCGGGCCCCAGAGGATAAGCGAAGCCAGGTGCCGCGCGGCTACCATCCGCCCGAGAGGGGCGCTCGTCCCCAACAAATGATCCTGGCCCGCGACATCTGACAATGTCTTGGGCCGCAGGCGCTCGGCGAGCGGGCGCGGCTGCAGTTGGTCGAGCAACCCACTCATCGAAGGCGCACTACATCGGCAACGCCGACCACGGGGTGGAGCGTTCTGCTCTTGGAGAAGGGGAACAAATCAACCATATCGGCGCTCAGTCTAAGCGACGTGCCAGCCGGGCACCAGTGCCCCCGAAAAAGGGGGCGGCGCGGATCGGTTGAACAGTCCGCGCGGCGCCGTATTCGTTAAGAGGATAAGACGACCGTTAGGCCGCCTCCTGCTCTTCAGCCTTCGGTCCGCTATCGAGGCCCTTGGCTGCTGGATCGCGATCAACCAGTTCGATAACCGCGACGGCGGCCGCATCACCAAAGCGGAAGCCCGCCTTAAGAATACGAACGTAACCACCCGGCCGACCGGCATAACGGGTTGCCAGGGTCGTGAAGACCTTATCGGTGATCTTCGTGTCCTGCAGCTTGGCTAAAACCTGACGACGGCTGTGAAGGCCACCGCGCTTGCCCAGCGTGAT
>CAIXXC010000232.1 GCA_903923205.1 uncultured Rhodospirillales bacterium | reverse complement strand
TGGAGCGGGTGAAGGGAATCGAACCCTCGTCGTAAGCTTGGGAAGCTTCTGCTCTACCATTGAGCTACACCCGCGGCGCAACGGCAGAGCTTGCCGATGATCGGGACGGAGACCTTAATCCAGCTTCGTTTGTGAATGCAAGTCCGGGCGCAGGTCATTGGGTGCGAAGTCTCCATTGCGTCGGCGACAGAAGCACCATAGAGTTGCAGACGATCCGGCTCGGAGCCGGTCAGACCGCCCCCGAGGAGGGGCAAAATCACGAATGGCGGACCGATTATTAGTCCCGTTCAAGTCAAGCTATCTTCGAATTTTCGAGACCCTGGTTGTTTTGGCGACCACATTCGGTCTTGCTGCTGCCTCGCAATGGCTCTTCCCCTCCCTCGCCGCAAGCTACGTAATCGTTGCCGGCCTTGCTTTCGGGTTCACGATCGTACCCCGGGTAGGTGATCGCTGGGCAATCCGGCGCGGTGCGGCAATGATGTCGCGCCAAGAGCGCACGCGGCGCTACCTTGCTGAATTAGGGCCGATCGGGTCGGCAGATCATAACGCGAATCTGCTCGTGATGGCCCAAGACGCACGCCTGCGTCGCAGCGGCGCGAAATCCAAGCCGCGCCGCGGCTGATCCGCAAACTCATCGGGCCAAAAGCTCCCGCAATGCCTGCTCGAGAAAAGCAGTCTCGGCGGGAAAGCGCGCGGGTGCACCGGCGCAATGGCCATAATCGGAACGAAACGGACGCAATTCAGCGCCTGGGATCAAATCGGCCTCGATCCGGCTATCCTCCACCGGGAAATACAGATCGCGATCTCCCGGCATAATAATCGTCCGCGCGCGAATCGCGCCAAGCGCCGCCGCGAAATCTCCCTTGAAGGAGGGGTTTGCCGAAAGATCGGCGTATTGCCATGCCCAAAGTTTGGCGAGCAGATCATTGGCGTCCCAGGCCAGATGTTCATCTTCCCAGGCGACGAGAAACGCCTCCACACTATCGCAACCCAACTGACGGTAGAGGCCATCGCGGAAGAACGCCTGTGAATATGCCCAACCGCAATAGACCCGGCCAAAGGCCCGCAGCCCGGTCTTGGGCGGACTGACATAGCGCCCTGCAAGAAAACCCGCATCGGCACAAAGCGCGGCCTTGACGCCTTCCAGGAAGACGAAATTATGGGGCGAACAGCGAGCCGCGCCGCAGAAAGGCAAAAGCCTTTGCACCAATTCCGGAAAGAGCGCGGCCCATTGAAAGCTCTGGACGGCACCCATGGACCAACCGGTGACGAGCTCGATTGCCTTGACACCCAGATGCCCGGTCACCAGCCGATGCTGAGCCATGACATTGTCGTAGATCGTGACCTGTGGAAAGTCTGCGCCCGCCTGTTCGCCCACCGTATTGCTTGGCGAGGACGACAGGCCATTACCAAAGAGATTAGGCACGACGATGAAATAACGGGCAGGATCGAGTGCCCTGCCGGCCCCAATCAGCCGTGCGTTCGAGTGATGGTTCCCGGTGTAGTATGTTGGAAAAACGACGCAATTATCGCCTCCGGGACTAAGGGTGCCATAGGTTTTGTAAGCCAGTCGGGCGCTGCGCAACATTTGCCCGCTTTGCAAAGGAAAATCCCCAAGGTCTAAGATATCGTAGTCGGGTATCATGAGTTGCGCCTGCTGCCGAAATTTAGAAACGATCGCGGGGTGCGATTAAGAAATCACAGCAATGGCCATGCCACAGTTTAATTGTGGGACCGCGCGAGGTCAGCGCCACAAGGTCATACCGCGACGCGAAGGCAGATCCGCCTTAGCCGCGCTCGCCTCCGACGGCCAGTCGGTTTAGTATCGGTCCGTATTCCTGCGCCGGGTCGGGTGCATGCCCTATCAAGAGGAACCACGATGCCGCATTATCGTTCCCGTACCAGCACTCATGGCCGCAACATGGCCGGGGCTCGCGGTCTCTGGCGCGCTACGGGGATGACGGATGCGGATTTCGGAAAACCTATTATCGCCGTTGCCAATTCCTTCACACAGTTCGTGCCGGGTCACGTCCACCTGAAGGATCTGGGCCAGTTGGTCGCACGCGAGATTGAGAAGGCGGGCGGCGTCGCCAAGGAATTCAATACGATCGCCGTCGATGACGGCATCGCGATGGGCCATGGCGGCATGCTCTACAGCCTGCCCTCGCGTGAGTTGATCGCTGATTCCGTTGAATACATGGTCAACGCGCATTGTGCCGACGCGATCGTCTGCATCTCCAATTGTGACAAGATCACGCCTGGGATGCTGATGGCGGCGATGCGTCTCAATATTCCTGCGATCTTTATCTCCGGCGGCCCGATGGAAGCCGGCAAGCTCGACGTCAACGGAATCATCCAGAAGACCGACCTGATCACAGCGATGGTCGCGGCAGCCGACCCCAATGTCAGTGACGAGGAAGCGCTCGCGCAGGAGCGTTCCTCCTGCCCGACCTGTGGCTCCTGCTCAGGCATGTTCACGGCCAATTCAATGAATTGCCTGACGGAGGCGCTTGGCCTTGCCCTTCCGGGGAACGGTACCATCGTCGCCACCCACGCGGATCGGAAAGCGCTTTTCCTGGAAGCAGGGCATCGCATCGTAGAACTCGCACGACGTTGGTACGAACAGGAGGATGCGACGGCACTCCCGCGCTCGATAGCCAGTTTCGATGCGTTCGAGAACGCGATCACCCTCGATATCGCCATGGGTGGCTCGACGAACACCGTTCTGCACCTGCTGGCGGCGGCACAGGAAGGCGGCGTCGATTTCACGATGAAGGATATTGATCGGCTGTCGCGGCGTGTGCCGAACCTGTGCAAGGTCTCGCCGTCGGTTCCAGACGTCCATATCGAGGATGTCCATCGTGCGGGCGGCATCATGGGAATTCTGGGCGAGCTTGATCGTGCGGGATTGCTGCATCGGAACACACCCACGGTTCATGCGCCAACCCTTGCCGAGGCGCTAAACCGCTGGGACATCCGCCGAGAGCCGGAAGAAGCGGCACTCAAACTCTTCAGCGCCGCGCCAGGCGGTGTCCGCACCACGGTCGCGTTCAGTCAGGAAAGCCGCTACCTCGCGCTCGATATCGATCGGGCGACAGGCGTGATCCGCGATCGTGACCATGCATTCAGCCAGGATGGCGGACTAGCGGTGCTCTATGGCAACATCGCTGAGGATGGCTGCATCGTTAAGACGGCCGGCGTCGATGCGTCGATCCTGGTGTTTTCGGGGATCGCGAAGGTCTATGAAAGTCAGGATGATGCTGTCAGCGCGATCCTCAGTGACGAGGTCAAGCCGGGAGATGTCGTCGTCATTCGATATGAAGGTCCACGTGGCGGCCCGGGGATGCAGGAAATGCTGTATCCGACCAGCTATCTGAAATCAAAGGGGTTGGGCAAGGTTTGCGCGCTCGTGACCGATGGCCGCTTCTCCGGTGGGACGGCGGGCCTTTCAATTGGGCACGCGTCGCCGGAGGCCGCAGAGGGCGGGGCAATCGGCCTCGTCCGCAACGGCGATCGGATTGATATCGACATTCCCAACCGCTCAATAAATCTGGCCATCAGCGATTCGGACCTCGCCGCGCGACGGGCGGCAATGGAGGCAAAGGGGGAAGATGCCTGGAAGCCCCTTGGTCGGGTTCGTGAAGTCTCGAACGCGCTGCTAGCCTATGCGGCGATGACGACGAGCGCGGCCCGGGGCGCTGTGCGCGATGTGACCCAGTTGATCCGTCGTCGCTAGGGTGTCGCTCAACCCCCGCTCACGGCAGTTCATATCGCTGCCAACGACCACCGGTGTCCTGACACGGCGGGTTGTCGCCTATGTCTTTGATCTGCTGTTTATCGCGCTTTTCGGCGGAATGCTGTTCTGGGCCGTCGTGGTCCTGAACCTGTTCACCTTCGGGCTTTTGCATGGCCTGTTCGCGTTCGTTGCATTGGCACCGATGCTCTATGCCACGCTCACGGTCGCCGGGCGTCATGGCGCAACCTGGGGCATGAGAATGATGGCGATCGGCTATCGCACCGAAGACGGATCGCTGCCGTCGCGCGCACAGGCCTTTGCGGTGAGCTTTCTATTCTATTTCACATTCTGGGTGACTGGGGGTTTGATTCTGCTGGTAGCGCTGCTGTCGAGCCGACATCGCACTCTGCACGATATCCTGGCGGGACTGGTCATGGTTCGCACCGATGGACTGGCATGGGCGGCCTGATCAGCTCTCGCCTGCGACCTTCTGGCAATTCTCGACGCCACCGTAATTAGAGGTGGCTTAAATCCTTTTTGCTCTGCAATAATCGAGATGGACGGGGGCCAATTCCTGCGCCCGGTGTCGCGGCGTCTAACGGTTCGACGGATTGCATATGACTGATGAGCGGACAGATTCTGTCCTCGACGGGTACGTTCCCGGAGAATTCTATTGCGAGATGCTCCGCAACCCTGAGGCCGACAAGGTCCGGGAGCGGCTTGCCAAGCTCTCGATCACGGAACTGAGGCGACGTGCAACGGATGCCGAGAGCGAACTCTACAATCTCGGCATAACCTTCACGGTCTACTCCGATAACCTCGCGATCGACAGAATCCTGCCTTTCGACGTTATTCCTCGCGTGATCGCGGCGAAAGAGTGGGCCCTGATCGAAGCCGGCGTCATCCAGCGTGTTGCCGCTATCAACGAACTGCTGCACGATCTCTATCACGACCAAAATCTGCTGAAGGACGGCATCATTCCGGCGGAATTGCTGCTCGGCAACGCGAATTACCGTCCCCTGATGCAGGGCGTGGACCTGCCGTACCGCTCTTACGTCAATATTTGCGGCACCGATCTCGTCCGCAACGCCGAGGGCGGCTTCATGGTCCTTGAGGACAATGCGCGCACGCCGTCAGGCGTCAGCTACGTCATCGAGAATCGGCATCTGATGCAACGAGCCTTTCCTGATCTATTAACCGATATCGGGATCCGGCCCGTTGATAATTACGGCTTCAAGCTGGTCCAGGCAATGCGGGAAATCGCACCCAAGGGGATCGAAGAACCGCAGGTCGTCCTGCTTTCGCCCGGCACCTACAATTCCGCCTATTTTGAACACGTGTTCCTGGCGCGCGAAATGGGCATCCCGCTGGTCGAGGGCCACGATCTGGTCATTCGCGACGATCGGGTCTACATGCGGACGATCGACGGCTTGACCCGGATCGACGTGATCTATCGCCGCCTCAACGACGAGTTTCTCGACCCTGAGGCGTTTCGACCCGACAGCATGCTTGGTGTCAGAGGCCTGATGCGCGCCTACAAGGCCGGAAATGTCGCGCTTGCCAACGCGATCGGCACGGGCGTCGCCGACGACAAGGCCGTCTACGCTTACATGCCTCGGATCATCAAATATTACCTCGCGGAAGAGCCGATCCTGCCGAACGTCGAGACGCATATCTGCCGCGAGCCCGACGCGCTGAAATACACGCTGGATCATCTCGACGAACTGGTGGTCAAGCCCGTCGGCGAGGCTGGTGGCTACGGGATCACGATCGGCCCCCGTGCAACCAAGGAAGAACTGGAGGATTGCCGCACCAAGCTACTGGCCGATCCTTCCAACTACATCAGTCAACCGACCATCAGCCTGTCGGTGTCGCCGACCCTGATCGGTAACGCGGTCGAGCCGCGTCACGTCGATTTGCGACCCTTCGCGATCACCGGCGAAAAGACCTGGGTCCTGCCCGGGGGGCTCAGCCGGGTGGCCTTGCGCAAGGGCTCACTCATCGTCAATTCTTCCCAGGGAGGCGGGTCGAAAGACACGTGGGTACTTGAGTAGCAGCCTTCTCGCGCGTTACGCCGATTGCATCTTCTGGCTCGCCCGCAACGTCGAACGGGCGGAGAATCTCGCCCGTATCCTCGACGTCCACGAGACCTTCAGTCGCGATAGCCGCGGCAATCAGAATTGGCTCTCCATCGTCCAGCTTTATTCCGACGAGAAGCGCTTCTTCGAAAAACACGCGGTCGCAACAGCCGAGGCCGTGCTGCGTTTCTACGTACTCGATGGCGAAAACCCGACCTCGATCCTGTCGGCTGTCCGCAATGCCCGCGAAAACGCCCGCACGCTGCGCCCGCTGATTTCGACGGAGATGTGGGTTCAGCTCAACGTCTTCTATAACCGCCTCAATGCCCTGGAAGCGCACGATCTGTCGCCGGGTGGGTTGAATCGACTGTTCAATTCGATCAAGGAAGCGTGCCAAACCCATACTGGCGTCACGGAAGGAACCTTTTATCGCGACCAGAGCTGGTACTTCTATCAGATGGGACGGTATATCGAGCGTGCGGACCAAACCACGCGCCTGCTTGACATCAAATACCACCTTCTTTTGCCGCGCGACGCCGATGTGGGTTCGGCAGTCGATCTCAGCCACTGGAGCGCCCTGCTCCGCTCCGCCGCCGGCTATCACGCTTTCCGCCGCCTCCATACCTCCAGCATCACGCCCACCCGTGTCGCTGGGTTTCTCTTGCTGAATCAAAGCTTCCCGCGCTCTGTCGCGCTTTGCCTGAACGAGTTCGACGGGCTGCTGACCGAGTTGAAGTCGCGTTATGTACTCCGTGGTGGCAACGCTGCGGCTGAGGCAATCGACGAGTTGAGAAGCCTGCTGCAGGCGCATTCGATCGAGACCATTCTCCATCGCGGCCTGCATGATTACATCGACCTGATCCAGCGCCACCTGATTGCGATTACCAATCACCTGCGGATGGATTTTTTTGGCCACCAGCCCGATGCAGATATGGACGACCAGGCTGGGCAGAATTCCCAGACCACCGCTCCGGCCACAGAGGCTTGATCGGGACCGGCGATGAACTGGCCGCTCGTCACGCCACTTCAGCACTTCTTTCGCACGAGCCCACAGCCTTGCCCCTATCTCGAAGGCCGGACAGAACGCAAGATCATCACCGAACTTCCCGGAAGCTTCGAGCGGATTCTCGCCTCCGCCGTCGATCCGGGAGCCGGCGCGCCGCTCCCGGGTTCAGTCGCCCTCTACAGCGATCTATCCCGGGCCGGATTCCGGCGCAGTCATCGTTATGCCTACCGCCCGGCCTGCCCCTCATGCACGGCCTGCGTCCCGGTGCGTATTCCGGTTGCGCGATACCGATCACATCGTTCCGGGCGGCGGCTCGAACAGCTCAATGCAGACCTGACCGCCGGCGTCTTGCCGGCGACGGCAGAGGCCCTGCATTTCGAAACCTTCAGCGACTATGTCCGCTCGCGCCACGGCGACAGCGACATGGCGAGCATGAGTTTCGCCGATTACCGCACCATGATCGAGGACTCGCCCGTCGATACCGTGCTTGTCACGCTGACGGATCCCTTCGGCGGTCTGGCCGGCGCCTGCCTAACCGATATACTCGATGACGGCCTGTCAGCGGTCTATAGTTTCTATCGCACTGAAACACCCCAGCGCAGCCTGGGCACCTATCTCGTGATGGCCCTGCTCGCGCTCGCGCGGGCCCGTCAACTCCCTTATGTCTATCTCGGGTATTGGATCGGGGAGAGCCGCAAAATGGCCTACAAGACCCGATTCCGACCGCTTGAAGCCCTTGGCGCCGAAGGATGGGTCGATCTCGACCCAGAGTGATCCCGCGCTGGAATGCCCCGGCATCTGACGTATTGAATAAATCCCGAGGCCGCGCGTTCTTGATAAAGAAGGCAGCCGCAGCCTTGCCCCATCGACAGGGAGCGGCTACCACGTAGGCCTGCTCTGATGAGCAGCAGACGCGATGAAGAAAAGGACGACAACGTGGCAATCACGAGCATGACGGGCACCGGGCTTATTTCCACGGCGGATGCCGGCGTGACCGGACCCGAACTCACGGTGGTCGTGCCGACACTCAACGAAGAAGGTAATATCGTCGAGGTGGTGGACCGGCTCCGCAGGGTCTTGAGTGGTATTTCCTGGGAAGTGATTTTCGTCGACGACGATTCCCGTGACGGCACCCGCAAAGTCGTGAGCGAGATTGCGGCCAATGATCACCGGGTGCGCCTGCTGCATCGCATCGGCCGGCGCGGCCTCTCATCCGCCTGTATCGAAGGTATCCAGGCCAGCACCGCGCCCTACGTCGCCGTCATGGATGCCGACCTGCAGCACGACGAAAGCATTTTGCCGCAGCTCCTGGCGGCCGCCAAAAACGATGGTCAGGACCTTGTCATTGGTAGCCGTTACGTTTCAGGCGGCGGGATTGACAAGGATTGGGATCAGGGCCGCGCAAAGGCATCGATGCTTGCGACACGACTTGGCCAGTTTATCCTTAAAATGAATGTCGCGGACCCTATGAGCGGCTTCTTCCTGATGCGACGCGAAGCATTCGACGGCGCCGCCCGCCAGTTGTCGGCGATGGGCTTCAAAATCCTGGTCGACGTACTGGCTTCCACCAAGACTCCGCTCAAGGTCCGCGAGATTCCCTACACCTTCCGGGCGCGCCATGCCGGTGAAAGCAAACTCGATTCCCAGGTTGCCTGGGAATATTTGATGCTCCTGGCTGACAAGACCATCGGACAATATCTGCCCGTTCGGTTCGTCCTGTTCTCTCTTGTTGGCCTGATCGGCCTCGGCGCCCATCTCACCGTGCTGGCCCTGACACTTCACCTTGGCGCCAAGTTCGTGGTGGCCCAAGGTATCGCAACCCTGATTGCGATGGTCGGCAACTTCAGCCTCAATAACTGGTTCACTTACAGCGACCGTCGCCTGCGCGGCTGGGGATACGTCAAGGGGCTCCTGTCCTTTTCGGCCGTCTGCGGCATCGGCGCGATCGCCAATCTCGGCATTGCCAATTTTCTCTTCGGAACCGAGCAATCATCCTGGTGGTTCGCCGGCATCGCCGGCGCGGCGATGAGTTCGGTCTGGAACTATGCGGTCTCTAGCGTCGTGACATGGAAGAAGAAGTGAAATAGAGCAAATGACCGCGAATACTGCGCCGCCGAGGATCGACTCTCTCCCAGCGGCCCAGCCACGGGTCATCGGGTTGAGCTTCGGGATTTTCGCTGTCCTGGCCATGATCGCCCTGGTTCCGATCATGACCGTCATCGTGCCGCCGCTGGGCGATTTTCCGAACCATCTTGCCCGGATGTATATCCTGCATGATGGCGGGCAATCGCGGTATCTGGCAGAATATTATCGGATAGAATGGTCGATTCTGCCGAACTTGGCGATGGACGTGATCGTGCCGTCGCTGCTTTCGGTGCTATCGATCTGGACGGCAGGAAAGCTCTTCCTCGTCCTGACCCTGGGCCTCGATATCACCGGCGTTATCGCCTTGCATCGGGCCATGTTCGGGCGGTTGACGCCCTGGCCCTTGCTGGGCTTTCTGTTGCTGTACAATCAGGTCGTCCTGGTCGGTTTCGTCAACTTCCTGTTTGGGGTCGGGCTCGCGTTCTGGGTCGCCGCGTTCTGGGCCGGGCTGCGCCGACATCGACCATTCATTGCCGTCGCCGTCACAATGCTGCTGGCAAGCCTTGTCTTTTTTGCCCATATCGAGGCGTTGCTGTTTCTCGGCATCCTGTTGCTCGGGATCGAACTCGCCGGACTGACCCGCGCCAACGCGATCTCCCGAGCCTTAGCACTAGGCCTCGTGTTTGTGCCGGCTGCTGTCCTGTTCCTCAATTGGCACACGGTGACGCACCATAATCTCGGCTTTCGCGCGCCATGGCAGAAGCTGGTCTACCTGTTTTGGATTTTCGACAACTACCACAAGCCATTCGATCTCGCCTGCGCGCTGATTTACATCGGCTTTTTCATCATCGGCCTTGCCACGGGTTTTTTGCGCGCCATACCACCGCTGAAATACTGGTTCGGCATCGCCATAGTGGCCTTCATCGCCTCCCCGGATACGGCTTTCGGTGGTGCCTCTGCCGATATACGGCTCCCTTTATTCATAGCGATGCTACCCATCGTTGGAACCGCGCCGGGTGCACGAGCGGGGATGCGGTTCCTTGTCGCGACGGGGACGATAGCCGCGTTGATGTTCGGCGTGCGGATGATGTTGCTGGAGCAGGTATGGCAGAAAGCACGCGTGCTCTACGACGCCGATATGGCGACGCTCAGCATGTTACCTCAGGGCGCCAAGCTCGCCGGCTCGTTCGACTGGAGCCCGACGGCCGATATTCGCGCCGATATTCCGCAATTCCACGTCCCAATGCTGGCGGTCCCCCTGCGTGAGGCCTTCGTACCAACGGTCTTTGCCTATCAGGGACTACAGCCTCTCGCGATCACCCAGGCCTATGCCGACCTGCCGGCAATGGCACCGACCGAGATTATATGGGCAGCCTTCGTGAAGAACGACGCGACAGCAAAGGCAAGGATAGCGCCGGTTCTGAGCCGTTATGACTACATTGTTTTCTACGACAAGAAGCCCATTGTCGTTCGACCAACCTCATGTCTGATCTTCGTCAAAGGGGTGCCGTCGTTCCAGTTGTATAAGATCAATAGGGCAGAAGGTGCTTGCGCCGTTAACAGACTGTAACGGTCCGGAGCCGCCAGATTCGAGCTCGTCGGGATGACACGTGGAAATACCCAGATCCGACCCAGGCCGATAAGTCCAAAGTCGCTTCCACGCGGCATTCCATTATCGAGGGACCCGTTACCATCCGAGCGCGACGCCATTTCCAACTGATCTTCCATCTGGTGATCGTGACCATCACTCTGATCATGATACCTGCCGGTCATGCGCGCGCGGCGAGTGGATACAAAACGGTATTCGTTGGCGTAACCGGCAGCCTTGCTGCGACAATCGAAGAAGCCTCGCTTCTGGTCAGCCTGCGCAAGCACGACCCGGCGAGCTTCGCCGCCCTGCGCGATCGCACCCGCCGCGATATCGCCCGACTGACCCAGGTTCTCGAGTCAGAAGGCTATTACGACGCCGATCTCGACGAGACGATTGACCGAACGGAAAAACCGTATCGCGTTATCATCACGATCAAACCCGGGACGCGATATGTCTTCGCGCCGGCCGTCGTTGCTCCCGTCGCTGGATATGCTGGCGCGAACTGGAACCCCAAGGAGGCTGAGAACCGCGGTTTGATCGCAGGCGATCCGGCACGGGCTGCGACCATCCTCAACACCGTAACGGCGATTATTGAGGCAAGGCGTCAGAGCGCCTGGCCGTTTGCCCGGATCACCGACAGGAGGGTCGTCGTCGACAGTGCGACAAAGCGTGTGACGGTGACCTACACGCTCGATCCGGGGCCATTCTGCCGGTTCGGCGACTCGACCATTCTTGGTCTTGAGCATATCCATCCAAGCTTTGTCATGCGCCGGCTGCTCTGGAGCGCGGGCGATCCCTATGACAAGCGTATGGTTGAAAAGACCCGGCGCGAACTTATTGCTTCCGGCCTGTTTTCCGTGGTCGCGATCGCACCAGAGAGGCCATCAAGGCCGGGCGATCCGGCGAACATGATCATCAAGGTCCAGGAAAGAGTGCGACGCAGCGTTACCTTCGGCGGCGGCTACGATACAGGTGAAGGCCTCGAAGCAAGCACCAGTTGGGAACATCGCAATCTGTTCGGTGGGGCTCAGAACCTCAAGACCGAGGCGACAGTGGGTCAGTCCAAGAACGCCGTTTCGGTCAATTATCGGCGACCCGATTTCTGGGGTACCAATCAAGATCTCGTAGCCTCGGTCGGCTTCGACAACGAAATTCTCGACGCCTTCCACACCATCGCTCAGCAGATTTCATTTGGAATCGACTGGCGACCACGGCGCACGCTTGAAGTTCAGGCCACGATTCTGGCCGATCATGCCCGCATCAATGAAATCATCCAAAGCCGCACCTATACGCTGGTCGGCCTGCCGATCATTTTGAAATGGGACAATAGTGACGATCCCCTGAGCCCGACCGAGGGCTATCGGCTGAACCTGTCCGGGACGCCCTATCTCGGTGCGCTGGGATCGCAACTGACCTTTGTTCAACTCGAAGCGACGGGCACGATCTACCGCAAGCTGGACCGGGATGCGGCCTATGTGTTGGCGGCACAGACGATGCTCGGCGCTACCGGCGGCGCATCCCTGAATGCGATCCCGAAGGACCACCGCCTCTATGCCGGTGGCGGCGGCTCGGTGAGGGGCTTCAGTTTTCAAAAGGCCGGCCCCCAGGATATCTATAGCAATTCGGTCGGCGGTCGGTCTCTGTTCGAAAGCTCGCTTGAACTACGCATCCGCTTGAGCGAGCGCATCGGCTTAGTACCATTTACTGATATCGGCTCTGACTACCCAAGTTCGCTGCCCAATCTCTCGTCGCTTTATGAAGGCTTCGGCCTTGGGCTCCGCTATTACAGCACCATTGGTCCGATCCGTCTCGACCTTGCAACACCTCTTAACCCCCACCATAACGACTCACCCATCCAGGTTTATGTCGGCCTGGGCCAGGCATTTTGACCATGCGCCGAATGCTGCGTGCTCTTGCCCTTGTCATCCTCGCGATCGTCGTCGTGCTGGGGGTATCTGTCACGTTCCTCTGGCTTCTGCTGGCGACCGAACCGGGCCAGCACTGGCTCGATGGAAAAATCGAGGCGCTTCTCGGCGCGCCGGGACGCAAGGTCAGTATCGCCTTGGCGCGCGACTCGTTCTTCTTTCATCCGCGTGTCGATACCCTGGACGTGGCCGATAGCGGCGGCATCTGGATGAGTGCGCGTGATATCGCGATTGATATCTCCCCTACGGCGCTGCTCCACCGCAGGCTGGACATCGAACGGTTTGACGTTGGAGAGGTGCTGATACGGCGCCAGCCCAGTGCCTCTAAAGCTGGGACGGATTGGACGACCTCGCTGGCGATGCCGAGGCTACCCCTCGCCGTTTCACTGCGTGAGTTTAGGGTCGTGCGGCTCCTGCTGGCGCGGCCTGTACTTGGACAGCCCGTGACGCTGGCGCTCTCTGGCCAAGGCACCGACGCGCCGGACCACCTTGATCTTACGGCCGCGCTGGATCGGCGTGACGGTCAGCCCGGTGGCGCACGACTAACCCTCACCTATGATCCCGCCTCAACCGCTCGGGATCATCTCGACCTCGGCATCTCCGTCAGCGATCCCTCCGGCATCATCGTTCGATCGCTTCAGCCCGGCGCGGGCCTTTTGCCGCTCGACCTATCGATCCAAGGCAGTGGGCCTGCGTCGGCATGGCGAGGTATCTTCCAGGCAAAGGCAGGCGGTGCGTCTCAGGTCGTTGGAACACTGCAGATAGACCAGGATAAAACCGGCTCGTCCGTGAGCTTCGATAGCAAGGCGACGGTCGGCCCAATTTTACCGGGGCGGCTCCGCCGGATGTTCGGCAAAGATCTCGCGCTCGCGGTTGAGTTTCGATTTCCCGACAAGGGTGCACCAACCCTCACCCGTTTGATGGGCCGAGCCGCAATGGGTTCCGTCAACTTCCGTAGCGGTCCCGGCAGCCCCTCGGGTAGCGTCAACGGAGTTCTTCAAAGCGACATCGTTCTGGCATCATTTTCCGATCTGGTGGGTCAAAGGCTTGATGGCCATGCCGAAATTGAGGCAACCGTTGGTGGATCGGCGGTAGCCCCAAGACTATCTGCTAGAATCGTAACGCAAGGACTCGCAATCGCCGGCTCTCGTATCGACAAAACCCAGACACAAATTACAATGTCAGGCGGCGATTGGACGGCGGCTCAAGGGTTTGCAACGGGTGAGCTCAGCAGCATTTCAGTGCCATCCGGCAGGCTGCCGGCACGACTGGCGCAGGATATTCTCTGGTCTGCGGAACTCTCGGTGGGGACGACGGACCCTGTGATCGAGATCAGACGCGCCCGGGTCGATGATGCGGTCCTGCATGGCGATCTCAGCGGCAAAGCCGATCGTACTGGCGGCCGGATATCGGCCCGCATTGTGGCTGACGACCTGTCCGCCTTCACTTCGAGGACGTTGCCCGCGTTGGCGGGGCGCGCCTGCTCGACCGTTGATCTCGTCCTTCGGCCTGACGGTGGTATGCGCGCGGAAACCCACACCCGTGCAAGCGGAATCCGTTTCGGCATCCCTGCGCTCGATGCCGTCATCGGAAATCAACTTGAGCTATCTGGAACCATTGAGCGTGCCCATGACGGCGCCTTGGCGCTATCAAATGCATCCGTGACTGGTGCCGAGGCGCGGGCGAGTGGCACAGCCAATCTTGCGAATGATGGCACCCGGTTAAAGGCTGACGGAGTTATCACGCTGCCTCGGCTCGGAAGCTTTTCAGACGTGCTCGGCCAGCCACTCTCGGGAAGCGCGATCGTGACTGGCTCGATCACGGGATCAACCGCAGAGCCGACGCTTCGGGTCAATCTCGAAGCAGCCAAGCTGATGGTGAAGGAGACGCCAATAGACCGGCTCTCGCTGACGGCGTCGACATCGGGCACGCAAACTCTCGATCTCAGCGCCACTCTTGCGGCAATGGGCCTGAACGAGTTCGCAACCGCGACGCTGTCATGGCGTGACTTGCCAGAGATTAATCTGGAAGACATTGCTTTGACTGGCACAGCGGCGCAGGGCAGCGGCAATTTCATTTACGACACGGCGCTCCGCCGCGCGCGCGGCACCTTCCAGGGTGGCATCGCGGACCTCGGTTCTTGGTCAACACTGATGGGCACCGAGCTCTCGGGGCAACTCAAACTGGAGATCAAGGCGACGGCTGGAGACGAGCAAGGCCTCATGGGTAAGCTCCGCACCCGCGACTTTGGAATGAGCAGCGGCAGCGATCGTATTTCCCTACAGGATATGGACGTCGATCTGGCGATCACAGGTCTCTCGACGGGATATAAGGGCCATGTAATCGCTCGGGCGAGCCAGGGCCGTATCGGCTCCTTCCGGCTCAACAACGCCCAACTCGCTGTCGACCGTGACATGGGCAAGGATGTTCATGTGGCCGTTTCGGTTGCCGGCGCCTATCGAGAGCCCGTGAGCGTCGCTGGCACGGCCTTGGTTGCAGGGCTGGATTCCAGCCTGCGCCTCGTCATGACGTCACTCGACGGGAAGCTAGGAGACCAGGCGATCCACCTTCGCCAACCTGTCGATATAACGCAACGTAACGATCTCATTGCACTTTCGGGCGTCGATATCGCCATCGGTTCGGGGCACATCACCGCGTCCGGTGAGGTTGGTCGCAAGCGTGTGCGATTGATATGGGCGGCGCGGCGTATAGAGCTGGAGCCGCTCGCCAGAGTATTCGGCGAGGATGAAATTTCGGGCTCGGCATCGATCGACGGTACTATTTCCGGGCCCTGGGCTCAGCCGAATGGAGGGGTCGACATCAGCGTCCCAGCGCTGAAATTGGCCGCAACGTCGCATCCGGACCTTCCAGCATTGGGCGCACAGATGGCGATGACGCTACGCCAAGAGACCCTTGCTCTAAACGGCCATATTGAGGCCCTCGGCCACGAAGCTATCAGCGTGTCCGGACATCTGCCGCTCAGGATCACGCCCGGCGGGAGGCAGGTCTTCTCCAGTCCCGGGCCACTCAGCGTTGCTGTTGCCGGCGCAGGGAGGCTTGAGGACCTCGCCTCCGTTCTGCCCCTTGACGAAGATCAGATCGGCGGCAGCTTCAAGATCGACCTGCGCGTCGGCGGAACCTTCGACAAACCCCGCGCGGAAGGAGCGACCACCATCACGCAGGGTCGTTACGATAATCTGGCAACCGGGGTTTCTCTCAAGAACCTTAGCCTTGAATTAATCGGCAATCAGGCAGCCCTCGAGTTCCGCCATTTTGAAGCGGACGATAGCGCCGTTGGGCATGCCTCCGGCACTGGCCGGATCTTGTTGAACGGCGAGACAGGACCTGCATTCGACCTCGCCTTCACGCTCAAACGGTTTGATATTATAAGGCTCGATACGGCTATGGTCATGGCCAGCGGCAATACCGCAGTGACCGGCAGTCTTTCGGCGCCGCGCGTTAGCGGTCATCTCAACATCGATCGCGCCGATATCCAGATCCCCGACAAACTGCCGAACCAAATTCCAGTAGTCGCGGTCATTCGGATCAATTCCTCATCGTCGCGCCAGGAAAAGCCCGCACCGCTGCTAACGCCGTTCGCCGTCAGCCTGGATATGACCATGACGGCGGCCAGCAGCATATTCATTTCCGGACAGGGTCTGACGAGTGAATGGCAAGGTCAGATGTCGGCCAGTGGGACAAGCGAAGCGCCCAGCCTGACAGGACGGTTCACGAGCATTCGTGGCACCTACGCGGTCCTCGGCAAGACATTCACCCTGCAGCGAGGCGTGATCAATTTTACCGGTGGCGGAAATATCGATCCGACACTCGATATCCAGGCCGAGAGGGTCGCCACTGGTATCACGGCTCGGGTCACGATCGCCGGCACGGCGTCGACGCCCGGGCTTACGCTCACATCGACCCCGGCCTTGCCTCAGGAAGAAATCCTGTCTCGCGTTCTGTTCGGTGCGGGCGCGGGGCAAATCTCGACGATACAAGCCCTCCAACTCGCCCAAGCTGCGGCGGCGTTTACGGGCAATTCACCCGATGTGATGAGCAAGGTGCGCGGCATTGCCGGACTTGACCAGCTGACCCTCGATTCCGATACCGTTTCTCGGACGCCCGCGCCCAAAACGGCCTTCGGCAACACCACAATCAACGGCGGCAAATATATCGCTCCCGGTGTCTTCGTCGGCGTCCAGAAAGGACTGACCCCAAGCGCGACGAAGGGACAATTGCAGATTACGATCTCGCCCCATATCAGCTTCGAGGGAGCGATCAGCGCAGGCTCGTCCTCAAGCAGCCTCGGGCTCGCCTATCGTCGCGACTATTGAGGTAAGATCGTGTGAGGTAGATCGTGCTGAAGACCAACGGTATCGACCCTAAACGGCGCGGTCGCCAAGCCATGAGGCGAGCGCGGCATTGACCGCGTCAGGCGACTCCAGCGGCGGCAGGTGGCCGGTATCAGGAATGATCCGCAGGGTTGAGCCCGGTATAAGCGCATGTAACTCCTCGGCAATCGGGACAGGTGTGATCTGATCCTCGGCACCGAACAATATTAGCGTGGGCACGCGGATATCCCCCAGATAGGGGCGACCATCGATACGCTTGATGATCGCATTCTGCTGCCGGGCGAAGGCATCGCGACCGACGCGAACGGCCATCGCCATCACCTCCACGGCGATCGGACCATTCTGGTGCATCGGGTGGATGAGATCTTTCAATAACCGCGGCGTCACGCCTCGGAACATTCCCACCCGAGACTGAGCCACAAGCCCACGACGACGACGGATCGCCTGTGGCGTGTCGGCGCGCGCCGAGGTGTCGAGCAAAGCCAGTCGATCGACCCGTTCAGGCGCCCGTCGCATGATCTCCTGGGCCACGTAACCGCCCATCGACAAGCCGACGAGGGCAAAACGCGGCGGCGCATGTTCAAGGACGTGGCTGGCAAGGTCCGGGATCGTGTCGTGCCCGGACAAATCGGGAATCATCACCTCGCGTTGATTGGCGAAATAGCCTGCCTGCGCAGACCAAAGGGCAGCATCGCAGAGCAACCCTGGAAGAAGGACGAGTGGTACCAGGGACAAGCGTGAATCCTCGATCTGGACAATTGTGTCTTTGGCATGACACCAGAACCGTCGCATTTGCGCCACAGCAACAAGACCTTATCGACCGCATGGCTGCCGATGGCCGCTGTCACGCGGATCGGCTTTGACATTCGGGGTAATTGGGAACAACTACTCCACCAAGACTTTCCCCGTCACCAAATAACTAGGTTTCCTTGACCTCATTTGCCGATCTGGGCCTCTCGCCCGAACTGATGAACGCCGTAGCCGACGCCGGCTACTCCACGCCGACGCCGATTCAGGCGCAAGCGATCCCCTATGTCCTGATGGGGAGGGACGTTCTCGGCTGCGCGCAGACCGGCACAGGCAAGACAGCCTCGTTCACACTCCCGCTGATCGACATCCTCGCAGGCGGTCGCGCCAAGGCCCGCATGCCGCGAACGTTGATCCTGGAGCCGACCCGCGAGTTGGCGGCGCAGGTTTCCCAGTCGTTCGAGACCTATGGCAAATATAGCAAGCTGTCGATGGCCCTGCTCATCGGGGGCGAAAGCTTCAGTGACCAGGAGCGCAAGCTCGATCGAGGCGTCGACGTCCTGATCGCAACGCCGGGCCGGCTTATCGATCTTTTCGAGCGCGGCAAGATCCTGATGTCCGACGTCCGAGTCCTGGTCATCGACGAAGCGGACCGTATGCTCGACATGGGCTTTATCCCGGATATCGAGCGTATCGTGTCGCTCTTGCCACGGATTCGCCAGACGTTGTTCTTTTCAGCGACGATGCCGGCGGAAATCCGACGGCTGGCCGATGCATTCCTGATGAATCCGAAAGAAGTCACGGTTGCGCCGCCCGCGTCGACAGCCGTCAATGTCACCCAAAGCGTGACGGTGCTGTGGCAAGACGACAAGCGCCGCGCGTTGCGGCATCTCCTGAAAACCGAGGACGTCAAGAACGCGCTTATCTTCTGCAACCGCAAGCGCGACGTCGATATTCTTGCGCAGTCCCTGCAACGGCATAATTTTGATGCTATAGCGCTTCATGGCGATATGCCCCAGTCGAAGCGCACCGAGACGCTTGAAAAGTTCAAGAACGGTAATGTCCGGATCATGGTCGCAAGCGACGTGGCTGCCCGCGGTCTTGATGTCGCGGGGCTTAGCCATGTATTCAATTTCGATGTGCCGATCCATCCAGACGATTACGTGCATCGTATTGGCCGCACCGGCCGTGCGGGTAACCTGGGCAGGGCATTTACAATCGCGACGCCCGATGAAGGCAAGGCATTGGCCGCGATCATTAAATTGATCGGCAAGGACATTCCGGTGATGACGATCGATGATTTCGAGCATCCGGAGCTCAGCTATGAGGATTCGCGTCGCGGCCGCGGTCGTGGCGGCAAGCCCAGCGAGCGCCCCCGTCGTGAGAGACCGGCTCAAGTCGAAGCGGGTGATCGGAAACCTCGCGAGGAGCGCAAGCCGCGCGAGGAGACCGTAGTCCAGGAAGAGCGGCAACCTGTTCCGGCGATGGCGGAAGCTAAAGAGCAGCGTGCGCCCCGTGGCCGCAAGCGTCGCGAAGACAGATCGGATCGATCGATCGCCGAGCCCATTCGCCAGCAGAACGAGCCCATTATGATGGGGCGCAGTGCACAGGTCGTGCCGATCAATGCTGGGCGGAGCGAGCCGGATGATGACACCCGCGTGATTGGCTTCGGCGATCATTTGCCCGCCTTCCTCAGCCGGCCCGTCCGCCACGCCGTTCGCCGCTAAAAAATTTGCTCTCTGCGGTATTGTTCGGCGATTCGAGCGGTACCGCTTCAGATAGTTGCTTTTTACTTTAAGCAGAAGACGTTACTCTCCTGCTGGGAACTTGGCGGTTTGGCGGCAGCAAAGCTGTGCGCTCGGCCTGTCAGGTGATATGAACTCAGGTTTGCAGTCGGCGGTCAAATGGCCAAATCGAACGCAGTCATCATCAAACGTGTCAAGAAATCTGACGCTGGCCATCACGGCGGGGCATGGAAGGTCGCCTATGCGGACTTCGTGACCGCGATGATGGCGTTCTTTCTATTGCTCTGGCTGCTCAACGCGACCACCAATGCGCAAAAGCGCGGCATTGCTGATTATTTTGCGCCGACGGTGGCAAGCAAATCAACCACGAGCGGCTCCGGCGGCGTGTTGGGTGGAAGAAGCCCAACGGAGCCAGGTTCCCAGGTGAGCAGCACGGCGCCGGCAGGAATCACGACATCATTCACCCCACCGCAGGATTTCCAGGAGACCGACGAGGACAACTCGCCGGGTCAGGCACCAAACCCGAACGACCAGGACTCGAACAGTAACGGCAATCCCAATGCCGCGCGGCCAACGCCCAATCCAAATGGCCAGCCATCGGGCTCCGGGCAAACCAGTGCGGCCGGTCAGGCTGGTCAAGCGGGACAGGCCGCCCAGGCAGGACAGGACAATGCCTCGGGCCAGAACGGGCAGACCAACGCGAGTTCGAACAACCCGTTCCTGCCTTTCAACACCAGCAGTTCGGCGGCACAAACCAATCCCTATGCGGCCCCGCCAACACCCGCACCGGATCAAACCGCCGCGAATACTGGCGGTGCTCAGGGCAAGATCAGTGACAAGCAGTTCCAGAAGCTAAAGGCAGAATCTGAAGAAAAGCAGTTCCAGAAAGCGCAGTTCGATCTCCAGCAGGCGATCCAACAAGTGCCAGATCTGAAGTCGCTGGCAAAGAATCTTCTTATAGACCGCACCGAAGAGGGCTTGCGTATTCAAATTGTCGATCAGGAAAAGACGGCCATGTTTGATACGGGATCGACCTCAATGAGTAATCAGGCGCAAAAACTGATGACTCTGGTAAGCCAGGCGATCACGAAGCTGCCCAACAAAATTTCGATAACCGGCCATACCGATGCAACACCCTATTCCGGCAAGACAGATTATACCAATTGGGAACTGTCTGCGGATCGCGCAAACACCGCGCGGCGCGCGCTGATCAGCCAGGGCTTTCCTGAGGCGCGCATCGCCACCGTCGTCGGTAAAGCCGATACCGATAATTTTATCAAAGACAACGCCTTGGATCCGCGCAATCGCCGGATCAGCATCGTTGTGCTGCGCGAAAATAAATTGCCCGCGACTTCGGG
>CAIXXC010000231.1 GCA_903923205.1 uncultured Rhodospirillales bacterium | reverse complement strand
AGGGAATATAAAAATTTTATATTATTATTTTTAACTCTTTTCTCGTACAACGCGAAATCCAACCTTACTTACGCGATCAAACGCCTTGTACTTAAATCGATAGCCGTTTCGAAGAGCGCGGGGATCAAGATACCAAGACCCCCCGCGCAGGACCCGGCGTGTGCAATCGCCGGATACCCAGGCGCTGCCGTCCTCCGGCGCGCCACTATAGCCCTCGTTCCAGCAATCATCGGTCCACTGGAAAACATTGCCGAGCATATCCGCCAAACCCCATGGGTTGGCCCGCAAGGCCCCGACCGGATTGGTGAAAACGTAGCCATCGGCACAATGGCCGTTGATCTCCGGGTCTTGTGGGAATTTCTGCGAATAGGTCCGATCAGCGCCATTGGCGTAGACGCATTGGTCGCTGCTGTCGTCACCCCAAAACCGCGCCGTCATTGTCCCGGCACGGGCGGCGTATTCCCACTCGGCCTCGCTGGGCAGGCGATAGGTCTTTCCGGTCTTCGCTGACAACCAATGCACATAGGCCTGGGCATCATCCCAACTGACGCAGACGGCGGGATCCTCATCGGTCTGGCCGAAGCCAGGATTGCGCCACGTCGCCCAGGAATCCATGACCCAAGTCCGGTTGAGAATATAACACCCGACCTTGATCCATCCTGTTGCCTGGACGAAGGCTGCGAACTCGGCCCGTGTCACGTCTGTCCGGGCAATGGCAAAGGCGCCTATATTGACTTCGTGCTGGGGCTCCTCATCCCGAAAATGGCCACTCTCGGCCTCGGCCGATCCCATGTTGAAGCGCCCGGCTGGCAGCATCACCATTTCGCTACAGTCTGGGCAGTCGCGAAAATGCTCAAATGGCGCGTGGTCTGGCGGCGCGGCAGTGACCTTCACCCGATCACCGGAATTCGACGTTTTGTGGAAATGATGATGTCGCAACTTTGGTTTCGCCGCCGAAGCTGGCGGATACCCCAAGCCCGACGCACTCTGTTCTGCTTGGGCAGGCGGGGGCATGGAAACTATGCCCAGAGCCAGAGACAGGACAATCATCCCCAAAGCCAACCGCATCGAATACCGCCAGAGCTGTTTTGGCGGGCCGGATACAACCGCCCCAAGCCGACCTTATTGGCAGTTACTATGGCTCACGCGGCAACGTTGCGAAAGCGGGCAGTCGATAGGGATAGAAAGGATGCTTAGCGAGCGCAGGCGATGCAAAGCGTGGCCGTCGGCAGCGCTTCAAGGCGTTTCGGCGCGATGATTTCGCCGCAGCGTGTGCAACTGCCGTAACTGCCCTCGGCAATCCGAGCCAGCGCCCGGCGGATCTGCTGGATTTCGAGCATGCCGGCATTCTCGACAGCCTCCATCGCTTCATGATCCTCTAGATCGACCGCCTGTTCCTCAAAATCGGCTGGGAGTGGCTGGCTCAGATTTTCGTCAATCCGACGAACCCGGCTTGTCAGTTCCGCGAGGCGATCGTTGAGCGTCTTGGTGAGCGTCTCGAATTCAGTCATGGCGGGGGCCCTATCGGTCGAAATCCAGAATACGATCGCGCTATGCCCTGACGCGACCACCCTGAGATGCGATTAACAGCGATTTCGCGGATAGTGTCGTTGATATCGATCAAACCCCGGCCTCGATAGCGTCGCGGCCGAGTCTCCGTAGCCGCCCACCCGATTCCATGCGGAGGTGCTATTTCTCCCGCTGCAGTCCCCGAACGAAAGCGGCCACAGCACTGCCGATCTCGTCCGGACTATCCTCCTGGATAAAATGGGTCCCCGCGACGGTAACTTCCGTCTGGTTTGGCCAGGCGCGGCAAGCCTCGCGCAGTGGCCCTTTCAAAACCGCGCCGGGTTCGGCATTGACGAAAAGCTTTGGAATGGTGTTCACGGCCATCCAATCGGCAAAGGCACGGACAGTTGCAACCACGTCCGCGGGCTCGCCGTCGAGAGGTAGTTGCCGAGGCCAGGTGAGCGTGGGGCGGCGGTCCTCTCCGGCATGCCGGAACGGCGCGCGATAGATCGTCATTTCAACCTCGCTCATCGGCCGTATGACCAGCCCCGGCAAGACCTTCTCGACGAATATATTATCCTCAAGGACAAGCTGTTCGCCAGCGGGCGAGCGAAAGGCACGGAACAGGTCGCGCGCGGCATCCGGGAATTCCGCCCAGGACAATGGCGTCACGATTCCTTCCATATAGGCAATGCCCGCGATCCGGTCGGCATGGCGCCGTGCCCAGTCGAGACCGAGGGCGCCGCCCCAGTCATGAAGCACCAGAGCAACCCGATCACCCAGATCAAGAGCCTCCCACAGAGCATCGACGTAGCCCTGATGTTCGGCCAGGGTGTATCGATCCGGGCCGGAGGCGTCGAGCTTGTCGGAATCGCCCATACCAATAAGATCACAGGCGATCAGCCGCCCAATTCCCCGGCAATGCGGCATCACATTGCGCCAAAGATATGACGAGGTTGGATTGCCATGCTGGAAAACGATGGCGTCGCCCTCACCCTCGTCGATGTAGGCCATGCGGCGGCCCTTGATCTCGAAGAACTTCTTCTCGGCAAAAGGCCTGTCACTGATCGTCATGGCGTTCTCCCAGGTATTCTTGACTTAAAAGCGGTTGTCGCTTTGGCATTTGCAGCAAAATGACCCGATCTGGGCACTAACGAAAGAGCAGAACAGCGGCCAAGACGAAACCGCCAATCCAAAGTGTCTCCACAATCATCAGGGCGACCGGTCGCCAGCCGACCGCGATCAGCGACTTGAAGGATGTCTTCATCCCAAGAGCCGCGATCGCGGTCACCAGGCACCAGCGCGAGACATCATTCGCGATGGCAATGATCGGCTTCCCCAGCAATCCGAAACTGTTGATGATGACGAGTACCGCGAAGCCGACCAGGAACATCGGCACCGGCGGTTTTGGCCCGGCACCGCCCGTCTTCACCAGAAACGCGATCGCGAAGACCACGGGGAGTAGCATCGTGACCCTGAGCAGTTTCACATAAGTGGCGATATCCCCGGTCTGGGGCGAGATGCTGTAGCCGGCGCCGACAACTTGCGCGACATCGTGGATCGTGCCGCCCAGAAAAATGCCTGCAGAGACATGGTTGAGACCAATACTCGCGGCGATCAGCGGATAGATGATCATCGCCAGCGTCGATAGCGCCGTCACGGTCACCACCGTCAGAATGGTGTCACGCTCACTATCCGGGTTGCGAGGCAGCACCGAGGCAATCGCGAGCGCCGCCGAGGCACCGCAAATTCCCACGGCACCGCCGGACAGGATGCCGAAGTCGCGACGCTGGCCAAGCAGTCGGGCCGCCAAAATCCCGAAAGCAATCGTGGTTGTGACGCCAATGACAACGGTCGCAATCGGCATGATCCCAAGGCCAAGGATTTGTTCCGCCGTGATCCGCGCACCCAGCAGGGCAACGCCAAGCCTCAGGATCGCTTTCGAGGAAAACTCAATCCCGGCGATGCACCGCCCTTCTTCATGAAGAAAGTGAAAGGCCATCCCGAACAACAGCGCAAACAGCATCACGGGGGCGGTGTAGTGCAGCGAAAGCCAGGACGAGGCCAGGGCGATTGTCAGGGCGACGAGGATTCCAGGATAGACAGCACGCAGGATAGCCTGTCCCGGCAATCGACCACGTTCCTCGAAGGGGACGACGATATACCCGTCCGGCACCCCCTCCATGGCATCGAAGGATTGAAACAGTTGCCGGGCGACGGCGGTATCCGTTTTCAGATCATCTGCCACGGCGGCAACGCTCCCTTAAGGCCGACCTTGGTCCCTCGTGCACGAGGGCGGCGGCGGATCGTTCTTGACGGGGTTCGTCGGGTGGTCGCGAGCCCCGGATGGGTTATTCATCAAGGGGATGGTAGCGATGGAGGCATCGTCCTGGCGACACAAATCTCGCAACAGCTCAATCGCCGGGATCGAAAGCTCGGTCCCGGCTTTTTGGCTCGATCTAAGCCGACTTGATCTTCGAGAGGAAGGCATCGACTTCCCGACCCAGATGATCACAATTCTGGGCGAGGGAGGCGGACGTGCGCAGAACCTGTTCCGCTGTTTCCCCGGTTCGTTCAGCAGACTGCGTCACCCCTGTGATATTGGACGCGACGTCGTTGGT
>CAIXXC010000230.1 GCA_903923205.1 uncultured Rhodospirillales bacterium | reverse complement strand
CCTCGTCGAGATCCTCGAGCGTCGCGATCACCGGCAAGCGGCCGACGAACTCGGGAATCAGGCCGAACTTCAACAGATCCTCGGGCTCGACCTTGCGGAACACCTCGCCGGTGCGGCGCTCGTCCGGATCGGAGACCTTGGCGCCGAAGCCGATCGAGGCGCCCTTACCGCGCGCGGAGATGATCTTCTCCAGGCCCGCGAAGGCGCCGCCGCAGATGAACAGGATGTTGGTGGTGTCGACCTGCAGGAATTCCTGCTGCGGATGCTTGCGCCCGCCCTGCGGCGGCACGGAGGCGACGGTGCCTTCCATGATCTTCAGCAGCGCCTGCTGCACGCCCTCGCCCGAGACATCGCGGGTGATCGACGGATTGTCGGACTTGCGGCTGATCTTGTCGACTTCGTCGATGTAGACGATGCCGCGCTGCGCCCGCTCGACATTGTAGTCGGCAGCCTGCAGCAGCTTCAGGATAATATTCTCGACGTCCTCACCGACATACCCGGCCTCGGTCAAGGTCGTGGCATCGGCCATCGTGAAGGGCACGTCAATGATTCGCGCGAGTGTCTGGGCCAGCAGGGTCTTGCCGCAGCCGGTTGGGCCGACCAGCAGGATGTTCGACTTTGCCAACTCGACATCGTTATTCTTCTGGGCGTGGGCAAGACGCTTGTAGTGGTTGTGAACCGCGACCGACAGCACGCGCTTGGCGTGGCTCTGTCCAATCACGTAATCATCGAGGACCGCACAGATATCCCGCGGGGTCGGCACGCCATCGCGTGACTTGACCAGGGTCGTCTTGTGCTCTTCGCGGATGATATCCATACACAGCTCGACACATTCATCGCAGATGAACACTGTCGGGCCGGCGATCAGTTTGCGCACCTCATGCTGGCTCTTTCCGCAGAACGAACAGTAGAGGGTGTTCTTTGAATCGCCACCGCTGGACTTGGTCATAAAAGCTCCGTCACCCGCCTGGGATCACTCCCTTAGGGTATGTTAGCCGTGCACAGTCCGATTACACAACCGTTTCAGTGCGCCGGTCGCCGATTCGGTGGGCCGAAAACACAATGTTTCAAACCCTCCCCGCATCATGGCGTCGATAGGAAGATAGATTAGGAGCGTCAACGCACCTTTAACAGGGGCGCGTGAGCAAAAACGTCACAATAATTTTTGCGACGAGCGGGAAATACCCGCGAGCGGGCCGCACGACGAGGGTCGCGCGGCCGAAACGATCAGCGACTCCGATTATCGCTTGCGATTTCCTTCGGTCGTTCGGTAACGACCTCGTCGATCAAGCCAAAGTCGCGCGCTTCCTCGGGCGAGAGGAAGTAGTCCCGCTCCATCGCGCCCTCGATTCGGTCGAGGGTCTGGCCAGTATGCTTGACATAGATATTGTTGAGGCGGCCGCGCAGGGCGAGAATCTCGCGGGCCTGGATCTCAATATCGGAGGCCTGTCCTTGGGCACCGCCGGAGGGCTGATGGACCATGATACGCGCGTTCGGCAGGCTGAAGCGTTTGCCTTTCGCACCTGCGGCGAGCAGGAGCGACCCCATCGAGGCCGCCTGGCCGAGACAGACCGTCGCAATATCGGCACGGATATACTGCATGGTGTCGTAAATCGCCAAACCCGAAGTCACAAGCCCTCCCGGCGAGTTGATATAGAACGATATATCCTTCGACGGGTTTTCAGATTCGAGGAAAAGCAACTGAGCGCAGATCACGCTGGCGACGGCGTCGTTGACGGGCCCGACCAGAAAGATGATCCGCTCCTTGAGGAGTCGTGAGTAAATAT
>CAIXXC010000229.1 GCA_903923205.1 uncultured Rhodospirillales bacterium | reverse complement strand
GCCGGCGGCGATGTCGGCGCTGTGCTGCCGGCCTGGATCTGGGGCCGCGCCGACGATGGATCCTGGCGCGTCCTGGATCCCAACTCTGCGTCGGATGCCGACCTGTGGTACGTGTATTCGCTGCTTGAGGCCGGGCGCCTGTGGAACAGGCCCGATTACATCCGTGACGGCATGCGATTGCTCGCACTCATCGAGCAGAAGGAGGTCGTCTCTCTGCCGGGGCTTGGCCCCATGCTTCTGCCCGGTCCGGTCGGCTTCGAGCAACCAAACAGGGTTTGGCAGTTGAATCCGAGCTACCTGCCGATTCCCGTCCTCAGACGGCTGACAACCGCCTCGCCGTCGGGTCCGTGGGCGGGGGTTGCCATCAACACCGCCAGGCTCATCACATCGGTGACGCCCAAGGGGTTCGTTGCGGATTGGGTCGGCTATCAGGCGACGTCCGATACCAACGGCCGATTCATCATCGATCCGGTCAAGGGTGACCGCGGTAGCTACGACGCCATTCGCGTCTACCTCTGGGCGGGCGTGACGCCCGATGTCGATCCGCTTGCCACGCGGATCCGCAATGCGCTCAAGGGCATGAGCGCCGCGACCGCAATGCTCGGGTTTCCCCCCGAATCCGTCGCGACCCTCACAGGCGCGACGACGGGCACCGGCCCGTTCGGTTTCTCTGCAGCAATGGCGCCCTACCTCAAGGCAATCGGGCAAACCAAGGCGGCCGGGGAACAGTTACAACGCGCGCGGCACCTGCAGGCCGACAGCCTGTCGGAACAAAACGTCGCACAACGCCAGCCGCCCTACTTCGATTACGTGCTAAGCCTTTTTGGCATCGGCTGGATCGATGGACGTTACGCGTTCAACCCGAGCGGAACGCTGCGTGCGCCTTGGAGAAATCCATGCGCCGAATGAAGTAGAGATCACAGATTTATCCTATACAATCGACCGCAAAGGTCGCGCGATCGCGGCCTTGTTTTCACGCTCGGAGCTGTGCATGGCTAACGCCCTTTTAGCTGGCTTGACCGTACTCATGATCGGCGACAGCCATCTCACCACGCCTGACTATCTGATTTCGTCGCTACACGACGATCTGGTCAGGCAGGGCGCCGCCGTGCACTCGCTGGGGATTTGCGGAGCAAACGCGGCTGACTGGATCGTAGCCACCAAGGGCACCTGCGGCGGGGCTGAGCGAAAAGACCGCGGCAAGGCCGAACGTCTTGGCGCGGCGGCAAGCACCGTTCCGATCAGGACGCTGATTGAGCGAGATAAGCCCAACCTTGTGATCGTGGTCATGGGCGACACCATGGCGGGCTACAAAAATCCCGACCTCCCGAAATCATGGATCTGGCAGCAGGTCAGCGGCTTGACCAAGGAAATCGCCAGCACCAAGACAACCTGCGTCTGGGTTGGTCCGGCCTTCGCCCCGGAAGGGGGCTCCTATGGCAAGACGTTCACGCGCGTGCGACAGATGTCTGCCATGCTCGCCGCGAACGTCGCGCCTTGCGCCTACATTGATTCTCTGAAGTTCACGACACCCACGACGGCCTGGCCGACAACTGACGGCCAGCATTTCCTGCCCGACGGATACAAACAATGGGGGGACGCGATCTTCAAGACGCTGGTCGAACTGCCCGCAGTCAAGGGGCTCAAGCGCTGATC
>CAIXXC010000228.1 GCA_903923205.1 uncultured Rhodospirillales bacterium | reverse complement strand
GACCTTGGCTGTGGTCATGCGCTGCTGGGCGACCTCGACACGGCAGCCCACTGGCTCGAGCCACTGCTAGGTACTGATTACAGTCAGGATGATGTGGACTGGGTCCGGGCCGTCTCTCGCCAGGGTGCCGAGGCGATGGCGGCGATCCGGGAGGGCGATGCCGCGATCCGCCGATTGCTCGACGGCTGGTCGCAGGAAAGCCTCGTCAATCTGGGCATCGTCCGTAGCGATGCGGGTTGAGTTGGGTCGAGGGCATTGCCATAGGTTGAATGTTCATGGTATGTTCACTGTGCCCGTGAACTGAGGCCGAAACCATGAGTCTGACGAAACTCGTCGCAAAGGTGCAGAAGCACTTCCCCCAAAGCATTCGTGTGAGCCAGGAAATCTGGCTGACCGCGATGCCGCCGGTCCTGTGCGGATATTCCTTTGAGCCATCAAGCGAGCGGGGCGTGTTTCGGCCTCGGGCGATCATCATGCCGACCTATACTCTGGAGAAATTTGTTTTCCTCGATCACTCTCCGGAGTTGATGCCGAGCAATAAGAGCGCGGTCTGG
The DNA here is from genome assembly GCA_903923205.1 of uncultured Rhodospirillales bacterium. Classification (GTDB taxonomy): domain Bacteria; phylum Pseudomonadota; class Alphaproteobacteria; order ATCC43930; family CGMCC-115725; genus CAIXXC01. Next base: position 1,093 of record CAIXXC010000228.1, on the reverse strand, counting down.
TGTTTCGATGCGAAGCAGATGGAGCCCATCATCCCCGACCTCATCGCCAAGTTCAGCGGACCGGGCGCACAGTTTCTGCATGATAATGGCCGGGATCTTCGTGCTTTCCTTGCCTATCTTGAGGACGAGTATCCGCCCCCGGTTACTGACCCTCATTGTCTTCTGGCCCTTGGCTGTGGTCATGCGCTGCTGGGCGACCTCGACACGGCAGCCCACTGGCTCGAGCCACTGCTAGGTGCTGATTACAGTCAGGATGATGCGGACTGGGTCCGGGCCGTCTCCCGCAAGGGTGCCGAGGCGATGGCGGCGATCCGGGAGGGCGATGCCGCGATCCGCCGATTGCTCGACGGCTGGTCGCAGGAAAGCCTCGTCAATCTGGGCGTCGTCCGTAGCGATGCGGGTTGAACCATCCGAAACGGTTTCTCGTGTCGGTGGCCCGGCACATTGATCGCGCCAGGATCGAACCGGCATACCCGCCTCAACGAAACTTGGCAGCGAATGGCGTGGGCTCGTCAACCGCTTGTGTCGGTGCCTGCCCTACGTTAACAATCTGGGCAACGGAAACGACGCGAGCACGCGGGGCGCGTGACTTCGGCTTGCTCTGACGAAGGGAGGTCCCGTGATCGGATTGGCGGAATGGCTCAGGCGTCGGGCGGTGCGAAGCGCCGATAGGCCTGCGTTGACCTGTGACGAGGTGACCTGGACCTATGGTGAATTTCAAACACGGATAGAGCGCCTCTCGGCGGCCTTTGCCGCGACCGGCATCGGCGTCGGCGATCGGGTCGGCTATCTCGGCTTCAATCATCCGATGTTTCTCGTCGGCCTTTTTGCCGCCGCCCGGCTTGGCGCGATCTTTGTGCCGCTCAATTTCCGCCTGACGGGTCCGGAAATCGAGTTCGCTGTGAATGATTCCGGCACCCGGACCCTCCTTGTCGGCAGCGAGCATCTGGCGATTATCGATTCCATCCGCAGCGCACTCTGCTGCGAGCGCTACCTCAGCGTCGATGCGGGCGTTGCGGGCTGGGAGGCGGCTTTAGACCTGATGTCGACGGCCACCGCGGTGGGCGCGGCCGAGGTCGCAGCGTCGGATGTT
>CAIXXC010000227.1 GCA_903923205.1 uncultured Rhodospirillales bacterium | reverse complement strand
TCTGGCGGTCGGTTTGCTGGTTTTTCACCTATAGGTATCGACGCCGCGACGAGTGGCAGGGCCGTGAAGGCCCGGTGCGAAACAATCCAGAAATTTGAGATGGGGGTAGGGTGGTGAATAGTCAGACTCATCGGCTGAGCGTATGGAGCGGCGTCGTCTTCATGGTTCTGTTCAGTATAGGCTGGGTCGCGCTTGCCCGGTTCCTGCCGCCCCCGTCGCCGAATCTCACGGGTCTCGAAATCGCAGGGTTCTATCGCGACAATTTGTTCATGATCCGCCTTGGCCTCGTGTTGTCCCAGGCAAGTCTGGTATTCTACCTGTTCTGGGTCGTGGCGATCTCGTCGCAATTGAAACGCATTGAAGGGTCTTCGCCCATCCTGGCAGATGCCCAATTGCTTGGCGGGCTTGGTGGCTGCACCGTCATCCTGATCGCCTGCATCGTCTGGGGTGCCGTGTCATTCCGGCCGGATCGCGCCCCTGATCTGACCCTGATGCTCAATGATTTCGGCTGGTTGCTGTTCACGACGACCTTCGCGCCCTTCATGACCCAGGATTTCGCCATTGCCTGGGCGATCTTTTCCGATAAGAGCCCATCGCCGCTCTTTCCGCGCTGGGTCGCCTATTTCAATATCTGGACACCGCTGCTGTTCATCCCTGCCGGGCTTATCCTGTTTTTCAAGACCGGACCCTTCGCCTGGAATGGCATCCTGGCCTTCTGGATTCCGCTCGTGATCTTCTTCACCTGGATGATCGTGATGACGGTCATGACCCTGAGGGCCATGAACCGCGGTACTGCCTGAGGCCGGGCGTGTGATGCCTCACGATGCGAGCGTGGGGGAGACGTCGATCTCCCCCGTTGCGCCTCATCTGCCGGGGGAGACCGGCATTTGGGTGCTGATTTTTGGCGATCTGGTGATCTTCACCCTGTTCTTCGCGACATTCACCTATTACCGCGGCCAATCCCTGGCGCTTTACATGCAGTCGCAACAGACGCTGCATCAAAGCTTCGGGGCGCTGAACACCGTCCTGCTGCTGACAAGTTCGCTGTTTGTCGCGCTGGCGATGAATGCCCTGCGGCGTGACGGCAACCGGGCGGCGACCGGGCTTCTGGCATCGGCATTTTGCTGCGGGGCCGGGTTTCTCACGGTCAAATATTTCGAATACGGCGAGAAATTGCGCGCCGGAATTACGCTCACCACTAATGAGTTCTACAGCTTCTATTATGTGTTGACCGGGCTGCACATGGTGCATGTCATCATCGGTATGGTCGTCCTGCTGTTCATGGCGAAAGGCGCCTCAACTCCGGGCATGGACGCGCGTCGACTTGTCTTGATGGAATGCGGGGCCAGCTTCTGGCACATGGTCGATATCCTGTGGGTCCTGATCTTCCCCCTTTTGTACCTGATGAAGTGACGCGATGATCGGCAGCAGTCGAACGACCATCATCCTCGTGTGGCTGGTTCTGGTGATGGCGACCTGCCTGTCGTTGTGGGTTGGCGAGAATCATGTTCCGGGAACCGCTGTCGGCATTGCCTCCAGCCTGCTGATTGGTCTGGCACTCCTCAAAATCCGTCTGGTCATGCATTACATGATGGAAGCGCGGTCCGCGCCGTTCGCGCTGCGCTGTGTTCTCGACGCCTGGTTGGTCGTTGCGGGAACAGCGATCCTGTCGATCTATTGGCTTGGTGGTGCGTGAGTTGAGCGTGATGTCACCCCCTGGCACCGGCGTCGTGCCCGAAGACACTGTCGATCTTGCCGGCTATCTGGCGCGCATTGGCCATCACGGGCCCGCCCTGCCGGAGCTCGCGACGTTGCAGGCGCTGCATGTGCTGCATCCGGCGGCGATCCCGTTCGAGAATCTTGACCCGCTGCTGGGCCTGCCGGTGCCGCTCGATCTCTCCAGCCTTCAAGGCAAGATGGTACGCGGCGGTCGGGGTGGCTATTGCTTCGAACACAACACCCTGTTCAAGGCCGTCCTGGAGGCGATCGGGTTTACGGTCACCGGCCTGATCGCGCGGGCGCGCTGGATCGTGACCCCGGACGCGCCGCCGACGCCACGAACCCATATGATGCTCTGCGTCGAACTCGATGGTGAGCGCTGGCTCTGCGATGTCGGCTTCGGCGGGCATCTGGCGGCGGCCCCGATCCGCCTGCGGCTGGGCGTGGAGCAGGAGACACCCTGGAACATTGTTCGCCTTGTTCCGGTCGGCGATCTGATCGGGCTTGAGACGCGGCTGCCGACAGGTTGGAAGGAATGCTATCGCTTCAGCATCGAGCCGATCTTCGCCATCGATTACGAGCTTGCCAATTGGTTCACCGCAGCCCACCCGGCCTCCCGGTTCCGGTCGTCTCTGGTGGCGGAACGGCTGACCGCCCAGACCCGATTCACGATCGGTAATCGGCGCTATATCCAGCGTCATCGCGACGGCCGTGTCGAGGAAATCGAGCTTCAGTCTGCCGACATGCTCGCCGAGGCGCTCACCGCTGGCCTTGGTCTGCCGAACTCGGTGGATGCCGACGCGATCTGGCAGCGCCTCGACGCGGCGGGTGTGACGCGCTGAGGGAGGGCGGACAGGCAATCAAGCGCGTTATGATGGTGTCGTGGATTGAAACTGTCACATAAGCGTGGTGAACGTGGTTCCTTGATCGGCGCCCTCGTGGCCCGACCTGCAGCCAAGGTCCAAGAGCAACTCTTATGGTGAAAATGCCTAGCCGTCGTTTGGGGGTCGTCTGCCTTCTGGCCATTGCCGCCCCGACGGGGTGTACGCCGGCAGTAAGGCAGGGGCAGGCAATTTCCGTCAGCAAGGCTGGGCGCTTGCCGCTGTCGCAGGAACGGGCGTCAGGATCGGTTGTTATCGTGCTGCCGTCCCATGGATTGGTCGAACGCGAGGTTTTGGCTGCGTCCGCCGATCATCGCGCCGGGCAGATCGCATTCGATATCGACAAGACCGAGGCCGCAACGGTGCTTCTGGGGAAGTCCGCGCAGGATTCGCGGCTGTTCGACAAGGTCAATGTCCTGCGCGCCGATCAGCCCGAGGCCGAGGCGATCGGCGATTACGACTACAAGATCTGGGCGCAGCAAGGCAGCGAAAGCTTCCTATGGCACCTCGACAACGCGGCCGGGAAAAGCGTCGATATTGCCTTCGATCGATCCGACGATTTCGCGGACGGCGCTTTTGAGGCCGTTCGCCGCCTTGGCGGGAAAATCCAGGTCGGTATTGGCGCCCCGATGATCCATGTCGGCTACAACCGAATCTTCCAGACCCCGGTGTCACCAACCGAGGAAGACATCGTGATCGAAATTCACGATGATCTGCCGAAAAAATATCGCCGGATCATCCTGCATCACGTCATGGCATCCAAGGTCTTCAAGAAGTACCAACCGATCATTGATGCCAGGGCAAAACTTTATTGTCCTGATGAATATTCGATCGGCTTCAATTTCATCGGAAAGAAACTGATCTACCCCGCGATCGGATGTCGGGTTTATTGCGAGTAGAGCGGTCTCAAGACGGATCATAAAATCAACGCAGTTCATGACCAAAGAGTCGATAGGGGAAAGTGACAAGAGCGTCGCCTCTATTTCTGGGCTGACATCTCGCTGCCGGAGCCGATGAAGGACTTCGTCGACGCACGGGTCGCCCCGGGGGCGCTGCAGTAACGCCGGCGAATATGTCCGAGAATTGATCCGTGCCGATGTGTAGCGCAGGGCAGAGGATCAGCTTGAGCCGTTCCGAATTTGCCGGATTGCGCAAATCGCGCGTTCGCGAATTCGACGATGTTGTGACCTTCTGCCTTCCCCGTCAGGATGGCGTCACGATCCTCCCGAGTTCTGCACGCGGCGCAGGACTCGGTGGCGCTTGCTTGGCGTTACGGCCTGAGCGACGATGAAAGCGTTCATGCCCGTTTCCGAAAGCCCCGGTTTATGAAAATTGCCACCTGGAACATCAACTCGGTCAAGGCGCGGTTGCCGTTGCTGCTCGATTGGCTGGCGCAGGCGCAGCCGGATGTCGTGTGTCTGCAGGAGATCAAGTGTCAGACGGCGGATTTTCCGAGGCTTGAGCTCGAGGCTTCGGGCTGGCATTGCGCGGTGTGGGGGCAGAAGAGCTATAACGGTGTCGCGCTGCTGTCTCGCAAGGCGGCGGTCGATGTCATCACGGCGCTGCCGGGCGATGCCGCCGACGAGCAGGCACGGTATATCGAGGCGACGGTCTCAGGCTTGCGGATCGGCTGCCTTTACCTGCCCAACGGCAACCCGGTCGGCACCGATAAATATCCCTACAAGCTCGCCTGGATGGACCGTCTGGTCGATCATGCCGCTAATCTTCTGCGGGCCGAGACGCCGTTCGTGCTGGCGGGGGACTACAACATCTGCCCGACCGATGACGACGTCTATGATCCCCTCGCCTGGCGCGAGGATGCCCTGTGCCGGCCGGAATCGCGGGCGCAGTTCCGTCGGCTGCTCAATCTCGGCCTGACGGAGGCGTTCCGTCTGTTTCATCCCGACGACCCCCATCGCTACAGCTTCTGGGACTATCAGGCCGGGCGCTGGCCGCGCGATCAGGGTCTGCGCATCGATCATTTCCTGCTGTCGCCGCAGGCAAGTGATCGCGTCACCGCCTGTGAGATCGACAAGACTCCGCGCGGCTGGGAAAAGGCATCCGATCACACGCCGGTCTGGTGCGAGATCGCCGAATAGCCGAGGCCGGTTGCGCGAGGTTGCCGGTTTTTGGGGCGATCGAGCGGCCAACTGGTGAAACTCTGTTCACCCGCGATCAAGGGGCACCGGAAATCCGCCATTAAACATTGACCGTCTGACCAATTTTTGTTGGCATATCGCTTGCGACCTGTCCGCCTTCAAGGCTCGCGTGCGAAATAACGATATGCGCGATGATGTCGAAGCACATGGCGCCAAGAACGCAGCCTGATCAGGGAGAGATGCCGATGAGTGTCGTCGATACGGGCAATGGCCTGCGGGATTTGTGGGATATCGGACTTGACGCGACCACGGTGCCGTTCACGCAGATTCCTGTCATCGATTTCGGCCCGTTCATCGACGGTACCCCGGCGCAGCGCCGGCAAGCGGCCGATGCCCTGCGCCACGCCTGTATCCATGTCGGGTTCTTCTACGCCGTCAATCATGGTGTTCCCGATCATGTCGTCGCCGCCACCTATGACGCCGCGCATCGCTTTTTCGATCTGCCGCTGGCGGAGAAGATGAAGCTCCATATCGGCCTCAGCACGAATCACCGCGGCTACGTCCCGCTGCTTGAGGAGAATACCGACCCGAGCGCGCGCGGCGACCTCCACGAGGCTTTTGATCTTGCACTCGAGGTGCCTGCTGGCGATCCCGATGTCCTTGCCGGCAAGTCACTCTACGGCCCCAATGTCTGGCCAGCCGATTTGCCGGGCTTTGCCGAGGCGCTGCAGACTTATTACGGCGAAGTCTATCAGTTCGGCCGCCGCATCTTTCGTTGTTTTGCGCTGGCGCTCGGCCTTGACGAGATGTTCTTCGAGCCCTGGATTGGCAAACCGCTGGGTCAGTTGCGGGTTCTGCACTATCCAAGCCAGGAGGGTGAGATCGACGAGCGGCAGATCGGTATCGGCGCGCATTCCGACTACGAGTGCTTCACGATCCTGTCCACCGACGATATTCCAGCGTTGCAGCTTCTGAACACAGCCGGGCACTGGATCGCCGCGCCGCCGGTGCCGGGCGCCTTCACCGTCAATGTCGGCGACATGATGGCGCGTTGGTCCAACGATCTGTTTCGCTCGACCGTGCATCGCGCCATCAATCGGTCGGGCCGTGAACGTTATTCGATCCCGTTCTTCTTCGGTCCCGATTTCGATACGCCGGTGGAGGTTTTCCCGACCTGCGTATCGCCCGACCATCCCGCCAAATATCCGCCCACCACCGCCGGTCGTTACGTGCTTTCGCGCTTCGACGAGACGTTTTCGTACCGCAAGAAGGACGGCTGATCCCTCGCCATCGCCGCCGGCCCGGGCCGGCTGATACAGGAGAAAATCATCATGAAGCCCTATGTTTCCCGCAGACGAGCCACCGCCCTCGGGTTGGCGGCACTGAGCCTCGCCGTCACGGGGATGGCTGTCGGCAGCCCTGCCTCGGCTTTCACGCTCAAGGGCAAGCCGAAGATTGCCTTCATCTACGCCGCCGCGATCAATGACGGTGGCTGGGATGAATCGATCGACGCCGCGCGCAAGAAGACCGCCGCCGCGCTCGGCCTGCCGATTGCGACGTCCGAGAGCATTCCCGAGGATGCGACCGCCCTGCGCGCCGCGATCGATCTCTACGTCAAGCACGGCTACAACATCATTGTAGGGACGTCTTACGGTTACAGCGATGCCCTGCTGAAGGCGGCGAAGGACTATCCGGATGTTGCCTTCCTGGGCGCCTCGGGTACGACCAATGCGTCCAATCTGGAGAGCTTCTATCCCCGCACCTATCAGGGCTGGTATCTGGCCGGCATGGCGGCGGGTGCGGTCACCAAGACCAACAAGCTCGGCATGCTGGGTGGATACCCAGTGGGCGTGGTCAACTGGGATCTCAACGCCTTCATTCGCGGTGCCCAGGCGATCAATCCAAAGGCCCAGGTCATCGGCATCTATACCAACTCCTGGTGGGATCCGGTGCAGGAAGGCAAGGTGGCTGAAGCCATGCTGGACCAGAACGCCGATGTCATCGCCACCGATCTGAGCGCCGCCTCCGCCCCCAACGCGGCCGAAAAGCGCGGCGCATTCGCCGTCGGCTATCAGATCGACATGAAGAGCTACGCCCCTAACGGCATGCTGACCTCGGTCGTCTTCAAGTGGGAAAACTACCTGACGCCGACGATCAAGGCGATCATCGACGGCAGCTGGAAACCCGATCCCTACGGTGCCTTCGTCAGCATCAAGACCCATACGGTTGATCTGACGCCGATCAGCGACAAGGTGCCGCCGGAAGTGCAGGCCAAGATCGCCGCCGCGCGCGCTCAGATCGAGGCCGGTACGCTGACGCCATTCGACGGCCCGGTGCTCAAGCAGGATGGCAGCGTGGCGGTGGCGGCCGGGGCCAAGATGACCGATGACCAGCTCTGGTCGATGGATTATTTCGTCCAGGGTGCTATCGGCAAAATGCCCGCCCCACAGAAGTGATTGCGGTAGCGGTTCCTGATCGCGAGGGCGGTGTCGCCCTCGCCCTCCATCGCGTTAGCAAATCGTTCGATGGTCGTAAAGTCCTCGACGATGCCCGGTTCGCCGTGCGTTGGGGGGAGGTTCATGCCCTGCTCGGCGAGAATGGGGCCGGCAAGTCCACGATCATGAACGTTGCCACCGGGGTCTATATCGCCGACACCGGTGTTACCGAAATCGATGGTGTCGCGACCCGAATCGCCAGCCCGATCGAGGCCAGTCGCCACGGTATCGGAATGGTTCATCAGCATTTCCGTCTGGTGAACCGCTTTACCGTTGCCGAGAATATCCTGCTCGCCGCCGGTCCCGAAGCCGGAATTCGCAACCTTGACCAGGCGGCGCGGCTGGTGGCGGCAAAGGGCAGCGAGGTTGGGCTCGGCATTGATCCGGCGGCGCGGGTCTGCGATCTGTCGGTGGCAGAGCGCCAGCGTGTCGAAATCCTCAAGGTTCTTATCCTGGGTGCCCGTATCGTCATTCTCGACGAGCCGACGGCCGTCCTCAGCGACCAGGAAGCAACATCGTTGTTGCGCTTCACCAGAGGGCTGGCGGATACCGGCCATGCCGTGGTCCTGATCACGCACAAGCTGCGCGAGGTTGTCGGCCATAGCGACCGGGTCACGGTCATGCGGGGTGGGCGTACAGTCCTGGCCGATTGTCCGACCACCGGGCTGGACGAGGCCGAACTGGCGCGGCAGATGATCGGTGAGAGGGTGGCGCCGCTCCGGCATCTCGAAGCGCATCCCGGTGCGCCACGTCTTGTCGTGCGCGATCTGACCGTTGCACGCGCCGATGGCGGTAAAGGGGTCGACGGCTTATCGCTGGAATTGCGGGGCGGGGAAATCCTCGGGATCGCCGGGGTCGGCGGCAATGGGCAGCAGCAGCTTGCCGATTGCCTGATCGGCCTCGCCACCGCAAGCCGTGGTGAAATCCAGCTGATGGGCAGGCCGGTTGTCGCGGCCTCGGTCGCGGCGCGGCGCGGCGGCGGGTTGCGGATGATTCCGTCGGACCGGTTTGCGAGCGGTCTGATCGGCGATATGAGCGTTGCCGAAAACCTTGCGATGACGCATCTCGCCGGACGCTATTCGCGCTGGAAGGGCTTTCTGGCGCGTGGACGGATGCGGCGCGATGCGAGGGCGGCGATCACGACCTTCAATATAGCAGGCGCGACCCCTGAGCGCCGCGCGCGGCTGCTCTCGGGGGGTAACGCCCAGAAACTGCTGCTCTCGCGTGAGGTCGATTCTGAACTGACGGTGCTGGTCGCGCATTCGCCGACCCGCGGTCTCGACGTCAAGGCCTGCCAGTTCGTCCATGGCGCGATTCAGGACAGCGTCGCCGCCGGTGCCGCCTGCCTTCTGATCAGCGACGATCTGGAAGAGATTTTGAGTCTGTCGACGCGGATCGCGGTGATGAGCCGGGGCCGCCTTGTCGGCGAATTCCCGGCACGCGAGGCGACGGCGGAAAAGCTTGGTCTGCTGATGATGAATCATGCTTGATCGTATCGTTCTGTCGCGTCGCCAGAATATTCCCTGGCATCTGCGAAGCGCGACATTCATCGCCGGTCTGGCGCTGGGGCTTGGCATATCCTGCCTGATCCTGCTGGCCGCGGGGGTCAGTTTCGACGACATTGTCGATGATCTGATCACCCAGGTTTTCTTCACTGCCGATGGCCTCGCCCAGACAGCGACCCAGGCCGCGCCGCTGATCCTGGTTGGATTGTCATCGGCCGCATCCGCGAAGGTACGGTTCTGGAATATTGGCCTTGAAGGGCAGGTCTGGTGGGGTGCGATTGCAGCGACCTGGATCGGTCTCGATGCGCCTGGGTGGCTGCCGTGGCGCTTGCCCCTGCTCCTGCTGATTTCCGCCGCTGCCGGCGCGATATGGATATTGCTGCCGCTTTGGCTCAAACTGCGCTATCGGGTGAGTGAGGTAGTGCTGACGCTGCTGCTCACGAACGTCGCATTCCTGTCCGTACAATACCTGCTGTTCGGGCGCTGGAAGGATCCGGCTACGGGATTCCCGGTCTCGCCCATGATCGATCCGGCGGCGCGCCTCGCTCAGCTGGGCTGGGGTAGCGTCCATGCCGGGCTGATCCTGGCTGCGGTGATCGCCGTAATGCTCTGGGTGCTTTTCGATCGGACACGCTTTGGCTTCTATGCCGCTGCGGTCGGCCTCAACACGGACGCCGCGCTGGCGAGCGGGTTGCCGGTGGTGTCGGCCGTGACCTGCTGCGTCTTGATGTCGGGCGCGCTTTCCGGTCTCGCCGGTGGCGTCATTGTTGCCGGTACCGAGTATCACCTGACGACATTCATCGCCGACAATTATACGTTCAGCGGCATCACTATTGCCTTTCTTGCCCGATTTTCACCGCTCGGCGTCGTCGCCGCCGCGCTGGCCGTCAGCGGCATGTATACGGCGGGCGGGACGCTCAAGGTGTTCTATTCTCTCTCCGAGGCCACCGTGGTGCTGATTGAGGGCGTCATCCTGATGAGTCTGCTGCTGGCGCGGTTTTTCAGCCTCTACCGGATCGACCTGACGCACTGGCGGGCGGTGCGATGACCGAGTTTCTGGTAACCTGGCTTGCCGGGACGCCGTCCTATGCGATGCCGCTGTTGCTTGCCAGCCTTGGGCTGATCCTGTCGGAGCGGGCCGGGGTCCTCAATCTCTCTGCCGAAGGAATTATGGCTGTCGGCGCCATGACAGCGGCGGTGACGACCCTGCTCATGGGGCATCCCTGGCTCGGCTTACTCGCCGGTGCAGGGGCGGGCATCGCGTTGTCGGCGGTATTCGGTCTTGCCGTCGTGGTGTTTCGGGTCGATCAGATTTTGGCCGGTCTTGCCACGGTGGCGATCGGCATAGGCATCACCGGTGTTATTGGTCGTCCCTATGTTCATCAGACCGTAACGGGGATTGATCCCGTGCAGTTACCCGTGTTGTCGGCTATTCCCGTCATCGGGCCAGTCCTGTTTCATCAGGATCCATTGTTCTATCTCGCCGTGGTGCTGGCCCTGATGGCTTCGTGGATGCTGGCGCGGACCCGTTTCGGCTTGCGCTGGCGCGCAGTAGGCGAGGATCCGGCAGCCGCCGATATCGCCGGCGTCGATGTCCAGGTCACGCAGTTGTTGGCGGTACTCGCCTCCGGCGCCCTGTGCGGACTCGCCGGGGGCTATCTCTCGGTGGTCTCGAGCCAGGTATGGGTCGAGGGGATGGTCGCGGGGCGGGGCTGGATCGCCATCGGTCTTGTCATCTTCGTCCGGTGGAGTCCGGTGCGCGCGATCTTCGGTGCGCTGCTGTTCGGGGGTGCTTCGGCGTTGACGCCGCGGTTGTTGGCCACTGGTGCCAATGTTCCCGTCTACCTGATGATGATGCTGCCGTATCTTTTGACCATAGCCGTTCTCGCGATCCCCGCCATGTTCAAGCTTGGACGCGGACCGGAACCGGAGAATCTTGGCACAGTCTATCTTCGCCAGGATCGGCGCTAGCGCTTATTCCCCGCCGCCACGCTTCGCCAGCAAACCCCGACCCGGGTCGTAACCGATAAACCCGAGGATCAGGAATAATCCCGTTGCCCCCAACACCACCAGGGTCGAGATCAGGTTGAACTGGCCGTAAAGGGCAAAACGGATCATCTCGGCGGCGTGGGTGAAGGGATTGGCCTGACAGACATGGTACAGGAACAGGCTGCCCTCTTTAATGCGCCACAGGGGGTAGAGCGCCGAAGAGGCGAAGAACATCGGAAAGATGACGAAGTTCATCACGCCTGCGAAATTCTCGAGCTGTTTGACCAGGGTCGAGATAACAAGGCCAAGTGCGCCCAGCATCAGGCCCGACAGGACCAGTGCCGGAAACACGAGTACCCAGCCCAGCGGCGGTGGCCTGATGCCCCAGAACCAGGCGATGCCAAGAAAGACATAGGCCTGCGCGATCGACACGGCAGTTCCCGCCAGCAGTTTCGAGAGCAATAGAAACCAGCGGGGCAGCGGGCTGATCAGGAGGGTCCGCATATTTCCCATCTCGCGGTCATAGACCATTGAGAGCGAGCTCTGCATCCCGTTGAAAAGCTGGATCATCGCCATCAGCCCGGGCGCGATATAGACCTGATAGGGAATATACGTGTCGTAGGGCGCGATGATCGACACGCCGAGGACGAAGCGGAAGCCCGAGGCAAAGATGACGAGCCAGACGAGGGGACGAACCAGTGCCGAGACGAACCGCTCGCGCTGATGGATAAAGCGCAGTCCTTCGCGGGCGAGGATGCCGACAAAGCAGCGCCAATAAGCGATCAAGGGCATCAGGCAGTCTCCTCGCGCTTGTCAAGGCCGACAATCGTCTGAAATGCCGTCGCCAGGTCGGGCCTGCCTGCCTGCGCCAGGATATCCGGGATGCTGCCATTGGCCTTCACTTCGCCCTTGTCGAGGACGACGATGCGGGCACCTGCTCCGGCCTCGTCCAGCAGATGGGTTGCCCACAGCACCGCAAGCTGCTGTTCCGTACAGAGCTGGCGGACATGGGCGAGCAGGAACTTGCGGCTCGCCATGTCGAGGCCGACCGTGGGTTCGTCAAGCAGCAACAGGGCGGGGTTGTGAAGCAGGGCGCGTGCCAACTCGACACGGCGGCGCTGACCGCCGCTTAAATTCCGGGCCTTGTCGGCGCGCTGCTCCAGCAGCCCGACACGGCCGAGTTCCAGGGTGATGCGCTCATCGGCAAGGCTGCGTGCCATCCCGTGCAGCGCGCAATGATAGTGCAGGTTCTGGTCGAGCGAGAGATCGAGGTCGAGCGTCGGCTGCTGGAAGACAACGCCCATCCTGCCGAGACCGGCGCGCGGATCGCGGCCGATATCCCGACCAAAGACCGATATCGATCCGGCTTGCGTGTTGAAAAGCCGGGTAATGAGCGAGAACAAGGTGCTCTTGCCAGCACCGTTGAGGCCCAGCAGCACGGTGAAATCGCCGGGTGCCACGGCGAAGCTCACCTGCTTCAGGACAGATTTCGCGCCGATCCGGTGGTCGACGCCTGCAACATCGAGCGCGGGGATCATGGCCCACCCTTCTTCACCGGCACCACAATCACGCCCCAGGGTGCTTGGCCCACCGGAACGGATTTTAATACAGTGCGCGAGGCGACATCGATCTGCGAGATGTCGTTGGTGAGGCCGTTCGCGCTATAGAGTTTGGTATCGTCTGGGGTTAGGGCAACGTGCCAGACGCGCTGGCCGACGAGGAGATAATCGGTCACGGTCTTGCTTTGGGCGTCGATCACCGCGACGCGGTTCGCCGGGCCGAGAGCCGCAAAGACTGTCCTGCCGTCATGCGTGATGGCAAGGCCAACCGGTTCGATCGTTTCACGACTGACGCCCGGGATCGCGAAGCTGATCCTGGCGACGATCTTGTGGCTGGCGACTTCAATCACCGAAACGCCGCCACCAACCTCCGACGACGCCCAGACAAACTTGCCGTCCGGGCTCCAGACGGCGAAGCGCGGTCGGCTCGGCACTTTCACGTTGGCGACAACCTTGCGGGTTGCGGTGTCGATGAAGTGAACCATGCTCGTGGTTTCGGTGGTGTTGACGACCGTTTTGCCGTCGGGGCTGACGGCCATGCCTTCCGGTTCGACGCCGACCGGGATCTCCGTCCGGATCGTCGCGCTGGCGATATCGACGACCGAGACCTCGCGGTTGTTTTCGTTGGAGATATAGAGCGTCCTGCCGTCAGGGCTGATGTCGAACAACTCCGGATCCGGGTTGCTGGGCACTGATCCGGTGATCGTCAGTGTTCTGGTGTCCAGGACATCGATCCGGTCGGAATCGCTGGCGCAGATATAGACGTAGCGGGCATCAGGCGACAGGACGATGCCGCGCGGACGCTCGCCGGTCGGCACCGTCTTGATGACTTGCAGGCTGTCGCCATCCAGCACCGAAATGGTGTTGTCCTTCTCGTTCGAGACCATGATCAAATCGGCGCGCGCGGCAGCCGGCATGCCGAGCAGGACCAGCGCAAACAGGCGGGAAAGGGTCACTTGAACTGGCATTTGGTCTCCGGTCGATCAACGCCAAGGGTATCGAGTTCCGAGAACTCATGAAGAAATCCGGGCTGGGGCGATACCGTGATCAGGGCGCGGGCATCGGCGAGCAGGATAGGCTGGCGCAACTGGCCGTCCCAGTCGCGAAAGGTCTCACGAACGCCCTTGAAGGCGTCAAGCTCGAAATCCGGGCCGCGGATAAAGTTCAAGAGCTGTTTCGGGTCGGTATTGCCGACATCGCCGACGGCCTCGCCCAGTGTGCGCACCGCCATCCAGGCGCCATAGTCCCGTGGCGTCATCCAGCGCTTGGCCAGGGCGATGAAGCGGCTTTGCAGTTGCGTTGCGCCCCATTGCTCGAACGGGCGTGCCCAGGGGGTGGCGACGACGCCTTGAGTCCCTGCGACGGGCCGGGGCTCGGTCTGCCGGAACGATAATTCGTCGCCGAAATTACCACCCTCATCGGCGACGACAAGGACGTCGTAGTCGTAGGGTTGGGTGAAGCGCGCGACTTCGGCGGCGATGCCGACATGGCCGGAGTCTGTGCGCCGTGCGCCGGGATCGAACGTCCAAGGCAGATCGGCGGCCAGAGTCAGCCCGAATTTATGCGTCGAGCGTCGCAAGGCATCACCGAATGCCTGATCATCGGCACCCTTCCCCGTGATCAGCAGGATATTCGTCCAGCGCTTCAGCAGCAGATACTGGGTCAGCCCGTCCGCCAGCATAGCCCGGCTGGGGTAGGTGTGAAGCAGATTGGCGCGGCACCCTTCCGCGCGCAGTGCGTCGTCGGGATTGCTCGCATTGATAACGACCGCCCCGGATTTGGCGGCAAGATCGGCGACCTGGTCTGTGGCGGCGGTCGGTAGATCGGCGACGAACAACTGCGCCCCGTGGTCGATCAGTGTCTGGATTTGCTTAGCCGCAGTGGCGGGATCGGTCGCAAGCGCGATTGCCTGAAGACTAAAGCTCTGACCGGTGAATTGCCCGGTGGTGTTGTCGTCCTCAATGGCAAGACGAGCGCCCTCGAGTCCTTCGTCATTAGCCGGTTGATCGAGAAAACTCTGAGGCAAAACCCGCTTCTGCGGCTGCCAAAGATAGGTAATATTAACACTAAGTGGAGTCTGTGCAAATCCCGGTCGAGATAATAGACCGGAAAGACTGCCGCAGACACACAGCAATACCGTAAAGTATTTCCAAGGTCGCAATAAAAGAACCCTCTCCCGCATGGTCGAATATCCTGGAGTGACAATGTGCCACCCAAGTATCATCACATTTTTATTTTCGGATGCCTTTGCACCCTGGAATTTTTCCAATATATTTCAGGGTCTAAGAATTGCCAACGCGCAAAATTGGGCCAAGATGTGATGGGGAACGTGATGACGGAGCAGCGACGCATTGAGGCCATGCCTTCTCCCTCCGAGGCAGCGTTCTTGTTGGGGCGACGCCAATTCCTTGCGCTTTTGGGTGGGGGTCTGATCGCGGCGGCGACCGGTGCCCGGGCTGCGGATGTCCTTCCGGAGGTTCGCCTGGGAATCCTGCGCTTCGGCACGGCACAATGGGAATGCCAGATCGCGCGCGAGCTCCATATTGACGACCATGAGGGAATTTCGATCACGCCTGTTGAGTTCGCTGCCGGCGACGCGGCGCAGACGGCTCTGCTCGCTGGTCGGGTGGATGTCATTCTCCAGGATTGGCTTTGGGTCTCGCGGCAGCGAGAGGCCGGGGCCGATTTCACCTTCAGGCCGCTTTCTTCGTCGCTTGGTGCCCTCGTGACGGGCAAGGATTCGACAATCAAGAGTGTCGCCGATCTTAAAGGCAAGCGTCTTGGCGTCGCTGGAACACCGCTCGACAAGAGCTGGGCCCTTTTGCGGGTTTATGCGCGGTCGCGCTTCGGGCTCGATCTCGATAAGGAGACCAGCCATAATTTCGGGCCGCCGCCGCTGCTCCAGCACGCGCTCGACGCCGGTCAGCTTGATGCCGTCCTGACCTTCTGGCCCTTTGCAGCGCGTGCCGAGGCAGATGGCCAGCGCATTGTCGTGACCATGGATCAGGTCCTCAGTGACCTTGGCTTCACGACGACGGTCCCATTCGTCGGCTATGTCTTTTCGGCCGGTTGGGCTGCTGCAAACGCGGACACGCTGAAACGATTTCTTGCCGCCACCGATAAGGCGCGCGCGGTCTTGGACCATGATGATGCGGCATGGGACACTCTGCAGGCGATCAGCGGGGCTAAAACCCCGACCCAGCTTGCGGCCTTGCGGCATTGGTATCGTGCCGGGCATCCGCCGGCATGGACCAGCAAGGATGTTGCTGCCGCCGGCCGGGTTTACGAGTTGCTGCGCTCGATGGGTGGTCCGGGTCTGGTGGGCAAGTCCAAAAATATCGTCGACGGAACATTCTGGCACGCACCCGCATGAACCTCGGTGGCGCGGCGGGCGAGCGTCTGCTCAGCCGCATCGTCTCGCTCTGCCTGCTCGGGGTGCTCTGGCACGTTGCGTCGGTTGTTACCCATAGCCGGACCCTTCCAGGCCCTGTCGCCGTGGCCGCGCGGCTGCAGGAGGAGATCGCAAGCGGTGCCATGGCGCATCACCTTGGGATCACCTTGTTTCGCGTGGCCTGCGCGTTTCTTCTGTCCCTGGTTGGGGGGTCGATCCTCGGCATCGCGCTGGGTCGATGGGGACGGCTCGATGCAGTTTTTGACAGCTGGCTGATCGGCTTTGTCAATCTGCCGGCACTCGTCATTATTGTTCTGGCTTATATCTGGCTCGGCATGACCGAAAGTGCGGCGATCATCGCCGTTGCCCTTAACAAGCTCCCCTCGACGGCAATCCTGTTGCGGGAGGGCACAAGGGCGCTTGATCCCCAACTGAACCTGATGGCGCGGGCCTTTCGCTTTGGACCGTGGACGAGTTTTCGCCATGTCGCCCTGCCGCAACTGACGCCCTACCTGCTCGGCGCTTCGCGGTCTGGTCTGGCACTAATCTGGAAAGTCGTCCTCGTCGCGGAGATTCTCGGCAGAAGCGATGGCGTCGGCTTTCAGATCGAGGTCTGTTTCCAGCTCTTCGACGTCGCGGGCATCCTTGCCTATACGATCGCTTTTGCTCTCGTCGTGCTGGGCCTCGAGTGGCTGCTGCTGCAGCCGTTCGAGCGCCGCATCAATCGCTGGCGGCTGGCATCATGAGCTTGTTGCGTGTCGATCTGTCGGGCTATGCGATCCCGAGTCCGGCGTCGGCGGGGGCGATGCAGCCGCTGTTGGGGCCGATCGCGTTCGATCTTGCGCCGGGTGAGGTCGTGGCCCTCTTTGGTCCTTCAGGTTGCGGCAAGACGACGTTGCTGAAACTGATCGACGGCTTGATCCCGGGGGCGGGCATTGCGTGGCCCAAAGGTAAGCCGCGCACGGCCTGGGTGTTCCAGGAGCCTAGCCTGTTGCCCTGGCGCAGCGTGGCCGACAATATCGCGCTCGCACTGCCGCAGGGTGGTGACCGGGCTATCATTCCAGCCCTGCTGGAATCGCTGGGCCTTGGCGGCTGGGGCGGCAGTTTTCCCAATCGGCTGTCGCTGGGCATGGCGCGTCGGGCCGCCGTCGCTCGCGCGCTGGCGGCTTCGCCCGAATTTCTGCTGCTGGACGAACCACTGGCCTCGCTCGATGCCTCATCGGCGGAAGCGCTGCGCCAGGTATTGCAAAAGCGCCATCTGCCGACACTCCTGGTCAGTCACGATCCGGCAGACGTTGCGGCGTTGGCTGACCGCGTACTTGTCCTTGGCGGCAGCCCTACCGTGATCCGGGACACTATTGTCGTCGACCCAACCCAGCGCCATCGCGCTGCGCAACTGCTTATCGGCTGAAGCGGCGATACACGAGCGGGGCATCGCCGCCTACAGCCTCGGCAAGGGCGGCGTCAATCTTCGGGCGATCGCTGGACCGGCTGCAGACAGGATCGGTCGCGGCAGCATCCCCTGTCAGAGCGAGGGCTTGGCAGCGACAGCCGCCCCAGTCGATTTCACGCCGGTCGCAGCTGCGGCAGGGCTCAGCCATCCAATCTGTGCCGCGATAAAGATTGAACAGCGCGGAACCTGTCCAGATTTCGGAAAGCGATGTGCTCTGGATGTTGGGGATCGGCACCGTCTTCACGGTCTCGGCAGCATGGCAGGGCAAGACATTGCCGGAGGGGCCGACATTGATAAAACGACGGCCCCAACCGGCCATGCAGGCCTTGGGATAGTCGGCGTAGTAATCCGGGATCACGTAATCGATGACGAGCTTGCCAGCGTGTGTGGCGCGGGCCTGTTCCACTGCAGCCGTAACGACATCCAGCTGTGCCCGGCTTGGCAGCAAGCGCGCCCGATTGACAAGGCTCCAGCCGTGATACTGGACATGGGCGATTTCGATGCGATGAGCGCCCATGACCGCGCCAAGTTCGATCATCGCCGGCACCCGCGTACAGTTGTCCCGCTGGACGACGAAGTTCGCGGTGAGCGACAATCCCGCAGCGACGACGTCGCGCGCAGCCGCTCGTTTCTTCTCAAGGCTGCCGCGATAACCGGACATGGTCTCGGCGGCGTTGGTCTCGATGTCCTGGAAACTGAGCTGCACATGCGGCAGGCCGGCTGCCGCCAGCGGCGCCAGTGTCTCGGCCGTCAACTGGACGCCCGAGGTGATTAAATTGGTGTAGAGTCCACGGTCGTTCGCGCGCTCAACCAATTGAACGAGATCGCTGCGGGCCATGGGCTCGCCGCCGGAGAAATGAATCTGCAGGATCCCGAGCGCTGCCGCCTGGTCGATGATGTCGAGCCATTGTGCCGTCGGCAGCTCTGCGCTGCGCGCGATGAGGTCGAGCGGATTGGAGCAATAGGGGCATTGCAGGGGACAGCGATGGGTAATTTCGGCCAGCAGACCCAGGGGTGACGACAGGCTCATGCGACCTGCAGCGCCCCTCGCGCCGCCAGATCGGCAAGCATCAGCGCGACATCGGCGAGCACGACGTCCTCGGGTGCCTGATAGCGCGCCGCCAGTTCGGCGGCGATGGCAGAGACCGAGCGCGCGCCATCAACCAGCTTCAGGATCTCGACAGCCTGTTCGTCAGGGACAAACATCCGCTCTGGCGCCAGCACGACCCAGCGATCCCGGACCGCGTCCAACTGGAAGCGGACGTGGCGCGGAAAGCGGGGAATTGCGGCCGGGTCAAGCGCTTGCGTCATCAACTCGCCTGCGGTTTAAAGGCGCCCGGCGGCACGAAGCCCGGCTCGACATAGGAAAAATAGAGCGCATCCAGCATCGCCCAGAGCAGATCGCATTTGAAGCGCAGGGCGTTGATGACCTTCTCCTGATCGACCCTCGTGATCGCGTGCTCCTTGGCAAAGGCGAGCGCGAATTCGGAATCCTTCGGCGCCTGGGTCAGACGCGGCTGGAAATAAGCCAGCGTGTCGGCGGAGATGAAATCGTAATTTTCCAGCATTCCGACCATGCGCTCGGCGATGATGCCGGGCGAGAACATTTCGGTCAGTGACGAAGCCACAGCTTCAAGAACCGAGGCGTCGCGGACAAAATTGACATAGGCATCGACGGCAAAGCGCGTGATCGGCAAAATTCCCGTCAGCGATTCAACATATCCTGCGTCAAGGCCAACCCCGGTCGCCAGCTTGAACCACCGGGCGATCCCGCCGGTCTTGGGTCCGTCGCCATCGTGGTCGACAATACGGCTGCGCCAGGCGCGGCGGAGCTCCGGCGTCGCCAGACGGGACATGATCACCGCGTCTTTCACCGGAATCTGCGCCTGATAGTAATATCGGTTGAGCGCCCAGGCCTGGACCTGACCGCGATTGAGTTTGCCGGTATGCAGCAGGCGATGGAAGGGATGGAGATTGTGATAGCGCTCGGCGCCGACGGCGCGCAGTGCTGCCTCAAGCTCGTGCGGGGTCAGGAGTCGCTCAGTCATAGGTCGATCACCATGCCGTCGTAGGACACCTCCCAGCCGCTGTCCCGGGTGAGCGCGGCTTGCGCTGAATCATCCTGGAGGATCGGGTTGGTGTTGTTGATGTGGATCAGGATTTTGCGCTTCACGGCGAGATCAGCGAAGGCCGCGATTGTCCCTTCCGACCCGGAGACGCAGATATGGCCCATTCGTTGCCCGGTCTTGGCGCCGACGCCAGCGAGGATCATTTCGTCATCCTGCCATAAGGTGCCGTCAAACAGAACGAGATCAGCACCGTGGAGCCGTTCGCGCAGGGCCGGTGTCATGCGTGAGCAGCCGGGGATGAAGTACAGGCTGCGCGTGCCATCCGATACGTGGGCACCGACGGTATCTTCCCCCTCGCGGACCAGTGATCCTTGCGCGGCGGCTTCAAGATAGAGCGGAATTTTGCCCGGAACGGCGAAGAGCGTTATGGTCAGGCCCGAGGGGCGGCCTTCCGGGGTGGTGAGCGCGAAGGGCTGGTCCAATGCGACGATATCGCGGCGAACCACGTCTTCCGTCAGAACGCCGAAGATCGAATTATCACGCAAAACCTGATGGACGCGCGCCGTCGCGGACAGGATGAGGGGTTGCCGCTCCCGCAGGGTCAATAACCCGGCGATCACATCGATATCGCCGCCCGTGATGACCACACCCTTGATCGGCGAGGAGCGCAGACCTTCTGATGGCCAGAGTACGGGGTTATCGTTGATCTGCTGACGCAGATCAGGCGAAGCATTGAACAGGAACCAGTCCTGGCCGTTACCGGTCACCGCCAGGGAAGCCTGCGTTCGTGCCTTCACGAATGCATCGCCCCGGCGTGCGCGGTTGCAGCCGGGTTGATTGGAATTCCATTGCGGAAAGCCGCCGCCAGCCGCCGAACCGATCACCAGCGCTCGAAGCATTTATTGCCTGACGGGGGACGCGATTCGGCGGTTAGGGCTGGCCCGCGACTACTTCTTCAGTTCGGCGCAGGCGTAGCTATTGATTTCGAGGCCGAGCAGGATCTCAACGAATTTCGGGGTCTTCCAGGCCATGTTTTCCTCCGTTTGTTGGTTCAGGCTGACCCGATCCTACTGTCTTGGATCGGGTTTGGGTACCCCCCGCGATCAGCCGATCGCGGGGAATTATGGAAGGCTGTCTCAGTCGGTCTTGTCCTGGATCGAATGAAGGTAGCCCAGTATCTGGTTGAACTGTTCATCCGTGAACGCACCGGTCCAGTTCGGCATGCCCTTGGTGGGTCGCCCATGGGTCACGGTGTAGGAAAACACCTCGTCCATCTTGTCGCCATAACGATGATTTAACAGGCGTAGATTGATGCGTTTCACCGCCTGGATCGCATTGGGGCCATGGCAATGCGAGCAGGTTCCGTTGAAGGTCTTATGACCCTCCTCGATCCCGGCGGCGTCGGTTACCGGCTTGAACAGGATCGGCGCGTTGCCTGCGGAAGCGTCGGCGACCTGAGTCGGCATCGCGGCAGGCGCGGGCGCGGGTGCAGCAGCAACAGCGGGGATGACCGCTGCGGGGGGTGCGACCGAGACGGCTGCCGCAGCAGGTTGAATCGCAGGCGTGGCGGAAGCCTCGGGCATGCCATACTTGGCCTTCAGCGCACCGAGCGCGCCGTCAAGGCCATCGATCGCCTGATTGACCTGATCGCGGAGCGCAGCATTGGTCTTGGAAAAGCCGATGCCGACTGTCCACGCCATGCCTTCACCGGGGACCGTCACGAAGCGAACCGGCTGACCCGACTTCTTGGCGGCGTAGCCAGCGCTCGGCCCCCAGACAAACGCGGCATCGGCGCGACCATCGGCCAGCGCGGCCATCGCCTCTTCCGGCGACAGGAAGGTCATCATCTTGATGTCGTCATGATCGGCCAGCATGATCTGCGCCGGGGTGCCGAACTGAACGGCGACGGTTTTGCCCTTGAGGTCATCAAGGCTGGAAACAGCCTGCCCAGGTTTGACCGCCAAAACAAAGCCCACATGAATGAAAGGTTTTGAGAAAACCAGCTTCTTGCCCATGAAGCCGACATCATCCGGCAAGCCGATAAAGGCATCGCACTTATGGGCGAGCAAGGTGGTGCGGACGATGAATTTGCCGAAATAGCTCTGCGACCAAACGGGCTCGAACGGCCGGCCAAGCTTGGTGGCGATCTGCTGGCCGAATTCGGTGTAGAGGCCTGCATCACCGGGGTGACCGGAGGAAAAGGGCAGGTTGTCGGGGTCGAGGCAGACACGGAGGGCATGCGCCGGGCCAGCGTCGACACCGATCGCCGGCGTCGCCTGGGCGGTCGTCGTCAGGATCAGGCTCGCGCACAGAAAAGACAGAAGTCGCGGCAGACGGCTGCGCGTTGTGAAACTTGCCACGAATTGACAGAACCCGGTCGTCACTTAACTTGCCCCCATCCCATGAAAATCTTCAGGCAAACCGCCGCCATGATCTTGCGCAGTGGCGAAATCATGGCGGGGCAGGCTTTTAAGTCTTACTGCGTGAACACGTATAAGGTGCCGCCTTCCGGCGTCGCATTCACGATCTTGGTGCCGACATCGCCAAGGAAGGCCGGCATCGAGGCGCTGCGGCCGACGACGACGGCAACGTACTGCTTGCCGTTGACGGCGTAGCTGATCGCGCCCTGGCCGATGCCGCTGCCGAGCTGCTTGGTCCACAGGTTCTTGCCGGTCTTCGCATCGACCGCATGGAAATTGCCATGCATGTCGCCGTAGAAGGCAAGGTTGCCGGCGGTCGTCAGCAGGCCGCTGTTGAACGGCAGATCCTGGTCGATGTGCCAGACGATCTTCTGCGTTGCCGGATCATAGGCCTCGATACTGCCGAGATAGCCGCCAGGGCCCGGCTTGGTCGAGAAATCCTTGCCAAGATAGAACACGCCCTTGCGATAGTTGATCTCACCCTCCGACATATCCTGGCAGAGGTTATTGGCCGGGATATAGGCGAGACCGGTCAACGGGCTGAACGAAATAGGCTGCCAGTTCTTGCCGCCGAGCAGGTTCGGGCAGATATCGGTTGCAGGATGGTTCGGACCCGGACGCTTGGCCGGATCTTCCGACGGCAGGCCAGTGGCGACGTCGATCGACTTTGCCCAGTTGGTCGGGACATAAGCCTTGGCCGAGACGATCTTGCCCGTCTCGCGATTGACGACGTAGAAGAAGCCGTTGCGGTCAGCCTTCAGATAGGTCGGCGTGACCTTGCCGGCGATCTTGACGTTGGCGAGCACAAGCTCGTTGACGCCGTCATAATCCCACGCATCGGCTGGCGTGCTCTGCACCGCCCACTTGATCGCACCGGTATCCGGGTTCAGCGCCAGGGTGGAGGAGGTGTAAAGGTTGGTCAGCTTGCCATAGTTGGAATCGCCGGTGGAGCGCACCTTGGTTGCCCAAGGCGAGGGGTTGCTGGTGCCGTAGAAAATGGTGTTGGTTTTGGCATCGTAAGAGCCGACCAGCCAGGCCGCGCCGCCGCCATGCTGATAGGAATCGCCCTTCCAGCTGTCACCGCCGGGCTCGTTCGGGGCCGGCACGGTCCAAGTCTTCCAGATCTGCTTGCCGGTATTGATGTCGTAGGCCTGCAGGGAGCCTCGGGCGCCGTATTCACCGCCACCGAAACCGGTGATGACCTTGTTGCCGACAACCAGTGGCGGCGAGGTGATGATCGAGCCCTGGGTGTAATCGACGACCTTGGTCGTCCACAATTCGGTGCCGGTCTTGGCATCGAGCGCGGTCAGGTTACCGTCGAGGCGGCCGACGAAAATCTTGCCATCAGCGTAGGTGACGCCGCGGTTATCGACGTCGCAGCAGCCATACTGCAGCACATCATCGGGAATATCGGGCTGATAGGTCCATTTCAGCGCACCCGTCGCCGCATTCAGCGCGAACACCGATTTCGGCCCCCACGACGACGACACATACAAGGTGTCGCCGATCACGATCGGAGTCGATTCGTTCGACCGCAGCGACGCCAGCGAGAACGCATAGGCAAGTTGGAGCTTACCCACGTTCTTGGTGTTGATCTGCTTCAGCGGGCTGAAGCGGGTGTTTTCATAGGTGCGACCGTAGGACGGCCAGTTGTTCGGATCGGCCTGCGCCTTCATGATGGAATCATTGGCTTGCGCCACGCCCATGCTCAGCAGCGCACCAGCCGCGAACGTCATGATGCCGAGTTTCTTGTTCCCTTGAGACCGCACTGATACCTCCCGTTCAACGTTTCTTGCCTGCCGCCCCCGCGCGCCCGCTCGGACGTCACGTGTCGCGAAAGCACCCTATAACTAAGGTCTTGGCGAGGCCAAGCAAGATAGCGCACAAAATGAGGGGGAATTTGCGGTTTTTTCGTAAAAACGCCTGCAACGGGCAGGGATAAGGTGGCAGCGTCTATCAATCGGTGCGACGGAGCCGGCACAGATTATCGTTTGCCGCGAGGAATCGTTCTTCGATGACGGTGAATCGCACAATTCCCGGAAGATCGCTTTCGGCGAGTTCCAATTCGGCGATAAAGGCCGCCTGTTCGGCGTCGATGGGATATTCCTGGCGCGCGCGGGACGCTAAGAAGCGGAAGACGCGGGCGGAATGGTATTCGGCTAAATCGACCATAGTGTCATCCAATGTGCTTGCAAGATTAGGATTGACCATCTCCGCAGCCGTCGCGCGGAAAGGGCAAGCCCAGGAATTACGGCTGCGAGAGCCATGGCACCAGACCGAGTGCTGGGGACTATAATGTCACAAAAAGTTGAATTTCGACAAGGGGTGTATCGTGCGCTCAGAATCCGGTGGTTGAAGAGTTAGCCATCCGAGAAGCCAAACGGCGCGCTCGGGCGGCGGAAATCATCGGGCAGCACCTGGCGTCCGATCGGCGGGGCCGAGCGCGCGGCGCATTGCGGCCGATGGCAGAGCCGGCAGGTAACGCCGATAGGGGTTGCGTTTTCCGGCCCGGTTTCGGTCTGACCGCGGGTATAGATCAGGTGGTGGGCATGCTCCGCCGCGCAGCCGAGTGCGATCGCGCGCTCGATCCGTTGCGAGCCGAAATGGCCGCCACCGGCAGTGACGGTGCGGGCGATCGAGAAGAAGCGCTGGCCGTCGGGTAATTCCAGCCATTGCGTCACAATTTCGCGTGGGGTGCGGAAGGCCTGGTGCACAGACCAGAGCGGGCAGGCGCCGCCATGCCGTGCGAAGGGGAAACCGGCGCCGTCGAGCCGTTTGGACACATTTCCGGCGGGATCGACGCGGATAAAGAAGAACGGTACGCGCTGCTGCCCCGGCTTTTGCAGCGTGGTCAGGCGGTGGACTGTCTGCTCGAAGCTGGTACCGAATTGGCGGGCCAGGGCCTCGACATCGTAATGCCGGGCTTCGACAGCGCGGGCAAAGGCCGTGTAGGGCATGATCAAGGCGGCAGCGGCGTAGCTCGCGAGCGCTCGGCGGGTCAGGCGCTCGCCGCTTTCGGTTGCGAAGCTCCCTTCTTTCAGGACCGCGTCGATCTCGTCGCCCATTTCGAGATAGGCTAGCTGCTGCGCCAGTTGGAACGTCTGGCTGGCCGCGTCGAGGGAATCATCGAGAAGGACTTCATCGTGATGAAGGTCGAGCCGCCGCACGGAACCGACCATGACATCCGACGGGAGCCGACGGACCCGCAGATTGAAACGGGCCTTGAGGTGGCCGATGAAACCGTTCTGGCCGCTCACGATCTGGGCCAGGCGCTCGGCAGCATCGTCGAGTACGGGAAAGCTGTTTCGTCTGGCGGCAAGAAAGCGACGCGCTTCGGCTACAGGGTCCGGAGCTTCGGGATCGCGACTGGCGCCGGCCCGGATCTCGTCGCCGCGGTCGGCCAAGGCGAGCTGTTCTTCCTGATAGGCTGTGTAGAGCCGCAGAAGCGCCTCCGTGATGCCAGGGTAGCTGGTGGCGACGTCGGCAGCTTCGAGAGGCGGCAGATCGATATCGGCGAACATCGGGTCCTTGAGAACGGCCTGCAGCCGTGCCGTGAATTCGGCACCGCCATCGCCGGCGATTTCCGCCATGTCGAGTTTGTAGGTCCGGGCGAGCCGCAGCAGCATGTCGGCCGTGAGCGGCCGTTGGTTGCGCTCCAGCAGCGCCACATAAGAGGCCGAGATGTCGAGATCAGTTGCCATATTGGCTTGGGTCAGACCACGCTCGCGGCGCAGCCGACGCAGGCGCGGACCCATATAAACGGGGCGGATGCTGGACATTTCTATCAAATCCCCTAACGAGCGCTTAAGATTTGTCGAAATATTACATCATTACATTCGAAATTTGTAAAGTTTGACAAGTGCGCTTGATTCCATCTCGCAGTTGCGAAATTTCGCCTGTAGAAGGCGGGTGTACTATCGCCGGACTGATCCCGGTTTGATCAAGGAACTCGCGCCATGTCGTATCAAGACCATATTTCGAAGATCAACGCGCTCATCCAGAGCAAGAACGGTACCTGGGACGGCATCAATGCCGAGTCCGTCGCGCGGATGCGCCTGCAGAACCGTTTCAAGACCGGGCTCGATATCGCGCGCTACACCGCAGCGATCATGCGCGAGGACATGGCGGCCTATGACGCCGATCCGGCCAATTATACCCAGTCGCTGGGCTGCTGGCACGGCTTCGTCGCGCAGCAGAAGATGATCTCGATCAAGAAGCATTTCGGCACGACCAAGCGCCGCTATATCTACCTGTCGGGTTGGATGGTTGCCGCCCTGCGTTCCGACTTCGGCCCGCTGCCGGATCAGTCAATGCACGAGAAGACCTCGGTCCCGGCGCTTATCGAAGAAATCTACACCTTCCTGCGCCAGGCCGACGCCCGCGAACTGGGCATGCTCTATCGCGATATCGACGCGGCGCGCGCCGCTGGCGACAAGGCGAAGGAAGCCAAGCTGCAGGCGCAGGTCGATAACTACCAGACCCATGTCGTGCCGATCATCGCCGATATCGATGCTGGTTTCGGCAATGCCGAGGCGACCTATCTGCTGGCCAAGAAGATGATCGAAGCGGGCGCCTGCGCGCTGCAGATCGAGAACCAGGTCTCCGACGAGAAGCAGTGTGGCCATCAGGACGGCAAGGTTACCGTGCCGCACGAGGATTTCCTCGCCAAGGTCCGCGCCTGCCGCTACGCCTTCCTCGAACTCGGCATCGAAGATGGCATCATCGTCACCCGGACGGATTCGCTCGGTGCTGGCCTGACCAAGCAGATCGCCGTGAGTCATGAGGCCGGTGATCTCGGCGACCAGTACAATTCCTTCCTCGATTGCGAGGAGGTTCAGCCCGGCGACGCCCGCAATGGCGACGTGATCCTGAACCGCAACGGCAAGCTGCTGCGCCCCAAGCGCCTGCCGAGCAACCTGTTCCAGTTCCGTGCCGGCTCGGGTGAGGACCGCTGCGTGCTCGACTGCATCACCTCGCTGCAGCATGGTGCCGATCTGCTCTGGATCGAAACCGAAAAGCCGCATGTCTCGCAGATCGCTG
>CAIXXC010000226.1 GCA_903923205.1 uncultured Rhodospirillales bacterium | reverse complement strand
GCCCCATGGCCTCGAAAGAGCGCGGACCCTGGAACGCACCCCGGCGCTTCAGGACAAGGGCTTCGCCCGCGACGCGGGTGTCCCCAACTTTCGGTCGCTGCGCTCCCTGCAAATCGGGTGATGCCCCTCCCGTGTCACGTCCTGCCGCTGCCAAGGCCCCTCGTTCCAACCGGGCCGCATCGAGGCCCCAACGGGGCGGCCTCAGAAAGCGGAAAGGAAAAGACGATGACCGAACACAAACTCACCCGCGCCGATCTGGCGCAATTCACCGGCAGCGAGAATTGGTACCGCCATGGCTTGGTGCGGAGCATCCTCTTCACCGACGGCGCGAAATTCGTCGCCGATCAGGCCGGAGCCTACTGGCTCATCGACGAGATCGCGCTGGCGCAACGCTACGACCAGTCGGTCGCCAAGGAAGAATTCCAGCTCTGGAAGTTGAAGGTCAATCCCGACCAGACGGCGGTGCTCGCCTGCGAGAATGGCAACTGCGATGTCGTTCTCAGCAAGAAGATCGAGTTCACCGATTTCCCGCTGGTCGAGATCAGCTTCTACGTCACCAACAACACGATCTTGCTGCCGAGCGAATATTGACGCTTTCGGGGCCGCCGCAAGGCGGCCCCTTTTCTGTCGATGGCAATTCACCGTCTGATAGATTAGCGATAACGCCAGAGGGTCGGCCCTCGGCGGCATCCCAACGGAGGGGGCAAAAATGACGATGAACCAGAAGGACAGTGCCCTCGTCGCGCCGCAAGAAAACCCGTCCGGGCCTGAAGAAGTGATCGACCTTGAACATCGCCCCGAGGACGGCGGCAATGCTCTCCCTAGCGAGGTTGGGGCGACCACGAAGCCAACGGGTGGACGCCAATCGCTTTATATCGCCGAACTTTCCGAGGATGAACGCCGTGCTCTTGCCGAGGCGCAACCCTCTGACGAGTGCAGCGGATTTGACGGCGAGGTTCCCGAGTGAAGCTCAAATCGCGAGGATGATCCCTCGTCAAAGGGGGCGTACCGAGGCCTGCGCTCCGAGGTGCTAGCGACGCTTCCGGCGCAGTTTCTTCCGCAATTCGCCATTGTGGCGAAGGATGTAGCTGCGCCGGGAAATTCGCCGCCGACGCCTTATCCGCGGTACCGCTGGCGGATGTTCGGCCATTTTGAATCCAGTCACGAGTGCATCGATCAGATCGTCGGTGATATATTCGGTTTTGGGCGTGCCGCCCTTGTCGAAGTTGATGCTGTAACCGCCCGCTCTCGGTTTCAGGCAGATGCCTTCCGCCCATAGCGCGTCGGTGGCTTCGGCGAGCGTCCAACGGCGATCAAGGGGCGGCATTGTCGTCATGCGTCACACGGCGTGCATCGGTTGCAATCGGCGACCGTTTCTCAACGGAAACCAACACCAAGATTATAACGCGGCCCGGTTAAAATCCCGTGAGCAAAAGCGTGGTGAAGTTCACCTCGCGGCATATGAAAGTATGCATTCAGTAATTACTTCCCCATAACGAGTATCAATGAAAATATTTTCTCATTTTCACTCCGTCGGGGGATAGGCAGTCATTGATTCGTGTGGCAATAGTCTAAATAATGTTTTGTAGATTCAGTTTATAAACCCAATTCAACGTTGGCGCTTTGGGCTCTGTCGGAGATCTGATGCAAATGCTAGGCGATTGGACGATGAACAAGATCATGCGTAAATGCGCCGTGTGGGCTTTTATTCTAGTCCTGAACCTGCCTTCTTCTGCCTTTGCAGACGAGCAAATTTCACCAGGGGAGGAACAGAGCTCTCACTCCGGCACTCCCCGCAATGACAATATTGAGAATGACGGGATTCGATTTGATCTTCCACGATCCTTCTTTGGAAAAAGCGACGATGAAATATTCTCCTATGTTCAGAAGCAGTTTCTGGGACGTAAAGACAAATTCGAAAAAGTTGTAAGTAGAATCCACAACCACGCAAATATGCCAAAGTTTGCAGTGCTTACAGGATTTGGAACAGATGGGGATATGTATGAAGCTATAATATACGATGAGAGCGATAACATAGCCAATCCTATGGCCTTAAATATCCCCTACTGGACGGAAATGACACATATAGGTAAGGGGGTTCACACATTTATGACACCGCTATATGCGGAACGTATCTACGGTCATTATTATCTCGTTTACCAATATATGCCGGGACAAGGCTACGAGTTTATCAATAATGGCGATTCCTATGAGATCACAAAGGGAACGTGTCGTCACCCTGAGCT
The DNA here is from genome assembly GCA_903923205.1 of uncultured Rhodospirillales bacterium. Classification (GTDB taxonomy): domain Bacteria; phylum Pseudomonadota; class Alphaproteobacteria; order ATCC43930; family CGMCC-115725; genus CAIXXC01. The sequence continues at coordinate 780 of CAIXXC010000226.1, read as the reverse complement.
TCCCGCTACGCGAATTTGTCCTGATAAAGAGAACGTATTTGATAAATACCTTCAGAGGACAATGCAAAAATTCTGCAATGATCCTGAACTCTATAAGTTAAGTCGTCGCCCAGAGACTCAGAATAGCTGCCTGCCATACCTAAAAACCCAATTAAAAGGAGTTGTTCAATGACAACATTTTCTGTTCCTGTTTATCAATATCCGGGTGGCACGAAAACTCAGGTAGGAACTACTCTCGCCACGTACTGGACAGATCCAGTTTCGGGAACGCAATACACAGTTCCCGTAGGATATGATCCGCAAAACACGATCAACAAATTCAATTTGTCGTACAACACTTCTCTTGCTGCCGGCATCGCTGTTGGAGGTATTAGCGGCCCACTTGGTCTGTTAGTTTATTTGGCCGCAGACCTGAATCCACTAATTTCCTATGCCCCCGCCGCACCATTGGATTTACAAAGAAGCTTTAATGGTGTGAGTTATGGGGGATTTGCACCAGATTTTACTCCCATAGCTAACTTTGATTATGGAGTAGCGGCAGCAACTGCCGGGTTGAACTTCACGATGGCAGAAGGAGCTGGGGGAATTGCCAATGGGTTAAATTCGCTCGCTAATAAAAAGATCGACACGACTGGCGCTTATTGGAACAATCCAAAGAATCCTCCGGATATTCAAACCGGAGTAAATTATTACAACTCTCAAAGTCAGGCTCATTCGACGATACAAATAAACCAAAACGAGCAAAACGACCTCAATAGTATTACCCTAACTACATACGGG
>CAIXXC010000225.1 GCA_903923205.1 uncultured Rhodospirillales bacterium | reverse complement strand
GGTTCCTCTACCCCGATACCGAGCCTTTTTGCGGTCAGCGTCTCCTTTCACTCATCGGAAAACCTCGTAGCAGGAATCTGCTCCATAACCCTTGTCGGCGTCGTACGCTGCCGCGATGGCCGCCGCCGCGCTCGCCGCCTTGTGACCCACCGCTGCGACCATCGCGGCATAGGCCGCGCCAACGCGGTCCCAACGATTGTCGCGGTCCATCGCATAGTAGCGACCGATCACGGTTGCGATCGCGGCACCCGGCGATCCCGCCAGATCGGCCTCGAACCCCGCTAGATATTCGGCACCGCTGCGCGGCGGCGTGTCGCGACCATCGGTGAAGGCATGGATCGCGACCTTGATCCCGGCCGTCGCCAGAATCCGCGCGAGACCGAGGATATGATCCTGATGCGAATGGACGCCGCCGGGCGATAGCAAACCCATAAGATGCGCGGTGCCGCCACTTTGCTTCAACGTTGCAATAAACCGCGTCAGGGCGGGATTGGTCGCGAGCGAGCCATCGGCCAAGGCCGCATCCACGCGGACCAGTTCCTGCATCACGACCCGGCCCGCGCCGAGATTCATGTGGCCAACTTCGGAATTGCCCATCTGTCCGGCAGGCAGGCCGACATCGAGCGCGCTCGCCTCAAGCAGGCCGAAAGGCTGCTCCTTGATCAGCCGGCTCCAGTTCGGCATCCGGGCCATACGAATACCGCTCGAGGCGCCCTCGGGCAGATAGCCCCAACCGTCGAGGATGCATAGAACGACGGGACGAGGCGCGGTGTTTTTGTTCATACGACGACAGTTCCTGGTGGCTGTTTCGTCGCGGTAACCTAACGGAAATACAGCATGAAGTGTAGGGGAACTACCACCTGCAGATCAGGCATCGGGCAAGGCTTGCCCGTGATCGACGTGATGACCACTGACCGCTTCGCCGTCATTGGGACTGAGGTGCAGAAATGCCGACGCGATCAGGATGGCGAAGGCACCATAGGCCAGCAGCACGATACGAAAATCCAGCACCGTCACCGCGCCACCCGCAGACAACAGCGCCAGCAGGGTCGAACCAGCGGCGACGCCGACGCTCATCGTCAATTGCTGGCCAACGCTGGCGACGCTGGTTGCCCGGCTCATCAGGTCCGGTGTTATGTCGGAATAGCCAAGCGTGTTGATCGCGGTGAACTGGGTTGATCGCGCCGCCCCCGCCAACAGCAGGTAGCCGGCCATCAGCCATCCTGGCGTCGCAGCCGTGAACCCCGCCATCCCGATCATGGTAAGTCCGACAAGTCCCGAATTGACCACCAGCACCGTGCGATAGCCAAAGCGCCGCAGCAGCGATTTATTCACGCTTTTGACCATCACGGCCCCGATCGCAAGGCAAGCCGTCTGCAGCCCCGATTCCAGGGCGGTATAGCCAAACCCCACCTGCAACAGCAGCGGCAGGATGAAAGGCACGCCGCCCATGGGGATACGGACCAGCCCGCCGGTCAAGACACCGGTCCGGAACGTGCGAACCCGAAACAAGCCAAGATCAACGGCCGGGTTGGGTGCGCGTCGGGCATGAAAGCGATAAAGGATCAGACACAGCGCACCCAGCCCATAGGCGGCGAGTAGAAGCGGCAGACTGACCATGTGGCGCCCCGTATTTTCCAGCCCATATTCAAGCAGAGCCAGCCCACCGCCACAGATGACGAAGCCGCGAAAATCGAATGGCAAGGGCGAGTCGACTCGGAAATTTTCGATGTGCCGCCAGGCGAAGGCCGCCGCAATGAGCCCGATCGGGACGTTGATATAGAATATCCAGCGCCATGAAAGATAACCGACAAACAGACCGCCGATGACGGGGCCGATCGCGGGGCCGACCAGCGCGGGGATCGTGACATAGTTCAGTGCTGTTACCAGTTCCGACTTGGCAAAGGAGCGCAACAGGACAAGCCTGCCAACCGGGGTCATCATGGCCCCGCCCAGCCCCTGAAGCACCCGCATCGCGACCAGTTCGTGCAGCGACGACGACATCCCGCACAGCGCCGAGCCAAGGGTGAAAAGCAGGACAGCGGCACAGAACACGTTGCGCGCGCCAAAGCGATCGGCGACCCAGCCGCTGATTGGAATGAAAACCGCGAGGCTTAGAAGGTAACTGGTAACGGCGAGGGTCAGATTGAGCGCAGGTTCACCGAAATTATGCGCGATCTGGGGAAGCGCTGTGGCGATCACGGTGGAATCGAGCCCCTCCATGAACAGGCCCGAGGCAACCACGAGCGGCACCAGCAGCTTGCCGGACAAACGATCCATGCCGACGAAATGCGATCCCTCCGCTAGTCCCTTACCCGGTCGTCAACCAAGGCACCGGCAAGCAGATCGTCAAAGCGATCGAACGCGAGCGTGCTTGGCGCCGTAAGGCCACGGAGCCGACCATGATCGGTCAGATATCGTTCGACATAAAGAGCGGCGACGACGGCCTTGCGGTCGTCGCCATATTCCCGCTGTTCCCATTCGGCGCGCTCGCAGAGAATCGCGGCGGTGAAGACTTCGGCCATGAACTGCGCCAGGGGAAACAGCTGCGCTTCGGCGATCTCACCCTCAAGGGCGATCCAGGCATCGATTGCGGCCGCGAGATCGGCGGCGCGTTCGCGCACCTGTCCGGTCACCGCAATATGACCTTCCGCGGCATCGAGCGCCTCGGCGATGCGGGCTAGCAGCGGCTGATGCGCATTCTCGCGCGTGATGGCGCGGCGGACATCGAGGCAGATGATGTTATCCGGCCCCTCCCACAGCGTGTTGATCTGAGCATCGCGGAGAATTCGCGCAACCGGCCAGGTCTCGACATAGCCGTTACCGCCATGCATCTCGATCGCGTCGCTCGCCAGGGTGATGCCGAGGCGCGCAGCCTTGAGTTTGGCGAGGCCCGGAACGATGCGCAAACGCTCGAAGCCCTGGTTCGGACGCTGCCGGCCCTCGGCACGCTGGCGGTTCGGATAGCCATAGCCTTCGAACAGCATCGCCTGGACCGCCTCGACATCGACGATCATCTCGACCAGTTTGCGCTTGATCAGGGGCTGTTCGATCAGCGGCTTCTTCCAGCTATTTCGGGCGCGGACATAGCAGATCGCCTCGACCAGGGCGCGGCGGGCACAGCCGAGGCCCATCATCGCGACGCCGAGCCGGGCACCGTTGGTCAGCTGCATCAATCGCGCCATGCCCCGGCCATCGCTGGGGTTGGGATCGCCTTCAGCCGCCGGGCCGGAGAGCATGATCGCCTCGGCATCGACGAACTCGACCTCGCCCGACGCCACCGCATGCGTGCCGAGCTTATCTTTCAACTGGCGAATACGAACGCCGTTGCGGCTGCCGTCGCGGCGATGCTTGAAGACGAGAAAGGGCGTATTGCCCTTGACTCCGTCCGGCGCGCCAAGCGGCTTCGCCAGAACCAGGAACAAGGCGCCATTGCAGTTCGAGGCAAACCATTTCAGGCCGTTCACGATCCAGCCATCGCCGTCACGGGTCGCCGTCGTCTCGAGTCCGCCAAGATCGGAGCCGCCGCTGCGCTCGGTAAAGAGCTGCACTGTCGAGCCCACGAATTGCCCGGATTCGATCAGGCCGAGGACGCGCTTCTGCAACTCAGGCGTCCCGAACAGGCCGACTTGGTCCTCGATCATGCCGACATCCGCGCCGATGGTGCAGGTCATGCCGATCTCTGCCTGGTCAAGTAGATAGGCGGACGCCATCAACAACGGATCGCGGCGCACCCCTGCCGCATCGGCGTCCCTGCGAAAGCTCGGACCCATGAACCCCTTGTTCACAAGATCGTCACGCGTCTGCTTCGCACTCTCGGCGATGATGACCTCGCTGATATCGTGACCCCAGCGGTCGTATTTCATCAGCTTCGGTGGATTCTTGTCGGTGATCTCGGCGCGCTCGGCAATCGGGCCACCCATCAGCGCGCCAAGGTCACGCAGGCGGGCATCTGCCCAGCCATACTCCTCGTCGAACAGGTAATACCGCATCGCCCGCTGCAGCGAGGGGTCGCTGTCGTACCAATTCAGGCCGATTGCGCCGGGGAAACGTTCGGTCCGATAGCGCGCCGATTTCTCCGGCGTGCTGTAGGGCAGCGTATCGACCCGCTCGACGCCGTAATGAACGGAACGCGGGGTCTGCGTAATCGCGCCTGCCGCGTCCCGAGCGGCAACCATGACTTCGGCCTCGGCGATTTCATTCATATCGGCGTCCTCCCCGCGGCTTCGTCCGGCTCCCGCGCTATGGGCCGACCGTCTCATACCCCGGCGGGGGCTGTCCAGTTCGACCCAAAACAGCTTCAGCCCGATGGAATGAATCGCCAAGCTTGTCCGTTCATCATGTGGAGGACCCATTGAGGTCCGTCATTCGGCACGCCAGCGAGCCCCGCGTCATGAACCGTCCAAATCCTGTTGCCCTCGGCCTTGTCGCCGCGCTTCTCCTCACGACATGGATCACGACCCCGGCCCATGCCGACGGCAATGCCGCCATGGGCACGGTCTTCGGTGGCGTGGTCGGCGGCTTGATCGGCAATAGCCTGGGGCATGGCCGCGACCGTGGCGTTGCGACCCTTGGCGGGGCCGTCGTTGGGGCCGTCATCGGCAACAGCATCGGCCAGGGCGCCGATCGGGAATTCTACGGCTATCGCGGCGACGGTGGAGGCTATGGCTATAGCCCCGCCTATGGTCGTGGCTATGATGACGAATACGACGAACCGGCTCGCGCCTATTATCCACCGCCCCGGGTCTATTACGCCGCGTCGCCGCCGGTCGCCTACGTCCCGGCCTATGCGGAACCGGGCTACGCCGCGAGCGCACAACAGGCCTATTGCCGGGAATATATCACGACGGTCGTGATCAACGGTCGCGCAGAACCAGCCCACGGCACCGCCTGTCTGCAACCCGATGGGAGCTGGCAAGCGGTCCGTTAGGTCCACCTTATGGGGGAGACTCGCGGGTCTGACGGCTCCTGCGCGGCAGAAAATCGAGCGCGCGCATCAATGCCGGCATGGTCACGCCCTGGACCACAACCGAGAAGGCCACGACGCTAAAGGTCGCAACCAGGATCTCGTTATGCAGTGGCAAGCCGCCCGGCAATGCCAGGGCCAAGGCAAGCGCGAGGGCGCCACGCAAGCCTCCCCATACCAGGATATGTTGCTGTCTGAGCGAGATCATCGTGGCCGAGCGCGCGAACAGCAGACAAAGCGGGTAGACCGTCAGGACCCGGCCGACCTGAACCAGCCCGATCGCGACAATCAAGGCTGCGAGACCCTGATTCAGGATCGGCATCGCCCCGATCTTGAGGCCGATCAGAAGAAACACCAGCGAGTTCGCGACAAAGGCGGCAAATTCCCAGAACGCGACGACGAAGGCGCGGCCCTGCGCCGACAGTCGGTTGCGACCGTGCTCGGCCATGACGCCGACATTGCCCATGATCAGCCCCGCCGTCACCACGGCCAGAACGCCGGACGTGCCGAAATGTTGCGCCAGGAGAAAAGAGCCATAGGCCGCAACCGTCGTCACCGCCGTCTCGACCAGATGATCCTTCGTCCGCCCGGCGATCACGATCGCGACACCGCCGGCCAAGGCTCCGATCAAGGTGCCGCCGCCCGCCGTGATCAACAGGTCCTTCGCGATGTCGGCAACACCCAAGCCCTGCCCCGGCGCCCTCTCCACCCAGGACAGGACGAGACCGAATAGCACAGCCGCCACGCCGTCGTTGAACAGGCTTTCGCTCTCGACAAGCAGCCGCAAGCGGCCCTTGACCCCGGTATCCTTGAACAAAGCAATAACCGCGACCGGGTCGGTCGCCGCGATCAGCACACCGAACAGCGCTGCCGACACCACCGGCCAATGGAGCAGCCACATCATACCGAAGCCCACCACGATCGCCGCGATGATGACCCCGAAGATCGAGAGCACGGTGACCGGCAAGGCGTCGCGTTTCAATTCGTCCCAATGGAGGCTGATCGCCGCCTCAAACAAAAGCGGCGGCAGGATCACGTCGAAGATGAAATCATGCGTCAGCATCTCGCCCGATCCGAGATGCGTCGCCGCCATGACGACACCGGCGATCACGAGACCGACGGTATAGGGCAGGTTCACCCGCCGGGCCGCGACCGCGACCAGAATCGCAACCAGCAGCAGGGTGACCGATTGGACCAGGCCGGAATCCATCGCATCGAGCGGGAAGATATCCACGCGAGGCGCCATCGATCAGGCCCTCGCCGCCAGGATCAGCGGGCGCGGTGGCTCGCTCAACGTGACGAGTTCGATCGCTTCGGCCGATATCGGCTCGCCCAGGAAGGAGGTCGCCAGCCGGGCGAATCGCGCCGGCCCATCCGTCGCAAGATAGCGGGTAGCGCCCGCGCCGGGGATTGCCGAAAGGTGTCGGCGGTCGAGTTCGGCGGCGACGGCGGCGGCGGTTGTCGTGCTGCTGTCCACCAGGGCAACGTCCGGGCCGATCACCTCGCGGATGACATCGGCCAGCAGCGGGTAATGCGTGCAGCCGAGCACCAGGCAATCGGGTTGCTCCGCCAGGATGGGATCGAGATAGCGATGAACGACCGCGCGGGCGATATCGTCATCGACCCAACCTTCCTCGGCCAGCGCCACGAGCAGCCCGGCCGGGCGCGCGGTGACCTGGGCATCATCGCGGCGGCGCAGGATCGCACGATTATAGGCCCCTGCGGCCACGGTACCTTCGGTGGCGATCACGGCGATTCGGCCCGATTTCGAGGCCAGTGCCGCCGCTTCGGCACCCGGCTCCACCACGCCGACAATTGGCAGATCCGGCCATTCCCGACGGATGACGTCGAGCGCCTGCACCGTGGCCGTGTTGCACGCCAGAACCAGCAGCTTGATACCCTGGGACAGCAGATACGCGGTCGCCTCGCGCGCATACGCGATAATCGTCCCAGGGCTTTTCGGCCCGTAGGGAACGCGGGCGGTATCGCCGAGATAGATCATCGCCTCGGCGGGCAGGCGCTGGCGCAAGGCTCGCAGCACGGTAAGCCCGCCCACACCGGAATCGAAGACGCCGATCGGGCTGGCGCGGCGGGAGGAGGAAAAGCCTGACGTCATGATGCTCCCTGAAGTCCGAAACCCTGCACCGAAACTCTGTGCGACAATGCGACCATGCCGCTGATATAAGAACCACCCTAAACTGGAGGCGGCGCTTTGGGGAACTGCGCTTTGCGACGCCCGACCATGCTTGATACCACAGGCTGCGTGGCGACGGGGACATAAGCGCGCAGTCTGGGCTTCAGGAATCATGAAGAAGGAACGTGGACGTCATGGGTGCATTGATCTGGCTGGCCTCCTATCCCAAATCGGGCAACACCTGGCTGCGCTCGTTCCTGCACAATCTGCTGCGCAACCCGTCGGACTCTTTCGATATCAACAAATTATCGGCCTTCACCCTGGGCGAAAGCCAGACCCAGTGGTTCCAGCAACTCGATCCCAGCGTCGCCCCGGAATTCAGCATCGACGATGTCCGCCGCCTGCGCCCGCTGGTACATCGCCGGATGATGGAAAGCTCACCCGATTCGGTGTTTGTGAAGACGCATAACGCGCTTGTTCTTGAAGGCGGGTTGCCGCTGATAAGCCAGGATGTCACGGCGGGCGCCATCTATGTCGTTCGCGATCCGCGTGATGTCGCCATCTCTTACAGCCATCACCTGGGTCAGTCTCTCGACGACGCGATCCGCCTCATGGAAAGCGAAGAGGCCTGGACACCCGGTAACGAGCGCAACGTCTACGAACGCCTGACGTCGTGGTCGACCCATGTCTATTCCTGGACGCATACGGCCAATCCGCGCCTCCATGTCGTCCGCTATGAGGACATGCTGAACGCCCCGATAAAGACCTTTGGCGCCATTGCAACCTATCTCGGCCTGAAACCACCGCGCGCCCGGCTCGAGCGCGCAATAAAACTTAGTTCTTTCAAGGTATTACAGGCCCAGGAGAAGAAAAACGGCTTCATCGAACGCTCCCGCTTTGCCGAGTCTTTCTTTCGCAAGGGCGAGGCCGGACAGTGGAAGACCGGGCTGGCGGCAGAACAAGCCGCCCGGATCGAAAAAGCCCACGAGGTCCAGATGCGCCGTTATGGTTATCTAGTGTGATGTTTTAGTGACGGCGTTGATCCATTATAAGATATTTTTGCTCACTATATTGACGGACGATCCCGTCAGCCGGTAAACGGCTCGCATGATCGACGACTTCCAATATATCGACGCCCCAACCCCCTCGCTGCTACCCGCTCGGCTGGCTGAACTTCGCCAGACCATCGCTGCTGAAGCGACCCTGTCGCGGCGGGGTGCTAATTCCGTGGCGCTGGTCGCGGTTTCCAAGACCCGGCCGCGCGAAGACGTCATGGGCGCGCTTTCGGCGGGACAGCGTCTCTTCGGGGAAAACCGCGTCCAGGAAGCCGCGGCGAAGTTCGCCGGGCTCCACGATGATTATCCCGATCTCGATCTTCACCTGATCGGGCCACTGCAAACCAATAAGGTCCGCGATGCCGTCGCCCTTTTCGATGTCATCGAAACCCTTGATCGACCGAAGTTGGCAGAGGCCTTGGCCGTCGCCCTGAAGGCACCGGGCGTCAGGACGAAACGGGTCTTGGTCGAGATCAATAGCGGCGAAGAGCCGCAGAAGGCCGGTATCCTTCCGGCGGAGGCCGACGCTTTCATCACCGATTGTATCACCCGGCTCGGTCTGCCGATCGTCGGCGTGATGGGCATTCCGCCTGTTGATGACGAGCCATCGCTGCATTTCGCGCTGCTGCGGGAAATCGCCAAACGTCATCGTCTGCCCTGGATCAGCATGGGGATGAGCGGCGATTTCGCCCTCGCCATTCAACAGGGCGCGACCCATGTCCGTATCGGCACCGCGCTCTTTGGAACCCGCGAATAAGGCAGAAAAACTGATTTGTGGCACTAGAGACACATTATGACAACGTCAACCGTCTGACACCGAGACTGCAACATAACTGTCATCTTCACTGGGTATGTTGCGGAAAATAATTTCAATACGACCCATCCAGACATCATCCAAAGGGGATTTTTATGACACAGCTAGACTTGGCTAAGATGGAGAAGCGTCGCTCCCACGTCCGTCCTTCTCTGCTGGCCCTGACTGCTCTCTTCGCCGCGACGTCGCTGACGCCGGCCATTGCCCACGCCGATGGAGTGGACGCGGCCCAGGTGCAGGCGCTCCAGGAACAGATCAAGCAGCTGCAGGCCGAAATGGACCAGCTGGTCGCCAACCAGGTAAAGGTGTCGGCCAAGCCGAAGGTCGTCTACAAGAAGGGTAAGTTCTCGCTGTCCGATGGCAGCGGCGAAAACACGATTGCCGTCACCGGCCGCATCCATCTTGATGCGGGTACCTATGTCGCTGATAAGCGCAAGTCGGCCTCCACGCCAGGTTATAACCCGAACGGCGGCTTCAATGCCCGTCGCGCCCGCATCGGCGTTGTCGGCAAGATTGGTGGCGTTTGGGGTTACAGTTTCATCTACGACGCTGGCAACTCTGACGATTCCGCGCCCAAGGGCATCCAGACGGCTCAGGTTTCCTACAACGGGTTCAACAACACCGCGATCGAGTTCGGCTATTCGGACACGTTCTTCTCGCTCGACGAGGCGACCAGCTCGAACGATATCATGTTCATGGAGCGTGCAACTCCGGGCGCCCTCGCGACCGGCATCGCTGCTGGCGATTTCCGGTCGAATATTGGTGCCCGCCATTGGAGCGACCGCTACTGGGTTGGTGCATATTTCACCGGCCCAGCCCAAGGGCAGGGAGCTGGGTCCCATGCGTTCGCCTCACAGTTCGGCGCCTTCCAACGCGCGAGTTATCAAATCCTCCAGACCAAGGAATATTCGCTCCACGTGGGCGCTGGCGCCGAAGAGCTTCTGAAGGCACCGACCTTCAGCGGTGCCGCCGCTCTCACCTTGAAGGATCCCCCGGAACTCCGCGTCGACGGCTCCCCTTCTCTCCTCTCGACCGGCGCGCTCGGTACTACCGCCAATCCGCTGATCGGCGCAGATGTGATCAACGCCGAAGTCGCGGCGGTCTATCACAACTACTTCCTCCAGAGCGAATATTTCCATTACTCGCTCGACCGGCGCGGCCTGAAGAACGCGTCGTTCAACGGCGCGTATGGCGAAGTCGCCTGGACGATCACGGGGGAATCCCATAAGTACAAACCGGAGACGGGTGCGTACGGCGGCATCACCCCGGAAAACCCGTTCGATCTCCAGCAGGGTGGCCTCGGTGCGTGGGAACTCGCAGCCCGCGTGAGCTATGTTGGGCTCAATGACAACTTCGTGACCGGCCAAACCCTTGCAACCGCCCCGAGCGCTGTCGCTGGTGGCGATCAGCTCAACTACCCTGCTGGCATCAACTGGTACGTGAACAACAACATGCGCTTCATGTTGAACTACGTTCACTCCAACATCCGCAAGACCAGCATCGCTGCTGGCGGAAGCTTGGGCAAGGATATAGGCGCGACTGTTGACGCCGTCGGCGCCCGCGCTCAGGTGCAGTTCTAAGGCTATACGGCAACGACACTCCCCTGGGACCCGGTCGAAGCGGGTCTCAGAGGATACTTTAGGCCATAAAATTAAGCGGTCGGGGCAACCCGGCCGCTTTTTCTATGGGCGGACGATCACCCTCGTTTCCGCCGTCGCCGCGCCGAGAAAGGTCAGAAGGTCGGGCAGATCGAGGGCGACGCAGCCCTCGGTCGGGCCGCAATCGGCGCGGGCGACATGGAGGAAGATTGCGCTGCCAAGCCCGGCAATGACCGGCGCGTCATTATAGGAAAGCGGCACGATGACGTCGTAGACCGCGTCCTCCCGCCACAAATGCTCGCAGCGCCCGGGATACGGCAGGCGCACGGGCCGGTTATAGCCCGGATCGCCGGGGTCGTCGCACCAGCCATCATTGACCTTGAGCGCGCGTGTCGGCAGTGCGGTGGCAGGGCACGTGCGGCGATCGGGCCGATACAGCACGCCCCGCAGCGACCAGACACCAATTGGTGTTGCCCCATCGCCCTCACGTTTGGCATCTGTGATACCCGCACGACCAAGCCGGCAGCGCCAGCGCAGCGCGCCGAAATGGGCGGTCCCGTCCGGAAAAAACAAGAGATCCATGGCCCTACCCTAGCGCCGCCCCCCCTGCCGCGTCGAGGCGGATCAGGAAGCGGGCTGGGCCGCCGGCGGGCCGTGTTGCGCCGCCTGTTGCGCCAGCAAGGCCTGATACTTGGCGAGGCCCTGCTTCATCTTGAGAGCGAAATCGGCACCTGAAGGCGCGGCGACCAGCGGCTGCGGCTGGTTGGTCAGCATCACCCCGGCGGGAAGCTGGAACGGAACCCCGGCGCCGGATTTGGTGCGCCCATGCATCGCCGCGATCCCAGCTATGCTGGTATCGATGGCAAAACTGCGAGCGCCACTGGGCAACGCTGACACAGGCATCGCAACCGGCGGCTTCGTTGTGGGGGTGAGGGGTATCGGGTCGCCGGCAGCCGCCGTCTGGGATGCCGTTGCGGCCGTCGCAGCGCCCGGAAAGGCGGAAAGATCAATCGCCGGCTTTGATTTCAGGGCTGCCAGCGCCGCCGCCATCGGAATCGAGCCCTGGGCATCGACGGGCAGACCGGCAAGATGCGGCGCCGCGCTGCCTTCGCTCTCGTTAGGGGACGAGGGCGCGGCATCCGGTGTCCGTGTCCGGGCTGGCGAGGTCGCTGCCAACATCGTAGCCGAGCCGGAGGGTGTCGGCGCAGATGTCGTCTTCTTGCCTTCAAGCATGGCGACGACATGTTCGCCAACATCCTTGCCCGTCTTGTTGACCTCATGCGCGTCGAGCAGGGACAGGGCGAGCCCGATCGGGCCGCCATAGATCGTGTCGCCCGCAACCCGGGCGGCATTGCCGATCGTGTCTCCGGTCAGGTGGCGATAGATCGTGGCGATGATGGGGAGGTGCTGCAAGGGATTGATGGCATCAAGGACGTCATGGAACGAAAACGACTTGCCAGCCCAGAGATGGGATTGCGCCGGCGGCGGCGTGGTCGTGCTGGTCGCTTGGATGTCCATAAGCCCGTGTCCTCGAGGCCGATACGTTTTCGAGGATAGGCTACGCAGGACGCATGCCAAGATCGTTCTCTTTATATAGCAAGTACTTAAGAGGAAGGCGTCAGGCCGCTTCGGCATAAATTGCCGGGACGGCGGCTGCGACTACAAAAGATGTCCGCTGCGCTCCGCCTTTGTCAGCAGATAGGCACGGTTATGGCCGTTGGCGGGAAAGCTGTGTGGGACACGCTCTGCCACGGTAATGCCGCAGCGCTGCAGCGCCGTCACCTTCTCTGGATTATTCGTCATCAGCCGAATCTGATCGAAACCAAGCTGGCGCAACATCTCGGCCGCTGGCTGGTACATCCGTTCATCCGCGCCGTAACCAAGCTGGAGATTGGCATCAACGGTATCGAGCCCGTCATCCTGCAGCGAATAGGCGCGCAGCTTGTTGACGAGGCCGATGCCCCGGCCTTCCTGCGCCAGATAGAGCAGAATACCGCTACCAGCCTCGGCGATCGCATGGATCGCCCCGCGCAATTGATCGCCGCAATCACACCTTAGCGAGCCAAGGAGGTCGCCGGTGAAACATTCGGAATGGAGCCGCACCAAGGTCGGGCCCGGTGGTTGCGGATCGCCGATCAGGATGGCGAGATGATCGACCCCGCCATCATCGGGGCGGAAGGCGACAACGCGGGCATTTTCCGCATCGGCCAACGGTACTGAAGCCGCCGCCACTCGCCGCAACGAATGTGCCAGCACGGTGCGATGGTCGAAGACCTGGGCGGCGGTAACGCTCGGGGTGCCGCTATCCTGGGCGAAGCGATCGGCCACCGGGCGGGGCATCGGCACCAGCACCGCAGCCGGCAGCAAGCGGCCGAACTTGGCGAGATCGATCGCGGCAGCCGCGATACCGCCTTCGGCCGGGACCGTGGTGTGAGTGCCAAGTTCAACCCGGCTCGATACCGCAACCCGTTGCGGCGCGGTGGGATCGACAAGCTCACAAATCCAGGCGGCATCGACACGGGCCGGCAGTGCAACTTCGACAAGGGCGCGATCCGCCCCCGGCGCGCTGACGAGACCGATGGCCGCGGCGCGCCAGCTTGTCGTGATCAGCGACAATCCAGCGGTCGTAAGAGCACGCGCCTGCGTCAATTGCGCCTCGTCAAGCGACTCGGCGGCAAATACCAGCGCGGATGTGTGGTTGTCGTGGAGGACAACGGGATCGCCCCGGCGCAACTCGCCGATCGCGCGGATCACGTCGCGTCGCCGCGCCGCCACCGGTCCCTCGTCTGCCCTAACCCTTGCGTATTTCAACTCGAACCTGCCCGGACCATTCGATCATCGTGCCCCACATATAAGGCGATAGACCATAAATTGCGACGAAGACCATTCGTTTTCATTCACATCAACGCCGACTTGCCATGCGATAGCATCAGGGGTGATGCTGTGGCGGTGGCTTCATCGTCACCCGCTGTCCCATCAGGAACCCGTCTCTTGCCACTTCGGACGATTCTTATCCTCGATCCCGACATCGAATTCGCGCAGATGCTGGCGGAACAGCTCGACGATGCCGGACTGGCGGCTGTCGTGGCACCCGATGCCGATACCGCCTTCCAGCGGATCAGCACTGGGGAGGTCGGCGCGCTGGTGATCGCGTCTCGCCTCGCCACAGCATTGTCGTCCCGGATGGAAGGGATGCCAGCTCTGGCCGTCGTCATGCTTGCCACCCCGGCTGAGCCCTTCGACGTCATCGCTGGTGCCGAGGTCTTTACGAGACCAATCCGCATCGGCGCCCTCATCGCCCGCCTGCGCAGCCTGACTGAGCCGCGAGCCGCGATCACCCTGGCAATCGGTCCCTACGAGTTCGACAGCGCCGCCAAGCGCCTTAAGCTGGCGGGGCGCGACGAGACCATTCACCTGACAGAAAAGGAAACCGAAATTCTGCGTGCGCTTGCCCGCGCCGAGGGAGTTTCCGTCCCGCGCGAGCAATTGCTGAGCGAGGTTTGGCGCTACAATCCCGAGGTCACGACCCATACGCTCGAGACCCATGTCTATCGCCTGCGCCAGAAGATCGAAACCGAGACCACGCCCGGCCCGTTCCTCGTGACCGAAACGGGCGGCTATCGCCTGGTGCGAGGCTCCTGAAGTGGAAAAATATTCTCAGCCCAGCGTGATCGTGACCGGGACATGATCTGACGGCTGCACCCAGCCACGTGCCGCGCGGGAGATCTCGGCATCCGTGACGGCGGCGGCCACGCCATGGGTCGCCCAGACATGGTCGAGGCGGCGGCCGCGATCAGCGGCGTCCCAATCCTTGGCGCGATAGCTCCACCAGGAATAGAGCGTCTGCTCGGGCGGGATGATCTTGCGGACGGCGTCGACAAAGCCGCCGCGATCACGCCAGCCGTCAAGTTTCTCGACCTCGATCGGGGTGTGGCTGACGACATCCAGCAACTGCTTATGCGACCAGACATCGGTCTCGAGCGGCGCGATGTTGAGATCGCCGACGATGATCTTCTCGATCCCGTCATGGGCGCGGGCCGCGAAATGCGCCGTCACCTCGTCAAGGAACCCAAGCTTATGGGCGAATTTCGGATTTTCAACCGGATCGGCGATATCGCCACCCGCCGGCACATAGAAATTATGCAGCTCGACGCCGTTCGCAAGCCTCACCGCTGCATGACGCCGGTCACTCAACCCATACCAGTCGCGCGTCTCGACCACCTCGACAGGCACCCGCGCCACGATAGCGACGCCGTTATAGCCTTTCATTCCGTGTATCAGCCGATGGGTATATCCCAGTGCCTCGAAGGCCGCGAGCGGGAAGGTGTCATCGACAGTCTTGGTCTCCTGCAGACACAACACATCCGGCTGCACCTCGGCGAGGTATCGCTCGACATTCGCGATGCGCAGACGAACGGAGTTGATGTTCCAAGTGGCAATTTTCATTGGAAGAGGGCTTTCAGGGGTGAAAGTAATCAGAACGGTCCTCTTCGCCGTCCGAGCGAATTGGACACGTAACATCTGGCGCGCATCATCGGGAATGTCGAGACCCGTAGCGACACCGTCCAAAGAACCGAAGGGCGATCCGATCAGGCATGCCGGACTGGAAAACGGGCGCGGTGACGATTGGAATAGAGGCGTTTCCATAAAAACCAACAGGGGCTGCAGCGGCGCTCGAACCTAATTGGTTGGTTAGCCTTTCATACCAATCGACCATAAAGCTCCGGTCGGCGATCACGCAGATAGGGATCGAGTTGCAGGGCCCCAAATCGGGCAGGATCGAGGGTCGCGAGCAGCAGGGTCTCGTCCATGCCGGCGCGGGCGAGGTCTTCGCCGTCGGGGCCGACAATCACGGAATTGCCCTGGTAGGGCGTCGCGTTCTCGACCCCGCAGAGCCCGGAATAGATGATAAACACATTATTCTCGAACGCTCGGGTCGGCACCATCGACATCGCGACGCGGTGAGATGGCGCGCTGCGCGGCAGGGCCGTCGGCACGAGAAGCATCTCTGCCCCCGCCAGGACTGCGGCGCGCACCATTTCCGGGAATTCGACATCGTAGCAGATCAGCATCGCCGCCTTGATCCCGGCGATCTCAATGATCTCGGAATGGGTGCTGGATTTGCTGAAGGCGGCATTCTCAAGCGGACCATAGACGTGGCACTTGCGGTAGAAAACCGTCGTGCCATCCGCCTCGACCAGGACCGCGCTGTTATAGACCGTATCGCCGCAACGTTCGGGAAAGCCGGCCACCAGTGCGATGCGATGCTCTTGGGCGATCGCGACCAGGCGCTGCACGATTGCACCGTCGCGCGGCTGCGCCAATTGGGCGATCCAGTCCCAGATCGCATAGCCCGTGACCCCCATCTCCGGCGTCACAAGCAGCTGCGCCCCCATCGCGCCGGCAGAGGCGGCAGCTGCAGATATCCGTGCCAGATTGGCGTCGATATCGGCAGGTTGCGGTTGCATTTGCAAGCAGGCGACCAAGAACGGTTTTTGTGGTTGGTTCATCGGGCTCATGAGATCAAAAAATCATCAAAAATATAGATTTCTCTCAATTTGATTAGAATATTAGCAGAAACTACCGAATGGACAAGCGCTAGCCCGATGTAGTTGTCGCCTCGCGGCTGATCCGCCAGACAAAGAACAGCGTCGCTGCGGCCCCAACTGCCTGGGTTATCGACAGTGTTTCATGGAGAAAGAGGGTGGCACCAGCAAGGCCAAAAACCGGGGTCAGGGTCAGGAAAGCGCCGGCGGTATTGGCCGCAATTCGTCGCAGCGCCTTCATATAGAGGGTGAAGGCGAGCGCGTATTGCACGGCGCCCGAGCCGCCCGCGATCAGCCACGGCCACAAGCCCATCGGCAGAGCCAACCCTGCGGGGTCAAATGCCCGTGTACCGGCCAGCATGAAGACGGCGAAGGCAAGCGCCACGCTCTGTTACCACGCGACGATCACGATCGCATCTGCCGTACCCGCGATAGCGCCAGAGAGCACGACGTAGAGGGCGGCGACCAGGGTCGCGAACGCGATCAACATCTCGGCGCCGAGACCTTGGCGCAGGCTCGACATCGAAACCGATAGATCGAGCGCGACGATCAAGCCGGCGAGCGCGAGCACCGACAGGATGAGGAATCGAACCGACGGCCGCTGCCCGAACAAGACGGCCGATACCAGAACGATCATGATCCCTTCAGAAGATTGAATCAGAGTCGCCTGCGCGGCGCCGACCTCGGCCAGGCCAAAGAGCCCGATCATATAGGCAAAGCCAGGCTCAAGCAGTCCAAGCCAGGCAACGCGCCGAAGCTCAGCCGGCGTCGCCTGCGGCAATCGACGCCATCGGATCACGATCCACAGGCAAAGCACGCTCACCGTCAATTGCACGACCAGAAGCATGAGCGGCGCGAACGGGCCCAGGGCCGATTTCGACATCACCGTCGCCGCTCCCCAGCACAGGGCGGCCAGCGCGGCATAGACCGCGCCCGACATCGCGGTGCCCGAAGAGCTCGTCACGCGGGCAAGGCAAGCGCGCGCAACCGGCACGCCTGCTGCTCGACCGGGCAGACATCCTGCGGACAATTAGTGAGGTCGCAAAAGCGACAAAGCCGGTCGCCGTGCTCCACGCTATCGGTCTGCGCGCTGATCATCCTTTCCATCAATCGGGTCAGCGCCTCTGTCTCGCCATCGTCGAGGCTACGGAGCATCGCCATCAGCCGCCCCCGCCGCCGCGCCAGCATCGATGTTGCGAAGGCCTCGCCTGCCTGGGTCGCCGAGACCTCCGCCCGGCGGCGATCGCTACCCCGGACGATACGCACAAGATCGCCCTCCACAAGCTTTTGGATGAGGCGGACCGCTGCGGAATGGGAGAGCCCGATGATCCCGGCCAGGGTCTTGATCGTCTGCCCGGGATAGCTGGCGATGGTGATGAGGGCGGCGGTCTCTGACGGCCCGCAATCCGCCCCGGTTTCACCCGTCATGGCCAGGGCATCGCTGATCATGGCGCCGAAGACATTGAGAAGATTAGCGCTGCGCGCTCGGCCTTGGGCTTCTGTCATTCCCAAACGTATCATAATTTATATGTATTCTGCATATATCTTTATTCTCCGCACCGAACGGGGAAGCCTCGCCGCTGGCGCCGGGAAAGACCGGTGGTATACTCCCCGTACCTCGGGTCTTATGGCCTGATATTCTCGATCAGCAAGAACTCCCAAAGGAGCGAATATGACTAAGACAGACATCGCGGTGGTGACGGGTGGGGCAAGCGGGATTGGTGCCGGCTGCTGCGCGGCCTTGGCACGACAGGGCCGCTTCGTCGTGGTGCTCGATCGCGATCTGCCACGTGCCGAGCAGATCGCCCGCGAGATCGGCGGACAGGCGGTGTTTGGCGATGTCGGCGATGAGGCCGGTTTGACCGCCGCTGCCGCCTGGATCGAAGAGAATATCGGGCCGGTCGTGACCTTGGTGAACAGCGCAGGGGTGCTGCAACGACCCGTCAGCCCGGCCGACCTCAGCATGGAAGACTGGGACCGCGTCGTCCATATCGACCAGCGCGGCACCTATCTTGCCTCAAAGATCTTCGCTGCGGCGATGATGGCGCGGCGCAACGGCAACATCGTCAACATCGCCTCGACCACCGGCAGCCGCTCCGTGCCGCTGCACGCCTACGCACCGGCAAAGGCTGCCGTAATCTCGATGACGGCGTGCCTTGCCGCCGAATGGGGCCCGAGCAATATCCGCGTCAACTGCGTCTCGCCCGGCTACACCCGGACCCCGGCCCTTCAGGCTGCGATCGACAAGGGCGAGCGCGATGTCTCCGTGATCCTCAAGAACACGGCCATGGGCCGCATGGTCGAAACCGACGAGGTCGGCAAGGTTGTCGCGTTCCTCGCCTCGTCGGATGCCTCCGCCGTGACCGGCATCAACCTCACGATCGACTGTGGCTGGACCGCCGCCTCTACCTGGGGCACCTATGGCGGGTTGCGCCAGCCCGGGTGATCGCCCTCAAGCCCGTTTGAGCTGCACCGCTGCCGGCGCCTCCGGCAGCGGCCAGCCGATGCAGGAGTCATGGGCGCGGAAGTTGCGCAGCCACCACGCCCAATCTTCAGGCACCAGCGAAAACGGATCCTCGTGCTCCAGCTCTCGGGCAGCCCAGACCGGCCAATGCGGATTGGACAACGCCGGGCGACCCAGCATGACCAGATCGATCAAATCATCGCGAATGACCTTATCCGCAACCTGCGGCAGGCCCAAATTCCAACTCGTCGCGACCGGGATGGCAAGCTCGCGCCGCAGCCGGGCCGCGCGCTCGACCATGAAGGACATGTCGGCGAAGGGTTTGGGCTCCATCTCGTCGGTGTTGAAACCAATGCTGAGATCGGCAAGATCAAGCCCATGCTGCTTCATCATGCCGACAGCCTGAATCGATTCCTCGAACTGGACGCCCATGGGGTTGAGATCATCCGAGCCGAGCCGCATCGTCAGGGGGAAGCGTTCCGGCCAGACCTCGCGCACGGCGTCGAGCGCTTCCAGATGGTAGCGCACCCGGTTCTCGATGCTGCCGCCATATTCATCTGTGCGCTTATTGGCGAGCGGCGAGAAGAAACTCGATCCCAGATAACCATGGGCGAAATGCATCTCGAGCCATTCGAAACCGGCATCGACGGCGCGCCGGGCCGCGTCGGCATAGGCGCGATGGATCGCCTTGATTTCATCCCGGGCAAGAGCATGAACGGGATATTTGTACTTGCCGCCATAGGGCACGGCGGAGGGACCGACGACCTGCCAGCCATCGGGGTGATCCGGCGGCAATTGGTCGCCGCCCTGCCAGGGCTTGAGCTCGCTGCCCTTGCGCCCGGTATGTCCGAGTTGGATGGCCGGAACCGCGCCCATGTCCTTGATGATCCGCGTCACCCGCGACAGCCCCTCGATCTGCGCATCGTCATAGATGCCACCGCAGCCGACGCTGGTGCGGCCATCCTTGGTAATGGCGAGCTGTTCGAGGAAGACCAGCCCAAAACCACCCGCCGCCCG
Organism: uncultured Rhodospirillales bacterium; assembly: GCA_903923205.1. Taxonomy (GTDB): domain Bacteria; phylum Pseudomonadota; class Alphaproteobacteria; order ATCC43930; family CGMCC-115725; genus CAIXXC01. Next base: position 628 of record CAIXXC010000225.1, on the reverse strand, counting down.
AGAGCCCGCGAGCATCAGGTGGAAGTCGTTCATCAACCCGTCGGTTGACCGATACATCGTCATCGGCGACATCGCGATGCGGTTGCGCAAGGTAACGCCCTTGAGCGTGAATGGGCTGAACAGATGCGGCATGACGCTGCTCCCTGATTTCAAAAGGCGATAGGATTATGGGGCTGCAAACGTCGCGCCAGAGTCACGCGCGTCAGGCCTTCATGCTCATCGTTTGCCCCCGAGCCGGCGTCCCCGAGGCGCTGATCTTATCGGCGACGAAGCTGCCGAGGATCATGCTTGCCAGGAAAGTGTAGATTTCAAGCGGGTCCTGTCCAAGCAGAACCAGCGAAGGTCCAGGGCAGATCCCACTCAGGCCCCAGCCGATTCCGAATAACGCCGCCCCACCGACCAAAGGCAAATCGACTGCGCGGCGGCGGTCCGGAAGGCCAATCGGCGCGCCGAGCAGCGACATAGGCCGCGCCCGAGCCCTGGCGAAGGCCGGCAGCGACACGGCGATTGCACCGCCCATGACAAAGGCCAGGGAGGGATTCCACGCCCCGGCGATATCGAGAAAGGCAAGAACGCGGCTCGGGTCTGTCATGCCCGAAATCAGCAGCCCCGCGCCGAACAACAGCCC
>CAIXXC010000224.1 GCA_903923205.1 uncultured Rhodospirillales bacterium | reverse complement strand
TCGGATGAAGCTATAGCTTTCAGGGAAAATTTCGGGTCTTGGTTAGGGAGCGTTTTGAGTTTTTCGACGAGCGCTTTGTAACGTCTTTAAACAATCACGAAAGTGGAAGGGGGTATTGCCGCAACGGGAATGCCTTTTCTCCGTAATCCGTGAAATCACCTGAATATCCTATCAAGTAAAACGTCAGTTGCCAAATTAGTGTTTCAACTTTATGTATATTGTTCAGCATTTCCTGTATCTCTTGAGTATTTACTTTGTCGTGATCTCCGAATTACTTTGGATGAGCCGAACTGTTCCTCAAGCGGGACCAGTTTTTTATATATTTATTATTGACATGGCCGCTTTTAGACAATTGATATAGTTTGTCTTTGGGTTTCTCTTGTCCTAGATTGTCCATCGCGCCAACAAGGCGTTCTTTTAGATCCTGATGCTCAGGTTTTGACGCTACAAACTGACTTACGTCCGTCCTAAAAGCGCATAACTTATCCTTATCTACGCTCGACTGCGCAGAATCTATTAAATCGCAAATGCCTTCTGCTGCTACACTTAGGCAAAGCGCACGAATAAAACAATTATTGGTGCTGGCTTCGCAAGCGTTGCGGATGTGATAGCTGCAGTGGTTGAGGTAACCGGGTACTCCGTGTTCAATCGCATATTTCAAATAGAGTTTGAATATAACCCATCCGTCAGAATGAAATTCGATATAACGACTAGATATTGGAGCATTAAGATAAATTTCGGGTAAATAAATATACGAAGATCTAATTTCTATTTTAACATTTCTGTTGCTCGCTTCGACGCGTGCCCCTATGCGGACTGGTCTTGCAAGGAGGAACGAAAGGGCTTCTTCTAAGCGAACGTCAAAATTTTTTTGGAAAACCATTCTCAGAATGTACAGAAATAATAAATTCATCTGAAATATTCGAAAGTTCTATATTAAAACCCAATGCCGAAGATATTTCACTGTCGAGTTTTTTTAAGGCGCTAGTATTCGTCCAAAGCCCGCTATATTCCTTTTTTGGTAAAACATATTCGCCGAAACAATATAATTTTTGCGAGAATGACTTTTTGTTTTGAGTAAAACTTGTCGATAAAGAATACAATGTTCCCTCGATAATTGCATCTCCTTGGACCGACCAGTTTTGGAAAATAGTAACACGATCAGAGTCCCATGGTGTGCCATCGAAAGATTCCGCCGATAAAGTAAAATATTCTTCATCATTAAATATTATTTCTACATGATCCCAATTGAGATCAATCAAACCCTGATTTTGATATGTGCTTTCAAAGCGAGTGACGTATATCGTAAATTCAGGATCGCCCTTATTATTTTGTCGTATATAGCCCGAACCTTAGAAATATTTTCCATTTTATTTTTTCTGAGTGAATGTAATTTTAGGACAATCAAGAAATATTGCACGGTCTTTCAGGTCAGAAATCGTTTTTTGTAAATCGACCATCTCGTATCTCGATGAACGCGGCTGATCACGCCTTAGTATACTAAAGGCAGTCATATTTCCACTTAAAGGAGATTAATCGAACTACTTCTCCGCCTTCATCTCGTGGGTCTTGAGCGTTGCTTCCGTGACGGCATCGACCTCGATCAGGCGGACATTGTAGCTCCACAGGGCGCAGACGTGGCGCAGCACGGCCTTGACCGATTTTTCGTCCAGCACGATCCCGTTATAGACGGTATGGCGTAGCACCAGTGTGCGGTCGCCGGCCATATCGACATCGGCGACCTGGATATCGGGCTCGCGCCGCGAGATATCGTAGCTGCGGGCGAGACCGGCGCGGATTTTGCGGTAGCCCTGCTCGTCATGGATGGCATCGACGACCATGTTGGGCTCCGCCTCGTCGTCGCGGACCTCGAACAGGCGGAATTTGCGGATCAGCGCCGGGCTCAGGAACTGCAGGATAAAGCTCTCATCCCGGTAATTGGCCCAGGCATCGCGCAAGGTGCCGTAGGGGTCCTGATTGCCCGCGAAGGCCGGGAACCAGTCGCGATCCTCATCGGTCGGGTCGAGGCAGATGCGCTTGATATCGGCCATCATGGCATAGCCGAGCGCGTAGGGATTGATGCCGCTGTAGCGCTTGTCGTCGTATTCGGGCTGCGCCACGACGCTGGTGTGGGAATGCAGGAACTCCAGCATCGCCCCTTCGGTGATTTGTCCCTTCTCGTAGAGACGGTTCATGATCTCGTAATGGACGAAGGTGGCGCAGCCCTCGTTGCAGACCTTGGTCTGCTTCTGCGGGTAATAATACTGCGCGATATTGCGCACGATGCGGCACAGTTCACGCTCCCAGGAGGCAAGTTGGGGGGCGTTTTTCTCCAGGAAATAGAGGATGTTCTCTTCCGGCAGCCCCATCTTCTGGGCGCTCTCGGTTTGGACCTTGGCGGCATCCTCGGCCTTCAATCGCTTCATCGCGGCGGGTGTCGGCACGGTGCGCCAGAGGTCGTTATAGGTCGCCTCGGCGTGCTGGCGCCGGTCTTCCTCGCGCTTTTGCTCTTCAAGAAAATTAAGGCGTGGGCGGCGCGCGTAGCGATTGACGCTCTGGTCCATCAGCGCATGGGCGGCGTCAAGCACGCGTTCGACCTTTTGCACGCCGTATTTTTCCTCGCATTTCAGCACGTAGTCACGGGCAAAGGCGAGGTAATCAAGGATGCCGGAGGCATCGGTCCATTGCTGAAACAGGTAATTATTCTTGAAGAAGTGATTGTGACCGAACGCGGCATGGGCGATCACAAGCGTCTGCATGGTCATGGAATTCTCTTCCATGATGTAGCAGAGGCAGGGGTTGGAATTGATCACGATCTCATAGGCGAGGCCCTGCAGGCCCTTGCGGTAGAGCGTCTCGTTGATGGCGAAGCGCTTGCCGAAGCTCCAATGCCGATACATCAGCGGCAAGCCTACCGAGGCATAGGCGTCGAGCATCTGTTCCGAGGTGATGACCTCGACCTGCGTCGGGTAGGTATCCAGCCCGAGTTCGTCGCGCGCGATCACCTCGCAGGCATCGAAGACAAGCCGCAGCTTGTCGTAATCCCATTCCGAACCTTCATAAATAGGGGCTGCAGGGACAACGGAATCCATAAGCGTCAAGCCTCGACTTCCGCAGACACGGCGGCACGGTTGCGCGCGAACAGGTCATGGAAGACCGGAAAGATATGCGCGGGATCGCCGACGCGGCGCATGGCGAAATTGGGGTGGCCGGGGGCCGCTTCGGCGTAGGAGCGCCAGAGATCGGTCTGGTCGGTGCGGCGATGGCTGGCGAAGACGCCATTATCGCTGACCTCGATATAGGCGAAGTACTGCGTGCTCGGCAGCAATTCGTTCAGCAATTGGATACAGCGGGGCGAGTCCGCGCCGAAATTGTCGCCATCCGACGCCTGGGCGGCGTAGATGTTCCAGGCTTCGAGCGGATAGCGCTCTTTGATGATGCGCTGCATCTCGGCGAGCGCGGTCGAGACCACCGTGCCGCCGGTCTCCCGGCTGTAGAAGAACGTATCCTCGTCGACCTCCTGTGCCGTAGAGGTATGGCGGATAAACACGATATCGACATGCTCGTAGCGCTTGGTCAGGAACAGGTGCAGCAGCATGAAGAAGCGCTTGGCCAGTTGCTTCATGTGTTCCGTCATCGATCCCGAGACATCCATGAGGCAGAACATGACCGCCTGGATATTGGGCTTCGGCACACGCTGGAAGCGGTTGTAGCGGACGTCGATCGGGTCGAAATAGGGGATCGCCTTGATCCGCCGCTCGATCGCGGTGAGTTTTGCCCGAGCGGCTTCGAGCGCCTCTTCCGGCCCCGTCTCCTCAAGATCGGCGATCTCGGCCTTCAGCGCGTCGACTTCGCCCCATTTGGGCCGGTTGAGCGAGATGCGCCGCGCCATCGAGTTGCGCAGGGTGCGCACGAGATTGAGGTTGGCGGGATTGCCGCTCATCGTGATACCGGCGCGACTGAGCTCCGGCGAGGCGGTTTCCGACAGGCGCTTGCGGACAAGATCGGGCAGTTCGAGATCTTCAAAGAACAGGTCGAGGAATTCATCGCGGCTGAGGACGAATTCGAACTCGTCCTCGCCCTCGCCATTGTCGGCCGCCTCGCTGCCCTTGCCACCGGCCCCGCCCTGGGGCCGCTGCAACTCATCGCCGGTGATGTGCTGCTTGTTGCCGGGGACTACATATTCGCGCTTGCCGCCGCTGCCGCTGTGCCGGAACGTCGGCTCCTCGATCCCGCCGGTCGGGATCGAGATCTTCTCGCCCCCTTCGGTATCCGTCACCTTGCGCTTCTTCAAGGCGTCGAGCACGGCACCCTTCACCTCGCCCCGCGCGCGTTCGATGAAGCGACGACGGTTGCCGAGACTTTTGCCCTTCGGGTTCGGGCGGCGATCGACGATGTTCATCACGGCCAGCAGCCCTATCCCGCCTTGTTGACGCGCATGTACCATTCGACCAGACGTCGCACCTGGCGCTCGGTATAGCCGCGTGAGACCATGCGCTCGACGAACTGGGCGTGCTTGCGGTCGCTCTCGGAATCCTTCTTGCTGCCGAAGCTGATCACTGGCAGCAGATCCTCGACCTGGCTGAACATCCGCTTCTCGATGACCTCGCGCAGCTTCTCGTAAGAGGTCCAGCTGGGGTTGCGGCCGGCATTGCCCGCGCGCGCGCGCAGGACGAACTTGACGACCTCGTTGCGGAAATCCTTCGGATTGGCGATGCCGGCGGGTTTTTCGATCTTCGAGAGTTCCTGGTTGAGGAGTTCTCGGTTCATCATCTGTCCGGTATCGGGATCCTTGTAGTCAAGATCCTCGATCCAGGCGTCGGCATAGGTGACGTAGCGATCAAACAGGTTCTGGCCGTAATCCGAATAGGATTCCAGATAGGCTTTTTGGATCTCGTGGCCGATGAATTCGGCGTAGCGGGGTGCGAGTTCACTCTTGATGAAGTTCAGAAGCCGCTTCTCGTATTCCTCCGGGAATTGTTCGCGTCTGATCGCCTGTTCAAGGACATAGACGAGATGTACCGGATCGGCTGCGACCTCGGTGTTGTCGAAGTTGAAGGTCTGCGACAGTACCTTGAAGGCGAAACGAGTGGAGATGCCATCCATCCCCTCATCGACCCCGGCGGCATCGCGATATTCCTGGACCGATTTGGCGCGCGGGTCGGAATCCTTCAAGGCCTCGCCGTCATAGACCCGCATCTTGGAGTAAAGGTTCGAGTTCTCATGCGGCTTGAGGCGTGAGAGCACGGTGAACCGGGCCAGCATCTCAAGCGTGCCGGGCGCGCAGGGGGCCTCGGTCAACTCGCTGGTCTGCACCAGCTTTTCATAGATCCGCCGCTCCTCCGTGACCCGCAGGCAATAGGGCACCTTGATGACCGAGATACGGTCGATGAAGGCTTCATTGTTGCGATTGTTCTTGAAGGTCTGCCATTCCGATTCGTTGGAATGGGCCATAATGATGCCCTGGAAAGGCAGAGCCCCGATATTCTCGGTCCCCATGTAATTGCTTTCCTGCGTCGCCGTCAGCAGGGGGTGCAGCATCTTGATCGGTGCCTTGAACATCTCGACGAATTCCAGAATGCCCTGTGTCGTGCGGTTGAGACCGCCCGAATAGCTGTAGACGTCGGGATCATTCTGGCTCAGGAACTCCAGCTTACGGATATCGACCTTGCCGACCAGGCTGGAGATGTCCTGATTATTCTCGTCGCCGGGTTCGGTCTTGGCGATGCCGATCTGGCGCAGCCGCGATGGGTAGAGCCTGACGACCGAGAATTTCGAGATATCGCCGCCGAATTCGTCGAGCCGCTTCATCGCCCAGGGCGACATCAGCCCGCTGAGGCGACGCTTGGGAATGCCGTATTTTTCCTCCAGTGCCGTGCCCATCTGGCTCGGGTTGAAGAGGCCGAGCGGGGATTCCAGCAAGGGGCTTACCTCCTTGCCGGCCTTGAGGACGTAGATCGGATAGGTCTCCATCAACAGCTTCAACCGCTCGGCCAGCGATGATTTGCCGCCGCCGACGGGGCCAAGCAGGTAGAGCACCTGCTTGCGTTCTTCGAGGCCCTGGGCAGCATGGCGGAAGAAGCCGACGATCCGCTCAATCGTCTCCTCCATTCCGAAGAAGTCTTCGAAAGCGGGATAGACCTTGATCGTCCTGTTCATGAAGATGCGGCCGAACCGCTGGTCCATGCTGGTGTCGACGACGACAGGCTCCCCGATCGCCTTCAGCAGGCGTTCGGTCGCGCTTGAATACATCATCGGATCGTCGGAGCAGCCCCGGATATAGTCTTCGAGGCTCATCTCCACTTCCCGCTGGCTTTCGTAATGGCGGGTGAAGGAACTGAAGATATTGTTCTCATAAGACGACATGACGATCTCCGCGGCGAACGACGTTGCACTCATGAACGGCTCGGACCAGCAGCCGCCCGGTCGCGTCTGCGCGCTGACCGGGCGGATCAACCCCGAGGCCTTAGGTTCCTGTCGAAGCGCTTGCTCGGCGAGCAGGCGTTACGACAGGAACGTAATGGGGAAGCTGTGATGCCTTGATTGGATATCAAGGCCTACGGCATCACCGGAAATGGGGAGGATTCAGGGATCAACAGCGTCAAAGAGCGGGCTGTCCGAAGCGTTGTCCGGGCGGCCATTCCCGGTTCCGGGAACGCCGTCATGGAGAGAGCGTGGCGACCGGAACGTCTGGCCGTTCCGTCCGGCATTGCTGCCGCCCTCTAACAACTGGATATAGGTTGACGCAGACTCGTCACAATGCACAAGCGGTTAAAAATATTCTTCGTGCATTTTTTATCGTCGGGCGCCGAAGCGTTGCAATTGTGCACCGCACCATCGGCTTGCCGGGTTCCTGAAGGGATGTGAGGGACGTTAAACCTAAAGATAGCTTGGCGCCGAAGTCCTTGCGCTGGCGCTCAAAACGACGGGGCCGGTTATTCGCGGTTGCGATGCAACATACCTCAGGCCGGGTGAGGGCGTTCCAGTTGGAACGACAGATGTCGGCAAACCGTGGGCCACTCTGCGGCGATGATCGAGTAAACGCAGGTATCGCGCAGCGTACCATCGGGCATGTGAATGTGATTGCGCATGACGCCGTCCAGCTTCGCCCCGAGTCGCTCGATCGCCTGGCGGCTCTGGTGGTTGAAGAAATGCGTGCGGAACTCGACCGCGATGCACGCCAATGTCTCGAAGGCGTGGCCCAGCAGCATCAATTTGCACTCGGTATTGATGGGGCTTCGTTGCGCCGAGCGGCGATACCAGGTCGAACCGATCTCGACCCGGCGGTTGCTTGCGTCAATATTCATATAGGTGGTCATCCCCACGGCGCGGCCGCTGGCCACCTCGACCACGGCGAAGGGCAGCATGGTCCCGGCGGCGCGGAGGCCGAGGCGGCGTTCGATCTCTCCAGCCATCTCGACGGGGGTTGGGATTCTGGTGTACCAGAGTCGCCACAATTCGCCGTCGGCGACGGCTTGTGCCAGATCGTCGTGGTGGCGGAGCGCCAGCGGCTCGAGCCGGGCATGGGTTCCGGACAGGGTTACGAGATCGGGCCAGATCATCGGCGTTCCTCCAGCACTCTCTTTATCGGAACCCAAGCCTGTTCGCGAGCCTGGATGTGATGCATAATTTATATATTATATAAGATAAACATATAATATATTATCTATTCGAGTGTTGCCACCGCCCGGGTAAGATCGCCCGCTTTCGGTTACGCAAACGCCACAAAAGAGCGGGTATCCCATGTCGAAGAAAGAATTACACCCCGAGACCATCGTCCTCCATGCCGGCTGGCGCGCCGATCCGACGACCGGCGCCGTCGCGCCACCGATCTATCAGACGACGTCCTACCAGTTCAAAAGCACCGAGCACGCGGCGAATTTGTTCGCGCTGAAGGAACTCGGCAACATTTATACCCGCATCGGCAATCCGACGACCGATATCCTCGAGCAGCGCCTCACTGCGCTTGAGGGCGGCGCTGCGGCACTGGCCGTTTCCTCGGGTCAGGCCGCGTCGGCCTATGCTATCCAGACGATCGCAAAGGCAGGCGACAATGTCGTCAGTTCGACCGATCTATACGGCGGTACCTGGAATCTTTTCGCCAACACCCTTCGGGATCAGGGCATCGAGGTTCGCTTCGTCGATCCGACCGACCCGCAGGCCTTCGCCCGCGCCACCGACTCCCGCACCCGCGCTTACTACGCCGAGACCCTGCCCAATCCGAAACTGGCGGTCTTCCCGATTGCCGAGGTCGCGGCCATCGGTCGCCCGCTCGGCATTCCGCTGATCATCGACAACACGGCAGCGCCGATCCTCGCTCGGCCCTTTGATCATGGCGCGGCCATCGTAGTTTATTCGACTACCAAGTTTATCGGGGGCCACGGCACCTCGATCGGCGGCGTGATCATCGATGGCGGTAATTTCGATTGGGAAGCCCATCCGGAACGTCAGCCGGCCCTCAACGCGCCCGACCCGAGCTACCACGGCGCGGTCTGGGTGCAGGCGGTCAAGCCGATCGGCCCCGTGGCCTATATCATCCGCGCCCGGACGGTGCTGCTGCGCGATCTCGGCGCGGCGTTGTCGCCGTTCAATGCCTTTCAGATCCTGCAAGGGCTGGAGACCCTGCCGCTGCGGATCGCCCGCCATTCCGAAAATGCGCTCGCGGTGGCCAAGCATCTTTCGACCCGGAGGGAAGTCACCCGCGTTATCCACCCCTCGCAGCAGACGGGTGTCGCTCGCGAGCGGGCGGAAAAATACCTGAAAGGCGGCCTTGGTGGGCTGCTTGGCTTTGAACTGGCCGGTGGTGCCGATGCCGGACGCCGCTTCATCGACGCGCTGCAATTGTTCTACCACGTCGCCAATATCGGTGACGCGCGCAGCCTGGCCATCCATCCGGCCAGCACCACGCACTCCCAGCTGACGGCCGAGGAGCAACTGGCGACCGGAGTTTCCGCCGGATATGTCCGCCTGTCGATCGGCCTTGAGCATATTTCCGATATCCTCGCCGATATCGATCAGGCCCTTGACGCCGCAGGCGCCTGAACAAAAGCTTCGGCCTCCTTCCCCATCACCGGGGAGGGAGGCCGACGCTTCTTAAAGCCGAGAACCTTCTGTCCGCTTGCCATTGACGCTTGGCGCGAGAAGGCCTAACCCCACCACCGGATCAGACGGCTGGATGACCGCTCGCAGCCTTGGCGCTGCGGGAGGAAAGTCCGGGCTCCACGGAAGACACGGTGCCGGGTAACGCCCGGCGGGGGCGACCCTAGGGATTAGTGCCACAGAGAGCAGACCGCCGCCCCCGCCCATCTCAGCCCATGGGCTGGCATGGGACGGACGGTAAGGGTGAAAGGGTGCGGTAAGAGCGCACCGCGGACCCGGCAACGGGAACGGCATGGTAAACCCCACCGGGAGCAAGACCAAGTAGGGGTGACAGCCGGAACTTCCCTCGCGGGGGGTCTTCGGCGGGCGGGTCTTTCGCGCCGTCATCCGGGTCGGTCGCGTGAGGCGTCTGGCAACAGGCGTCCCAGAGGAATGGTCATCCATCCCGCGCAAGCGGGAAGACAGAACCCGGCTTACAGGCCGTCTGATCCGCTTCGACTCCCATATCTAGTGGCTCGCGGGAATTTTTATACTACAGCTTGGCGTGAACGCCCCTCTCGAACGATCGGGATTGCTGTCCTCGCGTGTTCGTCTTGGATAAGACCAAATCATTCAACAAAGAACGTATCAAGAACTCGTGCTTGCCTGAGTCGCGTGAAGTAACCATTGCGTCTCTGATTCTGCTATCCCGCCGGGAAGACTGCCAGAGCGAATGATTTACCCTGTTCGGGCCGCAAAATGCTCAAGGAATTCGTGCTCAAGCACTGGGAAGTGCCATGGTTTTACTATGTCTTACCATTGACGCCCAAAATATCCCATGATATCCCATATTGTCCCATAACGGTGTGCGGGTTGGTCGTCAGGGGAGTACCAGCCTCCAAGCATTTTGCGCCGTTCGGGGACCTGCCGTTTGGGGGAGTGGTGTGGCGCTGTTCTTGTCCACTTACGTGAACAAGGTCGATCGGAAGGGCCGGATCTCCGTACCGGCGCCCTTTCGATCAGCGCTGCCTGAACATGCCTTCAATGGGATCGTCGCCTACCGCCTGTTCAAATACGACGCGCTCGAATGCTGCGGCATGGGGCGCATGGAAGCGATGGCCCGCCGGCTCGAGAGCCTTGAGCAGTTCTCCCAGGAATATGACGATCTTCAGACCCTGTTCTCGGACGCTGAACAACTGACCTTCGACGGCGAAGGCCGGATCGTCCTGTCAGAAGCCTTGCGCGAATTCGCGGGGATCACTGAAAGCGCTGCCTTCGTCGGCGTCGGGTCGACCTTCCAGATCTGGGAGCCCACCGCGCTTGAGACTTCCAAAAAGGTCAAACGCGACCGCCTGCGCCACAATCCCGTGTCGCTGCCGCCGGAGCCGCAGTTGGCAATCCGGGGGAGCGGCGAATGAGCGAGGCTGCCACCCATACGCCGGTCCTGCTCGATCAGGTCGTGCTGGCGCTGGCGCCACAAGCCGGCGAAACCTATCTCGACGGCACGTTTGGTCGTGGCGGCTATAGCCGGGCATTGCTCGATGCCGCGCCGTGTCGCGTCGTCGGAATTGATCGCGACCCCGAGGCGATTGCGGCGGGTGCCGGTTTGCAGGGTTCCTATGGCGATCGCCTCACCTTGATCCAGGGTCGGTTTGGTAACATGGAGGCGTTGGTCCGCGCTGCCGGGATCGATCAGGTCGATGGTGTCGCCCTCGATATCGGCGTGTCCTCGCCGCAGATCGACGATCCCGAGCGCGGTTTTTCGTTCCGTTTCGACGGTCCGCTCGACATGCGCATGGGTGACGAGGGGCCGAGCGCGGCCGAGATCGTCAACACGCTGCCTGAGGGCGAACTTGCCGACATCATTTTTCAGCTTGGCGAGGAGCGCCAGTCGCGTCGCGTCGCGCGGGCCATCGTCGCCGCGCGGCTGGAGGCGCCGATAGACCGGACGGGCGTTCTGGCGCGGATCATTCGTGGCGTTGTGCCGACATCGCGCGACGGGATCGATCCTGCGACCCGGACATTCCAGGCGCTGCGCATCTATGTGAATGACGAGCTTGGCGAACTTGCGCGCGGGCTTGAAGCCGCAGAGAGCCTGCTCAAGGCGGGCGGTCGCCTTGCCATCGTCTCGTTCCACTCGCTCGAAGACCGGGTCGTGAAGAATTTTCTGCGTGAGCGTTCGGGCAATAGTCCGGGCGGTTCGCGCCACCTGCCGCAGGCGGGGGAGGCCCGCCGCCCGAGTTTCACGCTGATTTCGCGCAAGGCGATTGTCGCCGATGACGCCGAATGTCGCCGCAATCCCCGCGCACGCTCCGCCAAGCTGCGCGTTGCCGCCCGCACCGACGCACCATCCTGGGCCAAGGAGGCCGCAGCCGCATGATCCGTCCAGCCACGCTCATGAGCTTCGCGCTCGCCCTCGGTCTCGGCTTCGGTTTGTTCAAGGTGAAATACGCCGTTCAAGGGGAGGAGCAGCAACTCGTCACGATCGAAGACCAGATCGTGACCGATCGCAACGCGATCCACATCCTGAACGCGGAATGGAGCCAGGAGACGCAACCCGACAAGCTCGGTGCCATGGCGGAGCGTCATCTCGCCTTGGCGCCGATCAAACCGGCCAATCTCGGCACCTACGACACATTGCCGCTGCGCGATGCGCCCCAGCAGACGGCGCCCGAAGTCACCGGCGCCCCCGCGGCAGTCGCATCGGCTGCGGGTCCGAAGCAGCCCACCTTGGTTGCGTCCGCCGCAGAGGCGGCCAATTCGGGTGATGACGGGGCCGGGCTCGACGCCATGCTCACCGCGATCCAGGCCGAGGCGCAAGAGCCCCTGCCCGGACATGGGATGAAAACGCCGTGAGGTCGCCAGTCCTCAGGAGCGAGGACAACCTCCGCCGGGCGGTACATTTCAGGCCCTCGGCCGAGGGGCCAGGCGATGCCGACCATCCGCTGACCCGTGCGCTGGAAATGAGCCGTATCCGTCTCGTCAAGGCGGGGGCAATGTTCGTGATCGCCTTCCTCGTCATCAGCCTGCGGCTGATCGACGTGACGGTGCTGGAAACCAATGATTCCCATCTCAATCCGCTCGCGGTGGCAAAGCCGCTCGAATACAGCCGCGCGGACATTGTCGATCGCAACGGCAAGGTCCTCGCGACCACCCTGCGCACCCAGTCCTTGTTCGCCGATGCTCGCGTTATCACCGATCCGCAGGGGACGGCGACCGCGCTCGCCCGGATCCTGCCGGACACCAACGAGACAGAACTGGCCGCGAGGCTTAAATCGGGCAAGGGCTTCATCTGGTTGCATCGTCACCTCACGCCGGACGTGGTCGATGCCGTCAATGAACTCGGCATCCCTGGGCTCGATTTCCAGCCCGAAGAACAGCGTGTCTATCCCCAGGGGCCTCTGACTGCCCATGTTGTTGGTTATTCCGATCTCGACAATCACGGCCTCGCCGGCATTGAACGAGCCTTTGATGCAGGCCTAGCGGCCCATGCGGAACCGTTGCAGCTCTCGGTCGATGTCCGCCTGCAGGCGATCGTCAAGGAAGAGGTGCAGAAGGCAATCTACGATTTCTCGGCGATCGGTGGCACCGGGATCATTATGAACTGCCATACCGGTGAGATCCTGGCGATGGTATCGCTGCCGGATTTCGACCCGAACGACATGAGCAATATCGTCCCCGCGACGATCTTCAATCGCTCGACCCTGGGCGTGTACGAGATGGGCTCGGTCTTCAAAATCTTCAACACGGCGCTGGCGCTTGAAAACAAGAAGGCGACGCTCGATTCATTCTTCGACGTCGTGCATCCGATCCATATCGGTCGCTTTACGATCCATGATTACGAGCCGCAGAGCCACCCGATCACGGTCGCCCAAATCTTCATGCTGTCCTCGAACATTGGTTCGGCGAAGATGGCGCTTGAGAGTGGCGGTGCCGCTCAGGAAGCCTTTCTCGGCAGCCTCGGCCTGTTGCGTCCGGCCGTGATCGAACTGCCAGAAGTCGCGGCTCCTCATTATCCGAACCCATGGCACGATATCAGCACCATGACGGTTGCCTTTGGCCATGGCATTTCAGTCAGCCCCTTGCAGACCCTTATTGCCGCCAATGCCATCGTCAATCATGGCGTGATGGTGCCCGCGACACTGGTTAAGCGCGCGGATGGGTATCAGCCCGCCGGGACCCGGGTGATTTCCGAGGAAACCTCGTTCCAATTGCGCCGGCTGCTGCGCCTTGTCGTCACCGACGGGACCGGCAAAAATGCCGATGTCCCGGGCTACCTGGTGGGGGGCAAGACTGGAACGGCCGAGAAGGTGACGGGTCACGGCTATGCCAAGAAGGCACTGCTGTCTTCGTTCATCGGCGTCTATCCGATCAACAATCCCGAATATATCACCCTGGTTTCCGTCGACGAGCCGCATGGGACGAAGAAGTCCTATGGTTTTGCAACGGCGGGTTGGACGGCGGCGCCCGCGACCCAGCGCATTATTGCGCGGATGGCCCCCCTGCTCGACCAGATGCCCATCACGGAAACCGCCGATATCCATAACGCCTACACGGTGGACTTCCCCGGCAAGGGCAAGAAAATTGCGGCTGATTGACCTGATGGACCTCACTACGCTCACGTCGCATGGCGCCATCACCGGGATCGGTCAGGTCCCGGCGCCTGCCCTGATCGATCCAGAGATCGCCGCGATCACAACGGACTCGCGGTCGGTTGTTCCGGGATCGCTGTTCGTGGCGCTGCCCGGGGTCAAGACCGATGGCCGCCAGTTCATCGCGGCCGCCGTGGCCCAGGGCGCGGTTGCGATCCTGACTGACGCGGATGGGGTGGCTCGGGGACGTGGTTATGGCGTCCCCCTTTACAGCGACCCGGTGCCGCGCCGCGCGCTCGCTCTTCTTGCGGCGCGTTTCTATGGTGCGCAGCCCAAGACGGTTGCTGCGGTAACAGGTACCAACGGCAAGACCTCGACCGCCGCATTCACCCGTCAGATCTGGGCGTCTGCGAACCTGAAGGCCGCAAGTATCGGGACACTTGGGATCGAAAGTTCCGACGGGCTTGTGTCAGGTTCGATGACGACTCCCGATCCGGTAGCCTTGCATATCGCCCTGTCTGACCTCGCGAAGCGCGGTGTCGATCACGTGGTGATGGAGGCTTCCAGTCACGGATTGGCCCAGCACCGTCTTGACGGCGTTCGGGTGATCGCTGCGGCCTTCACCAACCTGACCCAGGATCATCTCGATTATCACGGCACGATGGCCGACTATCTGGCGGCGAAGCTGCGCCTGTTCGAGCATATTCTTGCCCCCGGCGGGGTGGCAGTGATCAACGCCGATATCCCGGAATTTACCTCGGTCGCCGAGGCTGCCCGCGCAGGCCATCATCCGATTATCGATTTTGGCAAGGCAGCGGGCGCCATTCGTCTGATCGAGCGCCGGCCCACCGTTTCCGGTCAGGTCCTGGTTCTCGATGTGCTTGGGCGTGCGCGGGAGGTTGATCTCCCGCTGGTCGGCGGCTTTCAGGCGATGAATGCCTTGACCGCACTCGGCCTCGCGATCGCGACCGGGATTGAACCTGATCAGGCGCTTGCCGCCTTGCCGCGCCTGACAGGGGTTCGTGGTCGCCTGGAACACGTTGCAACCCTAAAGAATTGCGCGACGGTCTATGTCGATTACGCGCATACCCCGGATGGGCTCGAAAAAGTCCTCGATGCCCTTCGCCCTCATGCGACGCATCGGCTCTGGGTCGTGTTTGGCGCCGGCGGCGACCGCGACCGTACCAAGCGGCCCCGCATGGGCGAGATCGCGGCACGGTATGCCGACCAGATCATTGTCACGGACGACAATCCCAGAAGCGAGGAGCCCGCCGCGATTCGTGCCGAAATTCTGGCTGCGTGTCCTGATGCGCGCGAGATCGGCGATCGCGCCCTTGCCATCGCAGGCGCGATCAATGAGTTGGAAGCCGGTGACGTTCTTGTCATCGCGGGCAAGGGCCATGAGCAGGGCCAGATGATCGCCGGGGTCGTCCACCCCTTCGACGATGCCGTGGTGGCGCGTAATGCGGTAGCCGCAAGGCACCGGACAACGAGCAGGGGCGAGGACAGATGAGCGCGCAGACTCAGGCGCTCTGGACCCTGGCCGACGTGGCGGCAGCGGTCGAGGGCGCCGCCTTCGGCGTGGCTGAAGCAAACATCACCGGCGTATCGATCGATACCAGGACGCTGCAGCCAGGTGATCTGTTCATCGCACTGAAGGGGCCTAATTTTGATGGCAACGGGTTCACCGGGGCTGCGGCTGCGGCGGGTGCGGCT
>CAIXXC010000223.1 GCA_903923205.1 uncultured Rhodospirillales bacterium | reverse complement strand
GGCGCCACGACGATCAACGAAGCCATGAAAATTGCCTGCGTCGAGGCACTCGCCGATCTGGCGATGGCAGAGGCTTCCGATGTGGTCGCAGCGGCGTATGGTGATATCGAGCTGCGGTTCGGACCCGATTATCTCATCCCCAAACCCTTCGATCCCCGATTGATCACGACCCTGGCGCCAGCGGTTGCCAAGGCGGCGATGGCGAGTGGCGTGGCGACGCGTCCGATCACGGACTTCGATGCGTATCGGCGGCGCCTCGAACAATTCGTCTTCCGCTCCGGTCTTGTCATGAAGCCGTTGTTCGAGAGGGCACGTCAGAATCCACAACGTCTTGTCTTCGCGGAAGGTGAGGACGAACGCGTCCTGCGCGCCGTTCAAGGCGTCGTGGTCGATGGGATCGCCCGGCCAATCCTGATTGGACGGCGCGACGTAGTGACCCGTCGCATCGAACGATTGGGCCTGTCCATGCGCGTCGACGAGCATTTTCTGCTCTGCGATCCCGAGGACGATCCGCGTTTTCAAGAATACTGGAAACTTTATCACAGCTTGATGGAGCGCAAGGGTGTCTCCCCGGACTACGCCCGGAACGTGGTCAGGGCTTCGACCAGTGTGATCGCGGCATTGATGCTCCGGCGGGGCGAGGCCGATGCGATGTTGTGCGGGGCAGTGGGGCAGTTCCATCGCCATCTCACGCATATCGTCGATGTGATCGGATTGAAGCCGGGTGCGGCGACGCCGTTTGCACTATCTGGAATGGTGCTGCCGACGGGCACCTATTTTCTTTGCGATACCTATGTGGTGGGTGAGCCGACCGCGATCGAGCTCACAGAGATGACGTTGCAGGCCGCCGAAGCCGTCCGCCATTTCGGCATTGAGCCCAAAATCGCACTACTCTCCCATTCCAATTTTGGGACTGCCGATTCGCAGTCCGCGCGCCGGATGAGAGAAGCCCTGACGATGATTCGGACCCGGGCGCCTCATCTCGAGGTCGAGGGTGAAATGCACGCCGATATGGCGTTCTCGCCCGCAATCCGCGGAAGGCTGTTTCCGAATTCGCGCCTTACTGGGCAGGCCAATCTTCTGATCATGCCATCACTGGACGCCGCGAATATCGCCTTGAACCTTCTCAAATCCCTGGGTGATGGTCTGGCGATCGGCCCGATGCTGCTGGGCGCCGCTCGACCCGCTCATATTGTGACGCCATCCATTACCGTGCGCGGCCTAATTAACATGGCTTCGGTTGCCGTGTGCGATGCCCAGAACGCTGCGCGCCCGGGTGAGGAACGAACCAGAACTGGATCGGTTTGACCGCCATAGAGACTCCCGTTCCTGGTCTTATCCATGTACTTTTTGGCGCTAAGCGGCTGCGAGAGCGCGGTTACCCGCGCCGTCGCCGCATGAGCCCGATCCGTGGAGGAAGTGTGAATGCCGCGTCAGATCGATTTCTATTTCGACTTTTCGTCCCCTTACGGCTATTTCGCCAGCACTCAGATTGAGGAACTCGGCAAGCGGCATGGCGTGGCGGTACGCTGGCGGCCGATCTTGTTGGGGGCGATCTTCAAGGTTTCCGGTGTTGTCCCGATCGCACTTGTGCCCCTCAAGGCCGATTATTTTAATCGAGACACAGCCCGTTTCGCGCGACTGCTTGATGTTCCACTGAAAATGCCGTCTCAATTTCCGTTCGGGACCGTGACGGCGTGCCGTGCGTTCTATCTGATAGACCGGGGGGATCCCGAGGCTGCGGTTCGACTGGCCAAGGCGATCTTTCATGCGGCGTTTGCAGAGGGTCGGGATATCTGTCCGGTCGAACATATCGCGGAGATCGCCGCCGCCGCCGGTTTTGATGGTGATGCAATCATGGCCGGGATCCAGGATGGCGAGGTAAAGACGATCCTGAAGCAAGCCGTGGACGAGGCCATACAGCGCGGGGTATTTGGATCACCCTATTTTCTGGTCGATGATGAACCTTTTTGGGGCGTGGATCGGCTGGCGCAAGTCGAGGCGTGGCTGGCGCGCGGCGGCTGGTGACCTCAAGGGGCTGGGCGATGCAGGCCGTCGGGGCAAGAACATGGCGGCCTCGCTCCAATCATCCGTGTCGCGCTCTCGACAGTCAGGGGCCGCCGGTGCCATAGTGCGGCGCTCGGGACAAAGGGAAGCGGCGAATCATGACACTGGGGACAAGGTTGTTCACGTGGTTAAACGGTGAGCGCGTCGGGACCGATTCCTTCGGCAATCATTATTATCGCGAAAAGAAGCGTCGCGCCCTCGTCAAAGGCGGCGGTTTCAATAGTCGTGAACGCCGCTGGGTCATTTATTCCGGTCGCGCGGAGGCGTCCAAGGTTCCCGCAGAATGGCATGGTTGGCTCCATCACACGGTGGACGTTGTTCCCGAGCCGGGCACGGTATCGCGGCGACCCTGGCAGAAGGAGCACCAGCCGAACCTGACGGGGACGGTCAATGCATATCACCCTCGCGGCTCTGTGCTTCGGGGCGGCCATCGCCCGAAGACTAGCGGTGATTATGAGCCCTGGGTTCCAAACTGACCCGTGGAGCGAGCGATGCCCCGTGACGTGGGAGCCTTGTAGTATGGATTGGATTAGATGAGCCGCAATTTGCTTGAAATCGTGATGGGAACTTTGGTTCTCGTCGTGGCTGGGTTGTTCGTGACGTTCGCCTATTCCGTTGCCCAGTTGCACGAGGTGTCTGGCTATCAGGTCATAGCGCGCTTTAACCATGCCGACGGGATCAAGACCGGTGGCGATATCCGTATCAGCGGCATCAAAGTCGGGACAATCCTCTCGACAACGCTCGATCCAACCACGTTTCAAGCGGTAGTCGTCCTCAATATCGATAATTCGATCAAGCTGCCTGACGATACTGTCGCCAAGGTGTCTTCAAGCGGCCTGTTGGGCGATAAATTCCTGCAACTGGAGCCGGGTAACTCGGACAACAACATTCCATCGGGTGGTTTGATCAAAATGACCCAGTCTTCGGTGAGTCTGGAATCATTGTTCGGCCAAGTAGCCTTCAGCATGTCGCATCCGGCCGGCCAAGGGAGCAGCGCCGCACCCGCACCTGCGCCCGCCAAAACGGGGCCGTAAGCCTTGGAACTGGCGTCCATTCGCTGGCGCACTCCCAAGGGCGAGTTGGTCTCCTGCGTCGATAAGATCCTGATTCTTAGAGAAAACCTGGAAGAATTGCGGGCGATTGCACAGGATGCGCTTGAAGATGCGCTTGTCATTGGCTGCGACGAGGTGCAGGTCCGTGAAGTCCTGCAGGGATTGATCGCAGGATTGGTCAATCCCTATGCGCGGGACCGGGCATGAAGAAACGCCGCGCCCTCGCTTCGCTTTGCGCTGTTCTTTCGTTGGTTTTCCTGCCGGTCACGACGCGCGCTGCGACAGTCGTTGTATTGCAGGGACTCGATAAGACCACTGCTCGTGTCAGCACCTTCGAAGGGGCTGCCGGTAGCATTGTGCATTTTGGCACGCTCGCCATAACGGTTCATGACTGCCGCAAGCATCCCCCTGAGGAAGACCCCGAGACTGCTGCTTTTCTCGATATAGACGAAAACTTGCCCGGCCTTGCAAAACCGGTGCACTGGTTCACAGGCTGGATGTTCGCCTCAAGCCCTGCCGTGTCCGCGCTCGAGCATCCGGTCTACGATGTCTGGGTTCGTGATTGCAGGACCGATACCGGATCGACTGCCAAATCCGTCGGGAAATGAGCCGATATCTTTAGCGCCGAGCGGAGCCGTTTTTGATACTCGGCGCGAGGGATTTCGATCGCGCCAAATCGGCTCAGATGCTCGGTGACAAACTGGGTATCGAGCAGCGTGAAGCCACCGAGCGCGAGTTGCGCGGCGAGATGGACAAGCGCGACCTTGCTAGCATCCGTGACCCGACTGAACATGCTTTCGCCGCAGAAAACGCCCCCGAGTGAGACTCCGTAGAGCCCGCCGACGAGGTTTCCAGACTGCCAGGCCTCAACCGAGTGGGCGTGGCCAAGGAGATGGAGTGCCCCGTAAAGCTTGAGTATCTCGTCATTGATCCAGGTATTGGGTCGATCCGGCGCAGGGTCTGCGCAGCCCTGCATGACAGCTGTAAACGCCGTGTTGCAGCGTATTTCAAAGATGCCGGCACGGATTGTCCGACGCAGACGATGAGGTATGTGGATCGCATCGAGTGGCAGGATGCCGCGCTGCTCGGGATCGACCCAGTATAGTTCAGGGTCGTCGGCCGAATCGGCCATGGGAAAGATGCCGGCGGCATAGGCGCGCAGCAGAATCCCCGGCGTAAGCGTCATCGGCGCCTCCTCGGTCAGATCACGCCGCCGTGGACACGATCGCAGGCTGACCGCGGACGCAATCGCTATTCCTTCAACTTGGTCGCGACGAACCGCTCAAGCCAATGAATATCATAGTCGCCTGCGATGAAATCCGGTTCGTCCATCAGGCGTTGATGAAGAGGAATGTTGGTATCGATGCCCGCGATGACATATTCCGCCAGCGCCCGGCGAAGCCGCATAATGCATTCTCGACGATCACGGCCATGCACGATGAGCTTGGACACCAGACTATCGTATTGTGACGGCACCCGATAACCCTGATACAGCGCCGAATCGATGCGGACACCGTACCCGCCGGGGGCGTGATAGGTCGTGACCAGGCCGGGTGAGGGGGCAAAGGTAAGCGGGTGTTCTGCGTTGATCCGACACTCGATGGCATGGCCACGGAGCACGACATCGGCCTGTGTCCGATCAAGGGTTCCTCCCGCAGCGATCCGAATTTGCTCCTGAACCAGATCGATACCGCTGATGAGCTCCGAGACCGGATGCTCCACCTGAATACGCGTGTTCATCTCGATGAACGCAAACTGGCCATCCTGGAAGAGGAATTCCAGTGTTCCGGCGCCGCGATAATTCAGCTTCGCGATTGCAGCCGTGGCGATGGCGCCAATCTCCTCGCGCTGGGCTGTTGTCAGGACGGGCGAGGGGGCTTCCTCAAGGATTTTCTGGTGTGAGCGTTGCAATGAACAATCGCGCTCACCCAAATGAATTGCGTTGCCCTGACCGTCGCCCAGAATTTGCATCTCGATGTGGCGCGGCTTATCGAGATATTTTTCGAAATAGACCTCGTCATTGTTGAAGAATGCCTTTGCCTCACCCTGCGCGATGGGGATCAGGGCGCGCAATTCCTCTTCATTGTTCGCGACCTTCATGCCGCGTCCACCGCCACCGCCTGACGCCTTGATCAGAACGGGATACAGAACCTCCGCCGCGCGTTTGCAGGCGACGTCAATATCGCCGATCGCACCATCCGATCCGGGCACCGTTGGGATCCCAAGCTCCTGGGCGATCCGCTTGGCGATCACCTTATCGCCCATCATCCGGATATGCTCTGGTGTCGGGCCGATGAAGGTCAGACCGTGTTCTTCCACCATATGGGCGAAATCAGCATTCTCGGATAGGAAGCCCAGACCGGGATGGATCGCATCTGCGCCCGTGATTGAGGCGGCTGACAGGATCGCGGGAATATTGAGGTAGCTCTCTCGGACAGACGGCGGGCCGATACAGACGCTCTCGTCGGCGAGGCGGACATGCATGGCCTGAGCATCCGCTGTCGAATGGACGGCGACAGTGTGGATGCCCATCTCCCGGCAGGCTCTAAGAACGCGCAGTGCGATTTCGCCGCGGTTGGCGATCAGCACCTTCTCGAACATCGGCAAATCGGTTCTCCCGAGGTTCAGCTATTCCAGGATCACGAGGACCTGTCCGAATTCGACAGGTGCGGTATCTTCGACCAGGATTCGGGCTATGCGACCTGCCTTCGTCGAGCGTATCTGGTTCATGACCTTCATGGCCTCGACGATCAGAAGCGGCTGACCCACACTGACCGTATCACCTACGCGCACGAAGACGGGAGCCCCTGGCTGGGGCGAGAGGTAGGCCGTGCCAACCATGGGCGACGTGACCGCGCCTGGATGCTTGCTCAGATCCTCGATTGCGGCAGGGGCTGCTGCCACAGCCGCTGCTGCGGCTACCGGCGCGGCGCCAACGGCGGCCTGTACCAATCCCGGCTGGCGCGTGACGCGAATACGATGTTCGCCCCAAGCGTATTCGATTTCGGTCAACCGGGTCTCGTCAAGGAGGCCGGCCAGTTTGCGCACAAGTGCGTCGTCGATGGAGAAAGTGTCGTTGCTCATGATCCCGTGAAGCCTGGGTGTTGCGCCGAAGCGGTCAGTCTCGTCGCGCCGAGACGGCTAGTTGCGCGCGATGATCAAGCGCGCGATTGCGTCGAGTGCGAGTTCGTAGCCGAAACCGCCCAAACCTACAATCACGCCCTTGGCCGCGAGCGACACATAGGAGTGATGACGAAAGCCGTCCCTCTTGTGAATATTGGAGAGATGCACCTCGATAGTCGGCAGATCGCTTGCAGTTAAGGCATCGAGCAGAGCGATCGAGGTGTGGCTGTACCCGCCGGCGTTAATGATAATTCCTTCAGCCGTATCCCGCGCTTCCTGAACCCAATCGATCAATTCGCCTTCGCTGTTGGACTGCCGAAAATCGATTGCCAAGCCGAGTCGCCTTGCCCGTTCAAGGCATGCTTCCTCTATATCGGCCAGGGTCTCAGTCCCGTAAATCTGAGGCTCCCGAACGCCCAGCAGGTTCAGGTTTGGGCCATTGAGTATCAGGACGGTTGAACTTGGCAAGCGGGGCTATCCTCGGTCACGAAGGCAGGTTGACACCGATGGATGAGATCGACGCGTGAAGACCGTTATATCACGGCGTTAATGACCGGCAAGCACCCTACTGGAGGCGACGCATGCAGATCATCTCCGGTTTCGGGCTCAGCGATCCTCTTCCTCGCCAACGTTGTCGATGACTTCCGCCATATCATCTTCGTCTTCGCCGAGTTCGGAGGCATCTTCGATCAGATCCTCCTCTTCCTCGTCTTCAACGACAGCGACGGCTGCTGCGTCATCATCTTCGTCAAGGAGTTCAGCGTCATCGACCTCGATTTCGCTATCGACAGCTGCCGACACGGCCTGATCCTTATCGACGTTGCCGCCGGGGGTTCGGCTCCGTCGCGTTTTCAGGAACGCTTCAGGATCGAACGCGGTCTTGCATTTCGGGCAGGCGATCTGCTCGCGCTTCATGTCGTAGAACTTGGCGCCGCAGCTCTGGCAAACGCGCTTGGTTCCCCACTCAGGATTGGCCACCGGACACTCCGTAGGATCGCTAACTGACAAATATTGGACGGCGGCAATTGCCATGATCGACCGTCCCTGTCAAAAGCAAAATCGTAGCGTGGGTCGTGGTTGGGCGTTTTTGCCCGATTGCACCTTTGTAGCCTCAATCCGTTTAGGAGAAGACGCCGCTTGGCAAGCGTTCACAAAAACTTGACCGCCCGGCTATCGGGTCCGTTGCGCGGCGCTGTCGCTCCGCCATGCGGACCGCTGGAGGCCCATCTCGCCCTCGCGCTTGCCGCTGTCACGGTGGGCCGCTCCGTCATCGCCGGGATCGATCAGAGCCCGGATATCCAGGCGATGATTGCGGCCATTCGGTCATTTGGCTGTCGGGTTGAGGTTAACGCCGATGGGGATTGCTTCGTGGATGGCGTGGGCGTGGGCGGGCTTGCTGAGCCGGATTGCATAATTGAACTCGGGCAGGCTGGCTTCGGAAGCCCATACCTGATCGCTCTGGCTGCGTCGCAACCGATGACGACGATGTTCAATGACGGAAAGGAAACCAGTCATGTTTCATGGCACGGCCTGACGGCGGCGCTCGAGAATTACGGCGCGAGCTTCCTGGGGGGGCAGCCCGGAAAGCGCCCCGTCACCGTTCTCGGCGCGACTAATCCGACACCGACCGAATTCGTCGCGCATTCGCGGCTTGAAAGATTTGCACTGCTGCTGGCGGCTCTCAATTGTCCGGGAGAGACCGTTGTCAGCCACGAGTTTGCGGAACAAGAGTGCATAGACTCGATTCTGGAGGCTTTCGGGGTAAAGCTGTCGGCTGGTCCAGGGGGCGGCACTAGGTTCCGGAGCCGTGTTCAGGGGCAGAGAGAAACCTGGCCTGCGAAGCTGTCCCTTCCCTTTGACCCAGCGACGGCGATTTTGCTCGCCACAACTGCATTTTCGCGCAGTGACAGCGATATTCTCTTAGAAGGCCTTGAGATCGAGTTTCGCATGCCCGGAACCTTCCATAATTTGCGGGCTTTGGGCGCGGAATGGTCCGTCACTAACCTAACAATGAAAGGGCAGGCCCCCGTTCATGATTGGCGCCTGCGCAGTGGCCCCCTTACCGGTGTGGTTTTCCCACCTGAAAAGAACCAAACGCTTATCGAGGACTATCCCCAGCTCGCCGTTCTCGCTGCCCGCGCCGTCGGCACGACGGTGTTCGAGGATTGGGGCCCACGAGCCGACTGGCTCGAGCCGTTGGTCCGCGGGTTACAGGGTTGCGGTGTCGATGCCCATGCTGAAGCAACGAGTCTCGTTGTTGTCGGCAATGGCGGCGTTTTAGTGCCTGGAGGCCATACGATCGAGGCGGGGCTCGATCATCGCGTCGCGGCGGCCTTTCTGTTACTTGGTCTGACAAGCGAGGCGCCGGTGGCGCTCGAAGAGGGTGCCGCCCTGCTGGATCATTATCCCAGCTTTTTCAGACTGCTAGAGCGGCTTGGCGGCAGCTTGACCGTGGATTATTGATAGGACTGCCAAGGCCATGACACTCATCCCCCCGTCCTTCGTGATCGCGATCGACGGCCCCGCCGCCTCGGGCAAAGGAACCCTGTCGCGCCGTCTTGCCCGCCACTATGGCTTCGCGCACCTCGACACGGGAGCCTTATATCGGGCAACGGGTCGGGATGTGCTGGCAGCAGGTTTCGATCCCGCCGATCCCTATGTGGCCGCCAGGATCGCCGCCGCGCTCGACCCCGCCAGTTTTGACGATCCGGGACTTCGCGTGGAAGCGGTCGGTGAGGCCGCATCTATCGTCGCGGCGCATGGCGGCGTCAGGTCGGCGTTGCTGGAGCTGCAGCGACGGTTCGCGGCAACGCCCCCGGGAGGTCTTGCCGGAGCCGTGCTCGATGGGCGCGATATTGGGACTGTCGTGTGTCCACAAGCGGCGGTGAAATTCTTTGTCACGGCAAGCCCTGAGGTTCGCGCACGCCGTCGTGTCTTGGAGCTGGAAGGGCGGGGTCTGCCCGCCGATGAGGCAGCGATCCGCGCCGATCTGGTCGTCCGCGATGCGCGCGATAGCGAACGCGCCGAGGCGCCGTTAAGGCCGGCTGGAGACGCGATCTTGCTGGATACCAGCGCGTTGGATGCCGACGCCGTTTTCGCAGCGGCGCGGGCCGTGGTCGACCAGCGGTTATTTGCAAAGCCTGAATGACCGGAAGCGGTTGCGCTCGGGCCGCGCGCAGGCTATAAACCGCGCGGCCTGCCGGGGTGTCCCGGCCGAGGTTGCCTTTGTGTTTTTTCAGGCGCCCTAAAGGCATTTGTTCCCGGCACGTTCGGAAACAGCTCGCGCTTTAGCGAAATACGGGTCTTCACCGCCGCGCCCGATCCTGTCGGCGGTCGACCATGTCGTCATGATTCCTGGCGGCCTGGGCTCAAGTTTTTTCTGGAATCTGGGAGAGCCAATGGCTTCTGTATCCGTAAATACCGAGGGTTTCGAGAAAGAAAGCTTCGCCGCCCTGCTCGACGAAACGTTGGGCGCCTCGAACAGCCTCGAAGGCACCGTCGTCAAGGGCATGGTCATCGCCGTTGAAAACGACATGGTCCTGATCGATGTCGGCCTCAAATCCGAAGGCCGCGTTCCGCTGAAAGAATTTGCCGCCCCTGGCAAGGCACCCGAAATAAAGGCCGGCGACATAGTCGAAGTCTTCCTGGAACGGATGGAAGACAAGCATGGCGAAGCCCAGCTCAGCCGTGAGAAGGCGCGCCGCGAGGAAGCCTGGACTCTGCTTGAGAAGAGCTTCACCGCGAACGAGCGCGTTACCGGCGTGATCTTCGGTCGCGTCAAGGGTGGCTTCACCGTCGACCTCAATGGCGCTGTCGCCTTCCTTCCGGGCAGCCAGGTCGATATTCGCCCCGTGCGCGACATCACCCCGTTGATTGGGACGCCGCAGCCCTTCCAGATCCTGAAGATGGACCGCTCGCGCGGCAACATCGTCGTGTCGCGTCGCGCCGTGCTTGAAGAAAGCCGCGCCGAGGCCCGTTCGGAACTGGTGGCCAACCTCAAGGAAGGCCAGATCCTCAACGGCGTCGTCAAGAACATCACCGACTACGGTGCGTTCGTCGATCTCGGCGGTGTCGATGGCTTGCTGCATGTCACCGACATCGCATGGCGTCGCATCAATCATCCGTCCGAAGCGCTGCATATCGGGCAGAGCGTGAAGGTGCAGGTTATCCGCTTCAACTCGGAGACCCAGCGCATCTCGCTCGGCATGAAGCAGCTTGAGGCCGATCCCTGGGAAGGTGTCGATCTCAAGTATCCGGCTGCCGCTCGCTTCAAGGGTCGCGTCACGAATATCACCGACTATGGTGCGTTCGTCGAGTTGGAGCCGGGTGTCGAAGGTCTTGTCCATGTGACGGAAATGTCCTGGACCAAGAAGAACGTCCATCCGGGCAAGATTGTTTCGACCTCGCAGGAAGTCGAAGTGGTTGTGCTTGATGTTGATCCGCAGAAGCGCCGCATTTCGCTTGGTCTCAAGCAGGCGATGGCAAATCCCTGGGATAGCTTCCTTGAGCAGTACCCGGTCGGCGCTGAAATCGAAGGCGAGGTCAAGAACATCACCGAGTTCGGTCTGTTCGTGGGTCTCACCGGCGATATCGATGGCATGGTCCACCTTTCCGACCTCGACTGGGGCAAGTCCGGTGAAGATGCTGTCGGCGAGTACAAGAAGGGCGACATCGTCAAGGTCAAGGTTCTCGACGTTGACGTCGAGAAGGAGCGTATCTCGCTGGGCATCAAGCAGCTCAACGAAGATCCGTATGAAGAGACCCTGTCGAAGCTCAAGAAGGGCGACGTCGTCACCTGCACCGTCACCCAGGTCACCGAGAACGGCCTGGAAGTGACGACGCCGGACGGCATGCCTGGCTTCATCCGCAAGGCCGAACTGTCCCGTGAGCGCAGCGAGCAACGTCCCGATCGCTTCGCCGTTGGCGAGAAGATCGATGCCAAGGTCACTGCTCTTGACCGCGCGACGCGCAAGATCGCGCTGTCGGTCAAGGCCCGCGAGATGGAAGAAGAGAAGAAGGCGATGGCCGAATACGGTTCGTCCGATTCGGGCGCCAGCCTTGGCGATATCCTGGGAGCCGCGTTCAGCCGCGCTCGGGCCGACAAGGAAAAAGACGGCAACTAAGAAGCTGCGACCCGTCCTTTATTGGGCGGGCGCTCCTTTGGACTGTGAAAACGGGTGGCTTCGGCCGCCCGTTTTTATTTTGCGATGCATCGGTGAGGCCGATGGAGGTAAATCCAGGAACGCCGCGATGTGTCGGAAACCGTTGCCGGGACATGATAATATTGCGTTGTCGGTCTTGACCGCGCTGCAGCGTTCATGCAGTCTCTGATAGAGGAACCATCTCAAACTAGGGATCTTGGGGACGGGCCATGACGAAATCTGAACTGATCATGCGTCTGGCGGAAAGCAACCCGCATCTCTACCAGCGCGATATTGAGCGGATTGTTGCAACCGTCTTCGGTGAGATCGCTTCGGCGCTGGCTCGCGGCGATCGGGTTGAATTGAGGGGCTTCGGCGCATTTTCTGTAAAACGGCGTGAGGCACGGATCGGTCGCAATCCGCGAACCGGTGATAGCGTTCCTGTCGAGGACAAGCATATCCCATTCTTCAAGACCGGAAAGCAGCTGCGCGATCGGCTCAATGGCGTCGAGGGCGATTAGGGGTTAAACTGCCCTCTGCATTCGGCGTGACCGGATGCTTCAGTGAGGGCTCTATTTCATGCGCTATCTTTACGGGGCTCTGACGCTTGTTGTCGCACTCAGCTGCGCAATGTTTGCAGTTTCTAACCGTGCCCCGGTTTCGCTTAACCTCTGGCCGTTTGCCGGGGCGCTCCAAGTGCCCGTGTTTGTCCTCGTTCTCGGAACGACCCTTGTGGGGTTGCTGCTCGGTCTCATGATCGGATGGCTGGTATCCATGCCCTCGCGTTTTGCCCGCCGTCGGCTCGCCCAGCGTCTGGCCTTGACGGAGCAGGATGTTAAACGCCTCAAGGCCGAGATCGCGGGTCAGGCTGCGGCCGTTGTGTCGACGGCGGCCGTGAGGGCCGAGGCGTGATGACTCTTGGGAAAAACCCCGTTTTCCTGGCTGTCGATACTATTGATCTTGAGGCCGCGCGTACTTTGGTCGCGGCCGCAGCGCCTGGGATTGGCGGGCTGAAACTGGGCCTCGAGTTCTTCAATCGGCATGGTCTCGAGGGGGTCGCTGCGCTTACCGCCGATCTGCCACTGTTTCTGGATCTGAAGCTGCACGATATTCCCAATACCGTCGCCGGCGCGGTGCGCGCTGTCGAAGCGGCGCAACCATCGCTCTTGACGATCCATGCCAGCGGTGGCGGTGCCATGATTCGGGCCGCCCGCGCCGCCGCGCATGCCACGACCCGCATTCTTGCCGTGACGGTTCTGACCAGCCTCGATGAAGTCGATTTGCGAAGCATCGGCCAGAGCACGCCCCTGACCGATCAAGTCAAGCGGCTTGCGGCCCTGGCCCAAGACTCGGGTGCAGACGGCGTTGTCTGTTCGCCTTGGGAGGTCACGGCGTTGCGGGCGCAATGCGGTCCGGATTTTCTGCTGGTCGTGCCCGGCATTAGACCCAGTGGCGCCGAGCTTGGTGACCAGAAGCGCGTCATGGGGCCTGCTGCTGCGATTGCGGCTGGGGCCAGCTGCCTCGTGATCGGTCGCCCGATCAGCGCAGCCGCCGATCCTCGCGCCGCAGCATTGACGATCGCCGATGAACTCGGGCTCGCGCGTGCTGGCTCATGAGTGTCGGTGTCAAGGTCTGTGGGTTGTCATCAAAGGAGACTCTGGAAACCGCTGTCTCTTGTGGCGCGCTGTTTGTCGGATTCGTGTTCTATCAACGCAGTCCTCGTGTCGTTACCCCGGCTCAAGCGTCTAAGCTCGCGTATCAGCTTCCGCCGCACGTTCTAAGCGTCGGTTTATTCGTGGATCCTGACGACGCCGCCATCGGCCAGACGCTGCAGCAGGCTCCGATGCGCGTGCTTCAGCTCCATGGCGATGAGACACCGGAACGCTGCCGTGCCATTCGCCAGCAATTCCATCGCCCCGTAATGAAAGCCATCCGGGTTTCAAACAGCGTCGATGTCGAGGCGGCTAAACGCTACGTCGATGCGGTCGATTGGCTTTTATTTGACGCCAAGGTCGTCTCGGCCGATCCGCATCAGGCCACCTTGCCTGGTGGCAATGGGGTCAGCTTCGATTGGACAATTCTTGCGGGGCGTCAATGGCCTGTTCCCTGGATGCTTGCCGGTGGCCTTAACGCGGCAAACATTCGGGAGGCCGTGAAGGTCACCGGGGCAAAATTCGTCGATGTGTCCTCCGGCGTCGAGACAGGACCGGGGATCAAGAGTAACGCCATGATCCGAGAGTTTTTGGACGCTGCCCGCGCCTTGGCCACATGAGTTGCCGTTTCTTTTGTCGCGGAGCAAAAAAACCTTTGCCATGCGTCATCCTGGAACCTCCCGCTCGCGTTAGCACTCTTGATGCCGGGCGCGTCCGGCTATAGGGTCCGGCACTTCCCACGAGACGCCCCGGAGCAGAATGCCTCAGTCTATTCCCAACTCGCTGCGTAGCGGTCCCGACGAGAATGGCCATTTTGGCGCCTATGGCGGCCGCTTTGTCGCCGAGACCCTCATGCCGCTTATTCTCGAGGTCGAGAAGGCTTATAACGCAGCCAAGGTGGACCCGAGCTTTCGCGCCGAGCTTGATTATTACCTCGAACATTATGTCGGTCGGCCGAGCCCGCTCTATTTCGCGGAACGCCTGACGCAGCATTTCGGCGGTGCCAAGATTTATCTGAAGCGCGACGAGTTGAACCATACGGGCGCGCACAAGATCAATAATTGCATTGGCCAGATCATTCTCGCCAAGCGGATGGGCAAGACGCGCATCATCGCCGAAACCGGGGCCGGGCAGCATGGCGTTGCAACGGCGACGGTGGCGGCCTTGTTTAATCTTCCTTGCGTGATCTATATGGGAGAGACAGATATCGCCCGTCAGGCGCCTAATGTCTTCCGGATGAAGCTGCTCGGTGCCGAGGTCAGGGGTGTGACATCGGGGACAGCGACCCTCAAGGACGCGATGAATGAGGCGCTGCGAGACTGGGTCGCCCATGTCGATGACACGTTCTATATCATCGGCACGGTGGCCGGGCCGCATCCCTATCCCGCAATGGTCCGCGATTTCCAATCGGTCATCGGCGTTGAGACAAGGGCGCAACTTGCCAAGGCCGAGAATGGGCGTTTGCCTGATACGCTGGTCGCCGCGATCGGCGGTGGTTCGAACGCCATGGGGCTGTTCCACCCCTTCCTAGACGACCCGAGCGTCCGGATGATTGGTGTCGAGGCTGCGGGCCACGGCGTTGGTACCGGCATGCACGCGGCCTCCCTTGCCGGCGGGGAGCCAGGCGTGCTGCACGGCAATCGCACCTATCTGCTGCAGGATGACGACGGCCAGATCATTGATGCCCATTCGATTTCGGCCGGGCTCGACTATCCAGGTATCGGACCGGAACATGCGTGGCTTCATGATCTGAAGCGGGTTGAGTATGTGTCCGCGACGGACAAGGAGGCACTTGAAGCTTTCCAGCTTTGCGCCAAGCTCGAAGGCATCATCCCGGCGCTTGAGCCTTCGCATGCGCTGGCCTATCTCAGCCGATTGGCGCCAAGACTGGCAAAGGATCACCTTCTTGTCATGAACATGTGTGGGCGTGGCGACAAGGATATCTTCGCCGTGGCCGCCCATCTCGGAGTGACGCTGTGAGCAGGATTTCTCGCCGCTTTGCCGATCTGCGGGAGCATGGCCGTGCCGGCCTGATCACGTTCCTGACCGCCGGCGACCCAGACATGGCGACTTTTGAAACTGTCCTTGCCGGCTTGCCTGCCTCGGGTGCGGATCTGATCGAAGTCGGCGTGCCCTTCTCCGATCCCATGGCCGATGGCCCCGCGATTCAGGCTGCCGGCTTGCGGGCGCTGAAGGGCGGCACCAAGCTGCGTCATATCCTTGCCGCCGTTGCGCGGTTTCGTCAGATTGATGGCGAAACGCCGATCATTCTGATGGGCTATTACAATCCGATTTTTCATTTCGGCATTGCGTCGTTCACGAAGGAAGCCGCTGCGGCGGGTGTGGATGGTCTGATCATCGTCGATCTTCCGCCCGAGGAATCCGATGAATTTCTACCCGCAGCCACTGCAGCTAAACTTGAGTTGATTCGCCTGACAGCACCGACGTCGGACGACGCCCGACTCCCGAAGGTTCTCAAGGGTGCAGGCGGGTTCGTGTACCATGTGGCGATTGCCGGGATCACAGGCACGCGTTCGGCAAGCATCGCGGACGTCCAACCCGTCGTTGAACGCATTCGTCGGCACACGTCGCTGCCGGTGGCGATCGGTTTTGGTATCCGGACACCAGATCAGGCCGCAGCGACCGCAGAGATCGCTGATGCCGTGGTCGTCGGCTCGGCTCTGGTTGAAACAGTAGCGTCAAATCTGGATGCCGAGGGTCAGGCCGGGCCCGGATTGGTCATGGCGCTTCACACCCAAGTGGCTGCCTTGGCAGCAGGCGTTCGTCGCGTGGCGCGAGGGAAGTAAAATCCGATGAATTGGCTTACAAATGTCGTGCTGCCGCGCATTCGCGCTGTTGTCTCGAAGCGCGAGGTTCCGGACAATCTCTGGACCAAGTGTCCTTCCTGCGCCCAGATGCTGTTCCAGCGGGATCTCGAGCGCAACCTCAACGTCTGCGCCAGTTGCGGCCATCATATGCGGATGGAGGCGAAGGAACGACTGGCGATCATGTTCGATAGCGGCCAGTTCACCCGGATCGAGTTGCCAAAAGTCAATCCAGATCCCCTGAAGTTCCGTGATAGCAAGCGGTACAGTGATCGCCTGAAGGAAAGTCAGGCAAAATTTGGTCCTGGTAGCGATGCGATCCTCGTCGCCCATGGCAAGATCGGTGGCAACAGCGCCGTGGTCGCCGCGTTTGAATTCGGCTTCATGGGTGGCTCCATGGGCATGGCGGTCGGTGAGGCGATTGTCACAGCCGCGAGGCTTGCCGTACTCCAGTCTGCGGCCTTGATTGTTGTCCCATCATCGGGTGGCGCCCGAATGCAGGAAGGCATCCTGTCGTTGATGCAGATGCCGCGCACGACAATCGCGGTCGACGAAGTCAAGGAGGCAGGACTACCCTATATCGTGCTGTTGACCGACCCCACGACAGGCGGTGTTACCGCCTCATTCGCCATGCTGGGCGATCTTGCCATCGCGGAGCCGGGTTGCATCATTGGTTTTGCCGGCGCCAGGGTGATCGAGGAGACCATTCGCGAGAAACTTCCCGAGGGTTTTCAACGCGCGGAATATCTCTATGAGCATGGCATGATCGATATGGTTGTCCGTCGTCATGATCTACACGAGACCCTAGGCCGGGTGCTCGGGCTGCTGAGGAAGCCTGCAACGGCTATCGCCGGGTAGAAGGTACCGGCGATGAGCCGGATCGACGCGATCCTTGAACGACTTGGCGGGCTCTATCCGCGTACGATCGATCTTTCCCTGGACCGCGTGCGTGGATTGATGTCGCGCCTCGGAAATCCCCAAGATCGGCTGCCGCCTGTCATTCATGTTGCAGGCACGAACGGGAAAGGCTCAACAGTCGCGTTCCTGCGTTCCTGCCTGGAAGCGGCTGGATACCGGGTTCACGTCTACACCTCGCCGCATCTCGTCCGGTTCGCCGAGCGTATCCGATTGGCCGGGCGGTTGATCTCTGACGATGCGCTTGTGGCGCTGCTCGATGAAGTTGAGCGCTGCAATGCGGGCGATCCCATCACGCTGTTTGAGGTCACGACGGCGGCAGCGTTCCTCGCGTTCAATCGGGTGCCCGCAGATGTTGTTCTGCTTGAAACCGGGCTCGGCGGCAGGCTCGATGCAACCAACCTTTTGGCCGCCCCAGCCGTTACCGCGATCACGCCGGTTTCGATGGACCATATGAGCTTCCTGGGCAATACAGTGGCCGCGATCGCGGGCGAAAAGGCAGGCATCCTGAAGCTGCGGCGACCAGCAGTGATCGCGCGGCAAACGCCTGAAGCCGATGGCGTGATCGCGACGAGGGCGGCGGCGATCGATGCACCGCTGTTCCGGCAGGATCGTGAATGGCAGGCGGTCGCAACCGCTTCGGGCTGGCGATATTCGAGCGCGAACCTGACGGCCGACCTACCGTTGCCCGGATTGGCTGGCGCCCATCAGATTGACAATGCCGGTTGTGCTCTTGCCTGCCTTGAACAGCTCGACGGATTTTCGGTTGATGTGAGGTCAATGGCTGCCGGGATGACGCGTGTGTATTGGCCCGCGCGGCTACAACCGCTCAAACGGGGGCCGATCAACGACCTTCTCGGGCCGAATTTCGAGGTCTGGCTTGATGGTGGTCACAATCCTGCTGCGGGCGATATTCTTGCCGGGACGATGGCAACATGGCCCAAGCGAGCCTTATACCTTGTGTTGGGGATGCTTTCGAATCGGAGCCCGCCAGAATTCATTGCGCCGTTATTGCCTTATCTAGCTGGCATCCATACCGTCGCGATCCCTGGAGAGGTGAATGCCCATAGCGCAGAAGCGAGTGCGACGCTTTTGGCAAGTTCTGGGATTACAGCAACGCCAGCCGATTCGGTGATGGACGCGGTGGCCGCGATCCGCGACGATGTCGGCTCGGCGGGCGGTAGAGTGCTGATTTGTGGATCGCTCTATCTTGCGGGTCAGGTTCTGGCCGCTCAGCCGTCGCTCGATGATCGGGAGTAGACGATGACGACTGCGCTTTTCAGCCATTCGGCGTGCCTCGACCATGACACTGGACCGCACCATCCAGAGCGTGCAGCGCGCCTTCGGGCGATCATGACGGCCCTTGAGGCGCCAGAGTTCGCCGAACTGGAGCGCCATGACGCGCCACTTGCCACGATCGCGGATATTGAACGGGTTCATCCGCGCGACCACGTCGTCAAGGTTCTCGCGGCAGTGCCAAAGAGCGGCTACGCGTCGATTGATGGTGACACGATTGTGTCCCCCGGCTCCGGTGAGGCTGCCTTACGGGCCGCTGGTGCTGTCATCGGTGCTGTTGACGCGGTATTTGGCGGCAGTGCCACCAATGCCTTCTGCGCCGTCCGCCCGCCGGGTCACCACGCCGAGCCCGACCAGGCTATGGGGTTCTGCTTATTCAATAATGTCGCCATCGGCGCTCGCTACGCCCGGGAGACATACGGCGCCCGTCGTGTCGCCATCATCGATTTTGACGTTCATCATGGCAATGGCAGCCAGGCTCTTATCGAGAACGACGCAAACATATTCTATGCATCGACCCATCAGTCACCGCTCTATCCCGGCACCGGGCATGCGCGCGAGACTGCCCTTGGCAACCTCGTCAACGCGCCGCTTCGGCCGGGCAGCGGGAGCGCGGAATTTCGCCACGCCTTCAGCGAGGTCATCTTTCCAGCGCTTGGCCATTTCGCGCCGGATCTGTTGTTCATTTCCGCAGGCTTCGATGCCCACCGCGATGATCCGCTCGCGAATTTGCAATTGGACGAAAGCGATTACGCCTGGGTGACCTCACAACTCGTGGGCTTCGCGCAGCGCTATTGCCATAGCCGGCTGGTTTCGAGCCTCGAGGGCGGCTATGATCTGGAGGCATTGGCCCGGAGCGTTGCCGTTCATGTTGCTGCGCTGATGGCAGGGTAAGGTCCGGCGACCAAAGGCGCGCAGGCGTTGCGGTTTATCACGGGGACCGCGTACACTCCGCGACCTCGAAGATACGAATATCGATAGGAATGAATTGGCATGGCCGAAGCGTCGCCCGATAAAACCGAAGCAGCTCAGGATTTGAGCACGATGAGCTTCGAGCAGGCGCTTGAGGAGCTTGAGGGTATCGTGCGCCAACTTGAAGCCGGCCGCGGTCGACTGGATGAGGCGATATCATCCTATGAACGCGGCGCGGCCCTGAAACGACATTGCGAGAGCAAGCTTTCCGAAGCCCGGGCGAAGATTGAGCGTATTTCACTGAGCGCTGATGGCACCGTGCGTATCGAAGCACAGCCGCAAGACTGACACAGATTGAGCGATGAAGAGAGAGACGACGTTGATCAACGAGATTTGGACCGATCCCAACGATTTCAAGGCCTCCCTCGCGGAGTCGGCGCGAGCCGTCGAACAGGTGATGGACCAGTTGATCCCGGTCCCCGATGGACCCGAGGCCCGGGTTCACGAGGCGATGCGCTATGCGATCCTGGCTGGTGGCAAAAGGTTGAGGCCCTTTCTTGTGCTCGCGGGTAGTGCCTTGTTCGGTGTTTCCCGGCGGAGTGCCCTGCGCGTCGCGGCAGCAATCGAATTGCTTCATACCTATTCGCTGATCCATGACGATTTGCCCGCGATGGATAACAGCGATTTACGGCGTGGCAAGCCGACCTGCCACAAGGCCTTCGACGACGCGACCGCAATTCTCGCAGGCGATGCCCTGTTGACCTTGGCTTTCGAGGTTCTGGCCGATCCAGAGACCCATGGTGACCCTGCGGTTCGCTGTGAACTCGTAACGGCACTGGCAAAGGCTTCCGGTGCCATCGGTATGGTTGGCGGGCAGATGATCGATATCCTGGCCGAAACCGACCCGACCCTCGACATTGGAGAGATCACGCGGCTGCAGCGCCTGAAGACCGGCGCTCTGATTGCCTTTTCAAGCGAGGCTGGCGCTATACTGGGCAAGGCGCCGCTTGAGATGCGCCGTGTGCTCATCGCTTATGCCCATGATATCGGCCTGGCCTTCCAGATCGCGGATGATCTGCTCGATACCGAAGGGACGGCGGCAGAGACGGGTAAATCTGTCGGTCGCGATGCCGTGGCCGGGAAGGCGACCTTCGTTTCCATTCTCGGCGTCGACGGAGCGCGGGCGCAAGCTGAGGCACTGGTTGAGCAGGCCACCAATCATCTTGACGTCTTTGGCGACAAGGCCGGCCTCCTGCGGGATTGCGCCCGCTACATTATCGAGCGCAAGTCCTGATCGCAAAACGTTGAGCAAGACCC
This sequence comes from uncultured Rhodospirillales bacterium, assembly GCA_903923205.1. GTDB lineage: Bacteria > Pseudomonadota > Alphaproteobacteria > ATCC43930 > CGMCC-115725 > CAIXXC01. The sequence goes on along the minus strand of CAIXXC010000223.1, from coordinate 1,565 downwards.
GACTGGATCAGCTTCTGGTCGGGCGCGGCCTCGCGCCCAGCCGTGCGCGGGCGCAGGCGATGATTGCGGATGCAGCGATTCTAGTTGATGGCGACGTCGTGACAAAGCCTGGCAGGCTTGTCGCCGACGGGGCGATTATCAAAATCGGCCATGCCGTCAATCCTTGGGTGTCGCGGGCGGCGCTCAAGCTGGTGCATGGGCTTGACCATTTCGGCATTGATCCCGAAGGCCGAATCGCTCTGGATATTGGGGCCTCGACAGGGGGGTTCACGCAAGTGCTGCTCGATCGCGGCGCGACCCGGGTCTATGCCGTCGACGTCGGGACGGGCCAACTCGCTGAAGCGCTCAAAAGTGAACCACGAGTGATTTCCCTTGAGAAGACCAATGCCCGGAATTTGTCCGCGACGCTTATCCCCGATGCGGTCGGGATCATTGTTTGCGACGCGAGCTTTATCGGACTGGAGACGGTGTTGCCCGCGGCCTTGGCGCTTGCTGCGCCTGGGGCGTTCCTTGCTGCGCTGATCAAACCGCAATTCGAAGTCGGCCCTGGCCTTGTCGGGAGCGGCGGCATTGTTCGTGATCCGGCCCTGCATGATGCTGTATGTACCCGGATAGGCGCCTGGCTGGACTCCCAACCTGGATGGCGGTCCCTCGGCATCTCCGACTCGCCGATCCTTGGCGGTGATGGCAATCGCGAATTCATTCTTGCAGGACAATATCTTTCATGAGCAATCGCAGGCCGCCAAGGCGTGACGGTCGCCGGGTTCCGGCGTCGAGCGAGGAGCGGGAACTGGAGATTACCAAGCTCGGCTCCGAAGGCGTTGGGGTTTCCTATATCGGCGAAAAGCCGATCCTGATAGCGGGAACGCTGCCTGGCGAGCGGGTCCTCGCGGCGGTAACTTCGGGTAGCCGGGAGGCAAGGCTTATCCGCGTGATTGCGGCGAGCGCGCAACGTGTCGAGCCTGCCTGTCGACATTTCGTACGGTGCGGGGGTTGCGCCCTCCAGCATCTCGATCCTGTGTCCTATGGCCGCTTCAAGCGCAATCTGATCGAAGATGCCCTGCGTCGTCATGGGTTGGGTGACGTCCGGATCGATGAGACCGCGAAGAGCCCCACACACAGCAGACGGCGCGCGACGATGGAGGCCCTGCGGCTGGGCTCGAAGCTCTCGCTCGGCTTCCATGGCCGCGCAGCGCATACGCTGGTCGATGTCGCGGAGTGCCCCGTGCTTGAGCCGGCCCTTGTCTCGATAATGGGCCCGATAAGACAACTTCTGCCGAATTTTCTGAAATCAGGGGAGCGAGCGACCGTGGTTCTGGCGCTGCTCGACCATGGTGTCGATATCGGCCTTGTCCTGCCGCGTGAACCCGATCTCGCCGCGCTTGAGGCGCTGGCGACCTTCGCGCAGGTGCAGGACCTGTGTCGCTTGTGGTGGCGTGTCGGTACGGCGCCACCGATTCCTGCTGCGATCCGCCGAGCGCCGACCATCACGCTCGGTGGTGTCGCCACGACGGCGCCAATGGGCGGATTTCTGCAAGCGACGCGGGCAGGCGAGTCGGCTCTCG
>CAIXXC010000222.1 GCA_903923205.1 uncultured Rhodospirillales bacterium | reverse complement strand
CCCCTAGTACGAGAGGACCGGGGTGAACATGCCTCTGGTGTACCTGTCATTCCGCCAGGAGTGCAGCAGGGTAGCTATGCATGGACGGGATAACCGCTGAAAGCATCTAAGCGGGAAGCCTCCCTCAAGATAAGGTATCATAGAGTCGTGGTAGACCACCACGTTGATAGGCCGGGTGTGGAAGTGCGGTAACGCATGAAGCTAACCGGTCCTAATAACTCTGTTCATGCTTGAGAATTGCACACCATCAACATCAGTCTTGCACAACACAAGACACCGTTGATCGCAGACATCATCTCTTGCCAGATACACATCTCTCATCTCACACCGCATCGATTAAACCATATCCATACAGCGCCAGCTCCATTGCTTGGTGACCATAGCGTCTGTGACCCACCCGATCCCATCTCGAACTCGGCCGTGAAACCAGTCCGCGCCAATGGTACTAACGCTCAAGCGTTGGAAGAGTAGGTCGTCGCCAGGCATTGTAGCCAGCGCTGTACGGATAACCGGAAAACCCATTCATGATTGTCGCGCCCCCGTGGCGTCGATATTCCGCAAAGGCCCCTTGTGGCCCTTGCCATCGCGGGGTGGAGCAGCCCGGTAGCTCGTCAGGCTCATAACCTGAAGGTCGCAGGTTCAAATCCTGCCCCCGCAACCACATTCTCTTTGCAAAAACCCATTCACAACCATGCGCATTCGCGCACTTTGAAGGCGCGGCCCTCGGGGGTTGCGCCCGTTCGCGCGTGCCTGTCGGCAAAGCACTGGTACCTTGCCTCGGCCGCTTTGAGCCGGGCGAGCTTGTATTCCAGGCGGCCGCGATATAGCCCCGCTCCATGCTCTCCGCCATCCTCGCCCTCGCCGCCACATCAGCCCAATTGCCCGAGGAAGACCTCCAGGTCGTCCTGGCGAATTGGGAGGTCGGTCAGATGTATTGCGCGCAGGGGTACGCCAAGGCTTGCGCCCAGCAGAAGGCTTACGCTGCCAAGATGCGTGCCCGCTTCGGACTATGCCCCGCAAAGAGCGGTGAACGTGGCGCAGTGGTGATGTGCAAGACCGGAAAAGCTGTCGAAATCAATTTCGACTGAGCGTGCCGCACGGCCGTTCGCTCGATTTCCCATGGCGCGCAATGCCACAGCAGGGCCTCCAGCGTAACGCAGGAGAGCGTGCAGTGGTTGTCGACGCGTGCTGCACCTCCGACGTCCCCGGTTCGGCTTGGGCGATAGGCTCCTTGGGCATCTGTGCGCGGAAGGCCGAGCAAGGTGCCGGGCTGCCTCGGCATAGGTCCGCTGCGCAAAGACGATCTGGCCAGCTCCCAGGGCGAGTGTCGGCGATCGGATCCCGCGCAGGTCAAACCGCCCGTCGGCATCGAGCAGAGATCAACCGTGCCCGGCCGGAGGTGGTTGAGGGACATGCCTTGTCATGTGGGGCACAGGAATGCTCGCGCCGGCACGATGGCCTTTGGGTCGCGGGTGTGGCGGTTGCCTCTTCCGGGGATGCATCTGATCGCCAAACGGCGAATCTCGTGGCGAATACGGCCAAGAATCACCGAGAGGCGATGCCAGGTGATTCTCTGGCGGCGCAAAATGCGGCAAACTGGTCGGCCATATGCCGATGCAGGAGCAGGAATCGCTCCAAAAAATCTCTTTTTCTCTGATGTTTGCTGCAGAATTTCAGTTCAGAGACAAAATCCCTGTTGACCGGTCGGTGCAGCCTCCATATAGGCCCGTCCACCAAGACGGTACGGTGCTTCCGGCACGACGGTCCTGGTCGCAGACATAGACGGACATTGGCCGCCTGGGACGCAAGAACCGGGGTAGGTTGGTTGTCCGCCTTAAGTTGTCTGCATCTTTGACATTGTTGAGAGATGAAGGGACATGTGGGCGACGGCGCCTGCCTGGCTGGGTCTTTGGGCTAGCTGAGGTAGTTGTAAATCAAGCCGGAGTTTGCATGTCTTTCACACGTATCCATATTACGTTTGAAACAGCAGGCATCGGCTCCTGAAGTTTTGCGTTGTGTGGTGTGACCTTAGGGTTGTGCTGCATGATGTGATGACAAGAACTTGAGAGT
>CAIXXC010000221.1 GCA_903923205.1 uncultured Rhodospirillales bacterium | reverse complement strand
CGGTTGTTGCGGTTGATGACGCGGCGATAGAGATCGTTGAGATCCGAGGTCGCGAAACGGCCACCATCGAGAGGAACCAGCGGGCGCAGTTCCGGCGGAATGACCGGAACAACGTCAAGGATCATCCATTCCGGGCGCGAGCCGGACTCGAGAAAGGCTTCGATCAGCTTGAGACGCTTGACCAGCTTCTTGCGACGGGCTTCAGAGGTCGTTTCGCGGAGTTCGCCACGCAGCTTCTCCTGCTCTTCGCCGAGATCGATCTGGGCCAGCATTTCCTTCAACGCCTCAGCGCCGATCTTGGCAACGAAGGCTTCCTCGCCGAACTCGTCCTGGGCGCGGATATATTCTTCCTCACCGAGCAGCTGATGCTGCTTCAAGGTGGTAAGACCCCGCTCGGTCACGACATAGGACTCGAAATAGAGGACCTTTTCGAGATCTTTCAACGTCATGTCGACGAGCAGACCGATGCGGCTCGGCAGCGACTTCAGGAACCAGATATGGGCGACCGGCGAGGCCAGCTCGATATGGCCCATGCGCTCGCGCCGGACCTTCGAGAGCGTCACCTCGACACCGCACTTCTCGCAGATGATGCCACGATACTTCATCCGCTTGTACTTGCCGCACAAGCACTCGTAATCCTTGATCGGCCCGAAGATCTTCGCGCAGAACAGGCCATCACGTTCCGGCTTGAAGGTCCGGTAGTTGATGGTTTCCGGCTTCTTGATCTCGCCGAACGACCAGGAGCGAATGCGCTCCGGGCTCGCGATCGAGATGCGGATCTGATCGAAACTTTGCGGCCCGGAGATCTGGGCGAGGAAATTCGTCAGCTCGTTCATGGACGTTGTCCCTTTGGTCCGAAGTTCGCTTGCAGCGCCGGGGCGGTTCTCATCCCCGTGACGCTGCAGCGGTACCAAGTTATCGCGCGAGCCCGTCGGCCCGCTCGAGTCTCAAATCAAGCGCTGCGCGGGTCGAGTTCGACGTTCAGGCCGAGCGACCGCAGTTCCTTGACCAGCACGTTGAACGATTCCGGAATACCGGCCTCGAAGTTGTCGTCGCCACGGACGATCGCCTCGTAAACCTTGGTACGACCGGACACATCGTCCGACTTCACCGTCAACATTTCCTGCAGCGTATAGGCGGCACCATAGGCTTCAATCGCCCATACCTCCATTTCGCCGAAGCGCTGACCACCGAACTGAGCCTTGCCGCCGAGTGGCTGCTGGGTAACGAGGCTGTAGGGGCCGATCGAGCGCGCATGGATCTTGTCATCGACGAGATGGTGGAGCTTGAGCATGTAGATATACCCAACCGTCACCTTGCGGTCGAAGACCTCGCCGGTACGACCGTCGATCAGGGTTACCTGGCCGGAACTGTCACGATCCGCCTTCAGCAACATCTCGACGATATCTTCCTCACGCGCGCCATCGAACACGGGCGTTGCCATCGGCACGCCGCTCTTCAGGTTGTGCGAGAGTTCGAATAGCTCCTGATCCGTCATGTCGGCGACCGTCTCGCGATCCTCCGGCTTGGTGTAGATCGAATTGAGCAGATCACGCAGCGGATCGATCACCTCGGTCTTTTGCGCCTTCGCCAGCATCACCCCGATCTGCTGGCCAAGACCCGCTGAGGCCCAGCCCAGATGAGTTTCCAGGATCTGCCCGACGTTCATGCGCGACGGCACGCCCAAAGGGTTGAGCACGATATCAACATGGGTGCCGTCTTCCAGATACGGCATGTCTTCGCAAGGCATGATGCGCGAGATGACACCCTTGTTGCCGTGACGGCCGGCCATCTTGTCGCCCGGCTGCAGCTTGCGCTTCACCGCTACGAACACCTTGACCATCTTCATGACGCCCGGCGGCAGTTCATCGCCACGTTGCAGCTTCTCGACCTTGGTCTCGAAACGATGCTGCAGAACGTCTTCCGACTGCTCCATCTGCTTCTTCAGGGCCTCGATATCGGCCATGACGGCGTCATCGCGAACGGCAAAGTGCTTCCACTGGCCATGCGTGTATTCGGCGAGGAGTGCTTCGTCGATTTCGACACCGGACTTCGCACCCTTTGGGCCGGACACAGCGACCTGACCGATCAGAAGTTCCTTGAGGCGGCCATAATAGCTGCGCTCGAGAATGATCCGTTCGTCGTCGCGATCCTTGGCAAGACGCTCGATTTCCGCGCGTTCAATCGCGAGGGCACGTTCGTCCTTGTCGACGCCACGGCGCGAGAAGACACGAACTTCGACGATCGTACCGGCGACGCCCGGCGGCAGGCGCAGCGAGGTATCGCGAACGTCGGACGCCTTTTCACCGAAGATCGCGCGCAGCAGCTTTTCTTCCGGGGTCATCGGCGATTCGCCCTTCGGCGTCACCTTGCCGACGAGGATGTCGCCCGGCTTGACCTCGGCGCCGATGTAGACGATGCCCGCCTCGTCGAGGTTCTTGAGGGCCTCTTCGCCGACGTTCGGGATATCGCGGGTGATTTCTTCCTGACCGAGCTTGGTATCACGAGCCATCACCT
>CAIXXC010000220.1 GCA_903923205.1 uncultured Rhodospirillales bacterium | reverse complement strand
CTCGGCCGATGGCACGACGGGGGCCGGTGGCACGGTTGCCGTATGGTCGGATGGGATCACCAAGGCCAACGGTTCGATCACGGCGGTTGGCGCAATGCCCGGCGGTCTGGTCGAGACCTCGGGCCACCAGCTTGATTTCGGCGGGATCAGCGTTCAGGCAAATAGTTGGCTAATAGATCCCTACGAACTTGACATCGATGCCGCCGCCGCCGCGAGCGTCGAGACGGCGTTGAATGCAAACACGGGAGTCACTGTTGTGACCTCTGCGACTTCGGCGACCGGCGGTTACGGTGCCAACAATAACGCCGGTACAGATACTGTCGGCGGCGATATTGTCGTGCTCGCGCCGATCACCTGGTCGGGCTCGGCGGCCTTGTCTCTCAGCTCATTCCATAGCGTCAATATCAATGCCGCCATCACCGCGAGCGGCGCCGCCAACCTCGTGATTTTGACAAATAGCGGCAGCAATGGCGGATCATTGAACATCAATGCTCCGGTTAGCTTCAGCGGGGCGAACGCAGCTCTCACCATCAGCGGCGGCGCTGTGCATGTCAGTGCACCAGTCAGTTTCACGGGGGCCAATCCGTCGCTCAGCGTCGGTGGCTTCAGCTATACCTTGATCAGCAGTGCCTCGCAGCTTCAGGCAATCACGCCTACTGCCGGTCACTACGCACTTGCCACCGATATCGACGCCAGCAGTTTCGGCAACTTCACGCCGATCGGCTCAAGCCTGACACCGTTCACCGGCCTATTCCAGGGGCTCGACCACTCGATCTCCAATCTGTCGATCACCGATTCCACGGATTCCCTCGTCGGCATGTTCGCCAAGGTGGGTGCGGCGGTGATTGAGGATTTCAGACTCAAAAACGAAACAGTCAATGCCAGCTTTGGTGCGGCTGAAGTCGGCGGTGTAGCGGGGCAGAATACAGGCCAAATCCTCGACGTCACGACCTCCGGCACGATCTCCGGGCCTGGTGGCGGGGCACAGGTCGGCGGCCTTGTCGGCAATAACTCTGGCACGATCTCCGGATCCTACTCCACTGCGAGCGTGTCTTCAGCCCTCGCCTTTCTCGGCGGTCTCGTCGGCATCAACAACGGCCTGCTCCAAGCCAGCTATTTCGCCGGTGCCGTGACAGACGGCGGGGACGACGCCGGCGGTCTGGTCGGGACCAACAATCCGGGTGCGGTCGTCCTCAACAGTTACGATATCGGCACGATCTCAGGAACATTCGTGCTTGGTTCAACCCCAGGCGCCGGTGGCCTCGTCGGCAACAACTTGGGTGGCACGGTCAGCAATTCCTATGCTTCTGGGCGGATCATCGCTACTGGCACTGTCGGCGCATTGATCGGCGTGAATAGCGGTTCGCTGCAGAACAGCGTCTGGGACAGCTCGGTTGCCGCTCTAAGCCAGGGCAGTGCCGTCGGGTTGAATTCTGGCGGCACAACCTCCGGCGTCACTGCGGTGTCGGGATACAGCAGTTCCGGTTACAGCCTTATCGGCACGATCGGGACGAGCATCGGATATACCTGGTACTGGATATCGGGGCTGACGCGGCCAATCCTCGAATCCGAGTTCACGCACGACATTACCAATGCCCATCAGCTCGAACTGATCAGCCTGTCGCTGACTGGGGACTATGTTCTCGGCGACGCCATCGATGCCTCGGCGACCGCTACCACGAGCGATATCTGGAACCCTGCGAGCGGCTTCGTGCCGATCGGTTTCGACACCGTATCCGGTAATTTTGGCTCGTTGCCCTCCGCATTCACCGGTACATTCGACGGCAAGGGATTTGCGATAACCGGCTTGGCGATCGTTCAGAGTGCGAATAACGATATCGGTTTGTTCAGTGATATCGGTTCCGGCGGCGTTGTCTCCAACCTGAGCCTGTCGGGCAGTGTTTCCGGTATGGGAAACCAGCTCCATAACGTTCCCGGAGAAGGTACGGGGCTTCTTGCAGGCCAGAATAGTGGCACTATTTCGAGCGTTTTTGCGCTTGCCGGTGGCTCGGTCACTGGGGATTACAATGTCGGCGGCCTGGTTGGGTTCAATGCTGCCAGCGGATCGATCATCGGTAGTGGCGCTGGCGTCGCTATCGTCGGCCAGGCTGCCGTCATCAGTACTGGCGGCCTCGTGGGCGATAATGCCGGCCTCGTCCAATCCAGTTTCGCGACCGGTGCAGTGGCAGTGGGGGTTGGCGGCGCGACCCAATCCGGCGGCCTCGTCGGTATAAACGAAGCGGCAGGAACAATCCTCAACGCGTATGCAACTGGCAATGTCACTGCGCCTATCAATTCTCTGGTGGTTGGTGGGCTAGCCGGAGAAAACCTCGGAACGATCGAGATGAGCTACGCCACGGGCGCTCTCTCTATCACCGGCGGCAGCGTCGATTCGATTGGCGGTCTCGTCGGCGAGAATGGCGGTGGCCTCGTCACAGAGAGCTATGCCTCCGGACTGATCAGCATCAACAGCGGCGATACCAGTGTCGGCGGCTTGGTCGGATCGATCTTTGGCGGCACTGTTTCAGAAAGCTATGCAGTCGGGTCGATCCTCGGCAGCAGCTTCTCGCAATATGTCGGTGGCCTCGCCGGTTCCATAACATCGGCGACGCTTATCGACAGTTTCGCGACTGGTAACGTCTCGGTAGGCGCCACTTCCGATTCGATCGGAGCGCTCATCGGCACGTTCAATTCGGGTTCGATCACAAACGCCTACGCGACCGGGAACGTTTCGGCTATCAGCAGCACCAGCGTCGGTGGCCTCATCGGCTTTAGCAGCGCGACTCTTGACGGCAACAGCAGGCTCACGACAGTCGCCAGCCTTGAGGCCAGCCTTTTTACCGGCTTCGCCACCAGCATCTGGGCTGATGCCTCGGGTGCGACAACCCCCTATCTGATCGCCAACCCTGGTCCTGCCTATATCGGCGCTACATTGTTCCAGGCGGTCAGCACACCGGCGCAGCTGCAGGCAATCACATCTTCAGGCGATTACTTTATCGCCAACAATATTGACGCTGGCAGCTCTGGCTATTTCACCCCGATCAGCATTTTCTCCGGCATCCTTGATGGCCTCGGCTTCACGATCTCGAATCTGTCTATCAGCGTCTCAGACAGCTACGCGGGTGTATTCGCTTCGCTACAGGGCGCGCAGATCGAGCATTTGCATTTTGTGAATGTCAATGCCACCGACACCTACGTGCCGACGGGGGGCAGCGGCTTCGCTGGCCTAGCCGGCGCGTTGCTTTCCGGTGAGATTCTTGATGTCTCGATATCCGGAAGTGTTACGGCGAATGGTCCCGTCAGCGTGGGCGCTCTGGTTGGTGAACAAGATGGCGGGCTTATCCTCGACTCCAGTTCTACTGCCGCAATCTCTGCGACGCCGCCGGGGGGAGCCCTGACGGCAAATGTCGGTGGCTTGGTCGGTCAAATAAGCGGAACCGGGGCGACAATTGACCAGTCTTATGCGACCGGCACAGTCTCGGTCGCCGCGAGTGGGTCGGGGTTTGTTGGCGGACTCGTCGGATATATCAATAGCGCGACAGGGACGGTCATCGATTCCTACGCGCTTGGTAACGTGAGCGCGGCCGCAGGGGATTACACCGGCGGTCTCGTCGGGCGCGCAGATTTTGGCGTAATTACGAATGTTTTCGCGACAGGCGCTGCAACCGGGGGCACCGGTGGTGGCCTGCTCGGCTTTATCTCCACGGGTGTCTCGGCTGCGGTGGTCACCGACGGCTACTGGATCCAAGGGGCCGGCAATTCCGTCGGTATCGGTAACACCGCCTCTACAACCGGCGGCGTCTCCCTCGCGACGCTTGAAGGCTCCTTGCCCGCCTTCTCGCTCACGAGTGTCTGGGCCGATGGCAGCGGTGTGACCACGCCCTATCTCATGGCCAATCCGGGCCCTGTCTATGTAGGTACTTCGCTGTTCCAAGCGGTTAGCACGGCTACCCAACTAGAAGGATTGGGACTGAATGGCGACTACTATCTCGCCAACGGCATTGATGTCTCGTCCATCAGCAATTTCACGCCGATCGGCTACAATGCCGCAGGCGGGAACCTCGCTCCAACCGCCTTCACCGGAATTCTCGATGGCTTAGGCTTTACCATATCCGGGCTTACGATCAATAACACCACGGCCAACAATCTCGGCCTGTTCAGCGAGATTGGCACTGGTGGGTTGGTAGAAAATCTTAACCTGAGCGGCGGCTCGGTGACAGGCAGCAGCGGGAGCGGTTTTCAGGTCTTCGGTCTGCTCGCCGGGATCAATTCGGGCACCGTCAGCAATATCTCCGTCTCGGGTAGTGTCACTGGGTTCAATCAGGTG